>WBUQ01000019.1 GCA_008933635.1 Desulfobulbaceae bacterium | reverse complement strand
GGACGAGGAGGTCAACTACATCCTCGACATGGGCGTCAACTGCCATTTCAACCACTACGTCGGCAGCATGAAGAAGATGCTCGACAAGGGGTATGACGCGATCTTTGTCGGCACTGGCGCCCCGCGCGGCCGCGACCTGCCCGATCTGCCCGGACGCCTTGAAGGAGACCGTTTCATCCATATCGGCATCGACTGGCTGGCGGCCGTCCTGTACCGCCACATCAACCGCATCGGCAAGCGGGTCCTGGTCATCGGCGGCGGCAATACCGCCATGGACTGCTGCCGCACCGCCCGCCGCCTCGGCGGCGAGAAGGTCAAGGTCGTCGTCCGCAGCCCCCGGGCCGAGATGAAGGCCTCCTCCTGGGAGATCGAGGACGCCCTGCATGAGGACATCCCGATCCACGAGCGGCTCTCCCCCCTCGAATTCGTGGTGGAAAAAGGCCAGCTGCTGGGCATGCTCTTCGAGCGGGTCGAGGGCCGGGTCGACGAGCAGGGCCGGCGCAGACTGGTCCCCACCGGCGAGGCGCCGGTCTTCCTGCCCTGCGACGAGGTTCTGCTGGCGGTCGGACAGCAGAACGCCTTCCCGTGGATCGAGCGGGACATCGGCATCGAGTTCGGCCGGGGCGGCCTGCCGGTGCTCGATGCTGTCACCCACCAGTCGACGCTGCCCCAGGTCTTCTTCGGCGGCGACGCCGCCTTCGGCCCGAAAAACGTCATCACCGCCGTGGCCCAGGGCCACCAGGCCGCCATCTCCATCCACCTGCATTGCGAAGGCCGCGACCTCCGGCAGCGGCCGCATCCGCGGGTCAACCTGGCGGGACAGAAGATGGGCTTCCACGACTGGATCTACGACAGCCAGGTCACCGACGACGAACGCCAGGTGGTGCCGGTGGTCGACAAGGTCAAATCGCTGAAGGATAGACTGCTGGAGGTGGAACTGGGCTTCGACCGCGAGCGCGGCAACCGGGAGGCCAGACGCTGCCTCAACTGCGACGTGCAGACGGTTTTCATCCACCAGACCTGCATTGAGTGCGACGCCTGCGCCGACATCTGCCCGGTGACCTGCATCAACTTCATCGACAACGGCGACGAGGACGACCTCCGCAGCCGCCTGCAGATCCCGGCGGAAAACCGCAGCCAGGCGCTCTACGTCTCGCCGGAGCTGCCCACCGGCCGCGTCATGGTCAAGGATGAGAACGTCTGCCTGCACTGCGGCCTCTGTGCCGAGCGCTGTCCCACCGCCTCGTGGGAGATGCTGAAATTCACCTATCACGATGGCCTGGCGGAGGACATATGAACAGGATCGAGAAGACCAATGATTTTGTCGTCCGTTTCGCCAATGTCAACGGCACCGGATCGGCCAGCGCCAACAACCTCTTCGCCCAGGCGATCTTCCGGATGGGTATCCCGGTCAGCCCGAAGAACATCTTCCCCTCGAACATCCAGGGCCTGCCGACCTGGTTCGAGGTCCGAGTCAGCGCAAAGGGCTACCTTGCCCGGCGCGAAGGCATCGACCTGGCTGTGGCGGTCAACGGCCAGACCCTGGTCCAGGACTACAACGACGTCCTTCCCGGCGGCTACTTCCTCTTCGACTCGACCAAGCGACTGCCCGACGCCTGCACCCGCGACGACCTCAACGTCATCGCCATCCCGCTGACCGAGCTCTGCAACAGGGCCTTCGACGACCCGCGTCTCCGCCAGTTGCTGAAGAACATCATCTATATCGGCGCCCTGGCCCGGCTCCTCGACATCGACTACGCCGTGCTCGCCAACGCCATCAGCAGCCAGTTCGCCAAGAAACCGAAGCTGGCCGAACCGAACCTGCAAGCCCTGGAGATCGGCTACAATTACGCCGGCGAGCACTTCGAGGGCTTCTGCGGCCTGAAGGTTTCACGGATGGATGCCAATGGCGAGGCGATCCTGATGGACGGCAACTCCGCCCTGGCCCTTGGCGCGATCTATGCCGGAGCGACGGTGGCCGGCTGGTATCCGATCACCCCCTCGACCTCGGTGATCGAGGCCTTCGAGCGCTACGCCAACCGCTATCGCATCGAGCCGGAGACCGGCCGCAAGCGCTTCGCCATCATCCAGGCCGAGGACGAGCTGGCCGCCATCGGCATCGCCATCGGCGCGTCATGGAACGGCGCCCGGTCCTTCACCGCCACCTCCGGCCCCGGCCTGTCGCTGATGGCCGAATTCCTCGGTCTCGCCTACTACGCCGAGATCCCGGTGGTGCTGATGGACATTCAGCGGGCGGGCCCCAGCACCGGCATGCCGACCCGCAGCCAGCAGTCCGACCTGCTGGCCGCCGCCTACGCCTCCCATGGCGACACCAAGAATGTCCTGCTCTTCCCCTGCGACCCGGCGGAATGCTTCACCATGGCCGCCACCGCCTTTGATCTCGCCGAGCGGCTGCAGACCCCCGTCATCGTCATGAGCGACCTCGACCTCGGTATGAACGATCATCTCTCTTCCCCGCTCTCCTGGGACGACAGCCGACGCTATGACCGCGGCAAGGTCCTCGACGCCGCCGCTCTCGACGCCCTCACCGAACAGTGGGGGCGCTACCTCGACAGCGATGGCGACGGCATCTGCTACCGCACCTACCCGGGTACCCATCCCCGCAAGGGAGCGTATTTCACCCGCGGCACCTCCCATAACGAGTACTCCGCCTATACCGAGGACAACGTCATCTACCGCCGGGGGATGGTCCGCCTGGCACACAAATGGGAAACCGCCAAAACGATGATGCCTGCACCCCAGGCAACGATTCACGATGAAAACGCCAGACTCGGCGCCATCCTTTTCGGCACCACCCTCCAGGCCGCCGAGGAAGCCATCGATCTGCTGGCCGCCGGCGGCATGGCGATCAACAGCCTGCGCCTGCTCGCCTTCCCCTTCGGGGAGGAGGTGGCGGCCTTCATCGACCGCCATGAACGGATCTTCGTCATCGAGCAGAACCGCGACGGGCAGATGCGCCTGCTGCTGATCAACGAGGGCGATTTCGCGCCGGACAAGCTGCTCTCGGTGGTCAATTTCGACGGCATGCCGATTACCGCCGCCGCCATCGTCGAGCAGATCAGGCACCTGGCGGCCCAGGATACTGCACACGGCGGCCACGACTCCCAAGGAGCACGACCATGACCTTCGTCAAACCCAGCTTCCGACACCCGAACCTCCCGACCAACTCCCTCGGCTACAGCAGGAGGGATTACGAGGGCGCGATCTCCACCCTCTGCGCCGGCTGCGGCCACGACTCGATCAGCAACGCCATCGTCCAGGCCTGCTTCGAATTGCCGATCGATCCGCACAAGGTCGTCAAGATGAGCGGCATCGGCTGCTCCTCGAAAACTCCCGCCTATTTTCTCGGCCGCTCCCACGGCTTCAACTCGGTGCACGGACGGATGCCGTCGATCGCCACCGGCGCCAACATGGCCAACCGCGACCTCGTCTATCTCGGGGTCTCGGGCGACGGCGATACCGCCTCGATCGGCATGGGCCAGTTCATCCATGTCCTGAGGCGCGACCTCAACATGACCTATGTGGTGATGAACAACGGCTGCTACGGCCTGACCAAGGGGCAGGATTCGGCCACCGCCGACCGCGGCTCGAAGAGCAAGAAAGGCGTGCCGAACCCCTTCGAATCCATCGACCTGTGCGAACTGGCGATCCAGCTCGGGGCCGGCTTCGTCGCCCGCAGCTTCTCCGGCGACAAACAGCAGCTGGTGCCGCTTCTGAAGGCCGCCCTGGCCCACCAGGGCATTGCCCTGATCGATGTCATCTCGCCCTGTGTCACCTTCAACAACACCTCGGGCTCGACCAAGAGCTACCAGTACGTCCGCGACCATATCGAGGCCACCGGCACCTTCGACTTCATCCCGCTGCAGCAGGAGATCCTCACCCAGTACGACGAAGGCACGGTCCAGGCGGTCACCATGCACGACGGCAGCGTCATCTACCTGCGCAAGAGCGACAGCTCGCTCGATGTCACCAGCCGCCGCCAGGCGCTGGATCTGCTCGAAGCCGAGAAGGAGAAGGGCCGCCTGCTGACCGGCATCCTCTTCCTCGACCCGGAGAGCGAGGATACCCACGGCATCCTCAACACCTCCCTGACCCCCCTCAACCAGCTGGCCGAGGCGGAGCTCTGTCCCGGCAGCGCCGCTCTCGACGAAATCAACCAGAGGTTCCGGTGATGATCCGCCTCAGGCCCATACCCTATCGCTGACACACATCACCGTCTACCACATGTCGCTCCTCGCCCTTATCGGAATCGCCGTCGCCCTGGCGATGGATGCCTTCGCCGTCGCCATCGCCGTCGGCATTGGCCTGCAATCCCTGCATTACCGCCAGATCTTCCGCCTGGCCTGGCATTTCGGCCTGTTCCAGGCAATGATGCCGGTCATCGGCTGGGCCGCCGGGACAACGGTCCGCGACCATATCCAGGCCTACGACCACTGGATCGCCTTCGCCCTGCTGTCGTTTGTCGGCGGCAACATGCTGAAGGAGGCCTTCTTCGGCGAGGAGGAAGAAACCGGTTCGCAGAAGGACGCCACCCGCGGCCTGACCATGGTGATACTGTCGGTGGCAACCAGCATCGACGCCCTGGCGGTCGGCTTCTCGATGTCGCTGCTGAACATCTCGATCGTCACTCCGGCCCTGGTGATCGGCGTGGTTGCGGCAGCCTTCACCGTCGGCGGCCTCTATCTCGGCAACCGGGTGGCCGGTTTCAGGCGCCTGAGCAACTATGCCGAAATCCTCGGCGGGCTGGTCCTGCTCGCCATTGGCACAAACATCCTCCATGAGCACGGCGTCTTCTAGGCGGGCGGCCGTCAGCGGACAGCGATCAACGCTGGCAGGGCGGCTGCTGAGCCGCATTGCCGTCGCCCTGCGGCATAACCTGCTGCCGGGACTGATCCTGCAGGCAATCGCGGTGACGCTGGTCCTCGCCTATTACTTCTGGCCGCCCATCCAGCCCGCCTTCGCCTCCCTCGCCGACCTCAAGCAGCGCTACGGCCTTCTCTATTCGCTCGTCGCCACCTCGCTGTTCGGCGGTGTCATCCCGTTCGCGGTGCTGCTGGCCAAGGGCGAGCTCGGCGGCCGCCCCGGCCGGGAGTTCGCCTTTTACACCCTGTTCTGGGCGGCAAAGGGCGTGGAGGTCGATCTCTTCTACCAGCTGCAGGGCCACCTCTTCGGCAGCGGCCACGACCTCTCGACCATCGTCGCCAAGACCCTGTTCGACCAGTTCGTCTATGTCGCCTTCTGGGCCGCCCCGGGACTTGCCCTGGTCTTCCTGTGGAAGGAGCAGGGATTCAGCCTGGCCCGGGCCCGCCGGCGGCTGAACCGGGAGTTCTTCCTGCTGCAGATCCCGGCCGTCACGATCGCCAACTGGTTCATCTGGATCCCGGCGGTGGCGATGATCTACCTGATGCCGCCGAGCCTGCAGATCCCGATGTTCAACCTGGTCCTCTGCTTCTTCGTCCTCCTGCTCGCCTTTCTCACCGATGAAAAATCCCGGCCGCCGGGAGCGGAACGTCGGTGAGGCGACCTCTGTTGGATGCATCGGTCCGGACAGTGCAGGTCCAATACCGGCCACCTTCATCGCCAGGAAGGCCACCCAATTGACTTCGTTCTATTTTCCCTGTAGAATCCGATTATTATCAGACGCGCTGGTCCATGAACAGCTTTCAGCCACACCCGCAGGAGTTATGAGCAATGTCGATGCTGACACGTGAATTCAATTACATGCGCAAGGCACAACGGGTCGACATCCCCCTCCTGGTCCGGGTCGACGGCAAGACCTATACGACTGCCGACTGGTCGATGACCGGACTGGGCATCATCGATTTCCATGATGCCGTCACGGTTGGCGACAGCCAGAAAATGATGCTCGTCCTCCCTGTCGTCGGCGCCTCGCTGCATATCGAAACCAAGGCCGTCTGCCGCAACATCCGTGGCAATATCACCGGCTTCGAGTTCATCGATCTGCCGGCACGGCACAAACGGGTCCTGCGGCACTATGTCGAACTCTCCCTGGAGGGCAAACTCGACAGCGTCGAAGATCTGCTCTCCGATTTCACCGCCCCGGACATCGATTCGCCGATCAAGGAGGCGCTGAACATCTCCGAAGAGGAACAGGTCTCCCTGCTGCGAAAATTCCGCAGCAGGGCCTTTCTCTCGGCATCGGCCGGATTCCTGCTGATGGGCTATATCATCTTCACACTGATTTACAACACGATCTTCACCTATGAAACCATCGGCGTCGCCTCCGGCAACCTGGTGCAGATTACTGCGGGCGCCACCGGGGTCCTCAAGCAGCACCGGGTCAAGGTCGGCGACCAGATACGGGAGAACGACATCCTCTTCGATCTCGAGGATACCAGGCTGGTAGAAACACTGGAGAAGAATGGCGAAGAGATCAGGCAGCAGACCAGTCTGCTCGAACAGACCGATGCGCAGCAGCAGCAGTCCGTGGCCTCGGAACTACTGCGGCTGCTGGAAGAGGAACTGGCCAGAAAGGAGAAGGAATACCGGAACGCCTCCCGCCTGTATGCCGACAACGTCATCTCCATCAAGGACTATCAGTTCATCGAGGGCGAGTTCAACCGAGCCAGGATCAACGCGGTAAGAGAGCGTGAGCAGCAGCAGACCGGGCGCCGGAACCTCGAGGAGAGGAAATCGCTCATCCAGATGAAGATCGACGTTCTCTATGACGAGCGCAAGCGTCTGCTCAAGAATCTGGAAAGCGTCAGAATCAAATCTCCGATCAGCGGGGTGGTCTTCACCATCTCGTTCTTCTCCGGGGAATACCTGAATCCCAACGATGTCGTCGTCACCCTCGCCACTGCCGAGAACCCTTTCATCCTGTTCAAGATGCCGTCAAAACAGAGCGGCAAGGCGCAGCTGGGCATGAAGGCGAAGATTCATTCATTCGAAACAGGCAGAACCTACGAAGGGACCATCAGCTCGATCGGCTACAGCGCCATCAACCCGCGCTCCACCCTGCTCCAGGAGGTCAGCCTCGACCAGACCGTCATCAAGGTGGACCTGCAGGGCGACAATGTGGACATTCCGCTGAACAGCAGGGTCAACGTCTGGATCAGCAAGGAGATTCCGTATGCAGGGGGTGTGTTGGACACACTGAAGGGCTGGTTCGGAGGCGACGATGCTGAAACGGTTCGGTAGACGCGAAGGCCTGGTTTCCGCTATCGGACCGGCAGTATTCTACCTGGCACTGGCCCTGACCATCGGCATCAGCCTCTGGCCCTATTTCTACTTTGTGAAAAACGAGACCCTGATCACCATCGGCCTGTTCGCGACATGGCGCTACAGTTGGCAGGTGACGCATTACTGCCGGGCCCTCGTCTATCGCTTCATCGTCTACAGGCGACTTGCCGGCAGGGTACAGGAGGCGGCCAGGAAAGGTATCTTCCCCGAGCACCTGTTCTTCATCATCCCATCCTACAACGAGGAGCCGTGGGTCAGCTCGGAGACCTTCTTCTCGATCATGTCGGAGCTGAGCAGTATCCCGAGCCGCGCCACGCTCGTCGTCTCGACAGGATCGGAGCAGGACGACGCGGTCATCTCGGCGGCCTACGAAGCCCATCCGGCACGGCACAAGGTGGAGTTGGTGCTGCAGCGCCAGCGCAGGGGCAAACGGATCGCCATGGGCCATGCCCTGCGGGCCGTGGCCCGGCGCTACAACGACAAGGGACTCGATGCCGACTCCAGCGTCACCGTGTTCATGGACGGCGACAGCTATCTCGAACCAGGCCTTCTCGCCAAGACCCTGCCGCTGTTCTGCCTCGACACGCGTCTCGGGGCGGTCACCACCAACGAGCTCGCCTACATCAACACCCGGTCGCAGTGGTACAAGGACTGGTTCAACCTCAAGTTCGGCCAGCGCCATATCCTCTTCCAGTCCCACTCCCTGTCGCGCAAGGTCCTGACCCTGACCGGCCGCTTCTCGATCTTCCGCTCGAGCATCGTTGTGAGGGAGGACTGCATCACGATGATCGAAAACGACATCCTCACCCACCCGCTGCACGGCCGTTTCCGCTTCCTGATGGGCGACGACAAGAGCAGCTGGTTCTACCTGCTCAAGGAAGGCTGGGATATGCTCTACATCCCCGACGCCATCTGCTATTCGCTGGAAAGCCGCGACGCCCGCTTCATCGAGCTCAGCACCAGCCTGCCCTACCGCTGGTACGGCAACACTCTGCGCAACAACGGCCGCGCCCTGGCGCTCGGCTGGCGGAAGACCAGCCTGTTCATCTGGATCTGTATCCTCGACCAGCGGATCTCGATGTGGACTTCGCTGGTGGGGATCGCCGGGGCTACCATCTTGGCATTGTTCAAGAATTTCATTTACCTGCCGATCTTCATCGCCTGGATTCTGATTGTCAGAACCATCCAGATGTTAACCATCGCCTTCAACGGCCACCCGGTCAGTCTGCTGACCATCCCGATCATGCTCTACAACCAGTGGGTCGGCTCGATAATCAAGATCAGGGCCTTCTTTCACCTGGCCGACCAGAAATGGTCCAAAGGCGGCAGGAAGCAGGACGCCTCCGCCGACAGCATCCCCATTCCCCATGCGCTGGCCCGGTTTCTCCCCCGGACGCTGATGGGACTCTCCTACACCGCATTCTTCTTTGCGCTGCTGGTAACCGAGCAGGTTCTCAACCTTCCCGATGTCCATGCCCTGCAGGCCGCGGTCAATGTGCGGAAGGACGCCGAGCCGGATGTCCTCATCGCCCGCGAGCATGGAGTGGTGCCGGATGACGGCCGCGATGACGGCGCCGCCATCAATCGCCTGATCACCGGCGCAGCGGACGGCACGGTGATCAGGCTGCCGTCAGGGAGACTGGACATCGCGGTGCCCATCGTCATTTCCCGCTCCCACATAACCCTGCAGGGCCAGGGCAGGGAATCGACGGTGCTCGCCTCGGCGATGATGACCTCCGCCGAGGCCGTCGTCGCCGTGACCGGAGATTTCGGCAAAAAACTCGGCAAGCTGACCACTGCCTTGGACGCCGGCAGTTCGGTGATGGAAATGCCTCTTACCGGCGAAGTGCGCCCCGGTGACATCCTGCTGCTCAGGCAGGCCAACGACGACGCATTTCTGGACAGCATCGGCAGCAGACGCTGGCGCAGAGAGCTGCCCATCATCCGGCAGAGTATGGTGCAGATCCAGGAAATACGCAACAACCAGCTGCTCTTCTTCGACCACGCCCCCGACATCGAGTATGCCGCCGGCAAGACCCAGGTAATCAGGCCCGAGCTGATCCGCGACGTGACGATCCGCGATCTGACACTGGTCCAGGAAATCCCGGGGCAGCGGATCGAGGAGGTCAGACATCGCTACGAGAACCTCTTCCCCGACTACCAGCTCGATCTGCTCAGGCTGATCTGGACCGCCTTCTGCCGCGTCGAGAACGTCGGCCTGCACGCGGCGGGCCGACATCCGCTGGTGTTCGAGAATTCGTTCGGCAACTCGGCCGCGGGCCTCGATATCAGGGGGGCATGGAACAAGGGAGCGAGCGGCAGCGGCTATCTCCGTCTGGCCCGTGCCTTCAGGAGCAAGGTCAGCGACAGCGAGGTGCGGGATATCCGCCACATCACCATCCAGTGGAGTTCCGCCTACAACATCCTCGAAAATATCTACTCCGAAGTCGACATCAACCTCCACGGTGGATATTCTCATCACAATCTGGTCAGAGAAATCCGCTTTGCCATTCCACCGGAGCACAAGTGGTCTGAGATCACCGAGACTCCCCACGACGCCAACTGGGCCCCGCCGGACGGGCCCGGCAATAATATCATCCTCCGGCAAACAGCGCCGTGACATCCTCCTCACGGGTCAAGGCCAGAAGCTTCAGGATCACCTCGTAGATCGCCAGGCGGATGCGCAGGGACTCGTACCTGGCATCGATGATGCTGACTGTCAGCAGTTCCCGGCTGCGGGCCGGATCATCCTCAAACTTCTGGATGCTGTTCCCTTCTCTCCGCGTATCGGTTTCGCGCATCCGGGCAAGCAGCTGCAATGTCTGCTGCTGCGCCAGCAGCCGCTGCTGCTGGAAGCGGAACAACGAACCCAGCCGCTCGGTCTGCTGCTGCAGACGGCGCTGGACTGCCTCCTTCTGGTAGCGATAGATGCGCTTCTGCGTTTCGACCAGCGAGGAGCGCTCGGTGTTCAGCGACAGAGGAATTTCAATGGTAAAGCCCACCGTATTCCGCTCCTCTTCAGAGTATTCGCGACTGTGGCCGGCCTCCAGGTCGACGGCGAGATCGTCGATCCAGGCCGGGAAAAATTCGGCACGTTCGATGAAATTGTCCTGGATCTGCAGACTGCCGGATCTTTCCCTGCCGATTTTTGCGAGTTCGGAGGCCGGTTTCAGCTGCAGGCGTTCAAGATCGTTGAGCAGTCCCTGCTGTTCCCGGCTGAGGCCGGCCTGGGCCTCCCCCCGGTAGAAGCTGCTGCCTTGCCGGGCATCGGCGAGCTGACGCTCGAGGTTGAGGACATCGAGTGCCGTCGTATATCCATGCTGCAGCTGGGTCTTCCTCTTTGCCAGGAGGGTCTCGAGAACCGCGGCCTTCTCTTCGGCGTGAGCCCGGTTGACGAGGTTTTCGATGCCGGACAGGACATAGAGGTCCTCATCGAGCTTGCGAGCGATCATATCCTCCCGCATCTGATAGAATTCGAGACGGGTCTGAAGGACTTTCAGGCTGTCGCTCCGTACCGCCTCGACATAGCCGTCGTTGAACAGTCGCCACTCCAGTCCGGCGGCATAACGCCTTTCGGTGTTCAGCGCATCATGGTCCCAGGAACCGACGGCATACAGTCCGTATGAGGACCGGGCATCCTGCAGGTCTTCTAGATACCCCTTCTCCAGCTCTTCAATCTCCCGGATGATCGTGCCGATGGAACGCAGGGCGGGATCACCCTCCACTCCGGCGAGGAAGGAGTCGTCGAAACGGCTCAATGCCTGTGCCTCGAGAGAAGGCATCTCAGTCGCAGCCGGCATCGTACCGGCTGCGACTCCAGCATCATCTCCCGCAGCAGCTCCCGTCCCCTGGGCAATCATGACGTCCCTGGTGACGATGCCGGCTGTCGCGGCGACCGGCGCGACAGCCCCTTCGACCAGAACGAGGGCGGTCGAGCTCCCTGCCTGAATACCCGCCAGCAACGCTATACCGGCCAGCAGATGCCGACAGCGGCCAACTGGATCAGGTTTTCTGAAATAATGACCGGCCATACAACAACCATTGCAAAGAATATTAAAAGATTCGATAAGTTGAACAATTGTACGTTACATGGCGGCTGCTGTCAATTTGCCAGTGCCATTTCTTTCATCGACACGGTCTCGCACGGGCATGACTACCGGCTCAGCCCCCATCTAATGCGGGAGCGGAACAGGCCGTGCAATCCGTAATGAAAATACCGTGCCGATCCGTTACACTGCCGAAAGGCCTTTGACAGATACTCCACCCCGATTCATGCAGATCAGCCATCGATGCCATTCCTCAACCTGATTGTGACATCCCGGATCCATACCGGCCTGACCAGCGGCGCAATATTCCTCCTTGCCACTCTGTCCCTGCTCCCGGCTCATGCCGCCGGGTCGGCCCGGGACACCGCCTACACCACGACCCTGGAGATCTATGCCGGCCTCCCCGGTGCAGCCCGGCCTCCTGCCTCGGAGGAACAGCACCTGATCAAAAACCTCACCTACACCGAGATGCGGACCCTGCGTGCCTTCTGCGCCCTGCCGGGGATGACCGGGGAAGAGGCCGGCCGCATACTGCGCGAGCTGCCAGCCAGAAAGATCCGTTACCAGCACGTGCCGTTGCTCGAAAGGCTGGTCGCCATCGACGGGGCGACCGTCGCCGACTGCTGGCGCCTACTGGCGCGTCTGGCGGCCGCCGATTTCGTCAGTTCACGGGTGCTGGCCAGCCTGGCCGATGTTGCGGCGATGACCGTGGGCGACCTTTTCCGGCTGATCGAGAGGGTCGATCGTCTCGACGAACCCGGACGCTGGGCCGCCGGCGGGCTGTTTTCGGTACGCGGAATCTCTGCCGCAGAGGTTGACCAGGGGCTCACCCTGGTCGATGCCATGGGGGAACGCCAGCGCTGGGCCGCCGAACAGCAGTGCCGGATCAAACGGATCACCCCCGGTGAAGCTCTCGCCGGCATGGCGCAGATCCAGTCCCTGACAGCCAGTGACGCCTGGAATGCCCGCAGCCTGTTCATGCTGCCGGAGATGACGGCGAAACTGGCGGCCTCCTGGCTCAACGGGTATTTCCGCATCCCCGAAAAGGCTCGGGAGCAGGCTTTCCGCCGGCTGCCGGAGAAGGACAAGACCCTGCTGCTGCAGGTCTTCGCCGCCGCCTCGGAGTATCCGCTGTGGCAGATCAACAACCTCCACGACATCACCGACAACCTCGGCCGGGAGATCGGCAGCGGGACGCTTTCCAGCTACTCCGGCGAGCGCCTGCTCGGCCTCATGCAACGCCTCCATCCGGCCGTGCAGCAGCGGTTCGCACCGCAGATGCGCCGGTTGCTTGCCGCCGGCGACCGCGGCGGGGCAATCGCCAGCCTCCGCCAGGCGACGGCGGCAGCCAGGAAGCAGACTGCAATCGAACTGACCAGCGCCAACATCTACGTCCTGCTGGCCTACGGCAGCGACCTCTACGACTCCTCGTTCCGCGATATCCTGGTGCCGGTGCTGAAAAACCGGATCGCAGCGGACTACGGCGACGACCTGCTGTCTTTCCTCGTCGCCACCGACCCGGAGAGCCTGTTCGCCTCCGACTGCATCGCCAGCCTGGCCCAGAAGGGCAAGCTGACCGTGTTCTTTCCGTCGGATCCGGCAAAGCAGAAAAAAGTCCTCGACCTGGTCGCCCGTTCGGCGCTGCAGAACGAATTCAGCCTGATCCTTTTTTCGGCAACCTTCGCCAGGCTGCTGGAGGCCATCGAACCGCCGGCCCGCTCCTATCTCACCGGCCTGCTGCTGGATGCCGCAGCACGGGGCGACAACGTTTTTTCCCGCCAGGTGCGGATCATCCTCCAGTACTATCTCAGCGAATACCCGACGCTGCTGGCACCCGACGACAGGGGCCGGATTGCGCAGATGCTCGCAACCCTCGGCGAGATCGATCTGACTCCGTTCACCCGCACCCCCTTTGCCGAGTGGCGCTCCGATGGCAGCCTGCGGAGCCTGTCGGTGTTCCAGGACGACGACGACGGCCGCTCCTCCTTTCTCTCGAACTGCCGCACCCTGCTGGCCAACGGCTACCGGCCGGAGGTCTCCTCCCGCTATTCCCTGGCCGGATTGCCTGTCGCCACCGCGGAATCGGCACGGGCAGCGATACGGACCGTCAGGGCTGGAGGAGACGGACTGGGCGGGCTGCTCAGGCTCAGCATCGCCCAGCCGCTGGTCATCGACTGGATCCGAACGGTATCCGGGATCGAGATCGCCCACTCGGTCTGCGTCTATCAGGGCAAGGCGACCCAGCAGCAGCTGCTCGCCCAGTTCCTCAGGGGCGGCAGCGAGATGTTCGCCCAGCGCGGCCACAGCTACTGGCGACGGGAACAACTGATCGACCCGCTGAAGGAGCTGCTGGCCAAGGGCACCGTCACCGCCGCCGACCTCCGGGCCAAGCAGCGCTTCCTCAGCATCGGTTCCTGCGGCGGCATCCGCGCCTATTCGGAACTCAACCGGATTTTCCACAACAACGTCGACATCCTGGCCACCATCGGCACCGGCAAGACCACGGTGAACAATCCGTACAACCAGCAATTCCTTGAAATCATCGCCCGCAATGGCGGCGAGCTGAGCTGGGAAGAGCTCGCCCGCCAGTCGGCCGGCATCTTTCACGCAAATCGTGCCGAGGACTACCTCCAGCCGGGATCGCTGCCGGCGATCCTCCATAAAATCATGGACCTGAAACCACAATCCGATGCCTCTGATCAAACGCGCCGAACTGCCGGCACTGCTCACTGAGCTGCAGCAAACCGATCCGCCGCAGGTCTGTCTCTGCATCGGCGAACGCTACCTCGCCCGCGAGTCCGCCGACCTGCTGCAGCAGGCGATCCTCGCCAGGGCTCCGGGAACCGTGCACACCATCGACGGCGATCTCGAGGATCCGGCGCAGACCCTGGCCAGGATCACCAGCTTCTCGCTGCTGCCGGGACGACAGATTTTCCGCATCGGCGACAGCCGGGTCTTCCAGTCAAAAACCTCGGCCGAATCCATCTGGAGCAGGGCCCTCCAGGCCAGGGACGGCGGCCGGCCCGAGACCGCCCTGCGGCCGCTGCTCTCGCTGCTGCAGATCGCCGGCCTCGGCCAGGAGACGGCCGCCCCGTTCAGCGAACTCAGCTCGGAACAGTGGCAGGAACTTTTCGGGTTCACCAGGCCCGCTGAAGACCTGGCCTGGGCCGACGCGCTGGTGGCCGGCTCCCGCCACCTCATCGCTGCAGCCGGCAGGGAACCCGGCATCGCGGACCGGTACATGGCCGTGATCGAAAAGGGCCTGCCGCCAGCGAACATCATGATCCTCACCGTCGAGGAGGCCGACCGCCGGCAGAAGCTCTTCGCCGCGATCAAAAAGCACGGCCTGGTGGTCGATTGCGCGGTGGCCGCCGGATCCGGCGCCGCAGCCCAGAACGAGCAGAAGGATATCCTGCGGCAGCTGGCCCAGAAGACCCTGGCCGGTTTCGGCAAGAAGATTGAGACCGCCGCCCTCGACCTGTTCTTCGATCGGGTCGGCTTCCACCCTGTGGCAGTGGTGATGGAGTCGGAGAAACTGGCCTTCTTCGCGGGCGAGCGGCAGACCGTCACCGGTGCCGACATCGAGCAGATGGTGGCGAGGAACCGGGAAGACGCCCTCTACGAACTCACCGACGCCTTCGGCAAGCGACAGACCGGCCGCACCCTGACTATCCTCAATCGTCTCCAGGACAGCGGCACCCACGGCCTGGCGATCCTCGCCACGATGCGCAACTACCTGCGCCGGCTGCTGCTGATCCGTTCCTTCCAGCTCCGCCCGCACCCCCCCTGGCACAGCGGGATGAACGCCCGGCAGTTCCAGAACGAGTACCTGCCGGCACTGAAGGAATCGGGGGAATGGCCGGAGGTGTTCAAGGGCCACCCCTATGCCCTGTTCATGAGCTTCACCACCGCCGCCACCTTTCCGGGCGCCATGCTCCGCCGCTGGCTGGGCCTGCTGCTGGCGGCCGAATATCGCCTCAAGGGTTCACCGCTGCCGCCGCGCCTGGTCCTGGAGGAACTGTTCCTGGCCATGCTCGACGGCAAACCCCGTAGGGAAGGCCGGAGCCGGTGACGGGTTCGCCACCCCCGTCTGCTTTCAGTATTGAAAATGTCTTTTTCGTTATTATGATACTTCAAGACGAGGCAAATCATCCGATGAACCACTGTCTTCGGCAGAGAAACGCAATATATGTCAGATAAAAAAGGAGCGCTGCAGGGATCGGTCGCCACCCAGGACCGGGTCGAGATCACCGAGCCTCCACTGTACAAGGTGCTGCTGCATAACGACGACTACACCTCGATGGAATTCGTGGTGTCGATTTTGATCGGCATCTTTCACAAAAAACCCGCCGAGGCGACCCGGATCATGCTCAATGTCCACGAGCAGGGGATCGGTATCGCCGGAATCTATACCCGGGAAGTCTGCGAGACCAAGATCGAACAGGTCCACAGCCTGGCCCGGCAGAAAGAGTTTCCGCTGCGCTGCTCGATGGAAAGAGCCTGAGCACGAAGATCAAAACCGCAGGACAGACGGTATACATATGCTGAGCAAAACGTTGGAAAAGGCCCTTATCAGGGCGATCAGGGAAGCAAAGAACTACAACCACGAGTACGTCACCGTCGAGCACCTGCTCTACGGACTGCTCCATGACGAGCTGACCTCGTATATCATCAGCGAATGCGGCGGGTCCACCGATACCCTGAAGGAGAAACTCGAGCAGTACTTCGCTGCCGATATCCCGAAGCTGTCATCCACCGGACCGAGCGAGCCGGCCCAGACCATCGCCTTCAACCGCGTGCTGCAGCGGGCGGTGGCGCACGTCCAGAGCTGCGGCAAGCAGGAAGTCGACAGCGGTGACGTGCTGGTGTCGATCTTCGCCGAGACCGAATCGCACGCCGTCTATTTCCTCAGTTCGGTCGGAGTGGGCCGGATGGCGGTGGTCAACTTCATCTCCCACGAGATGCCGGAAGGACTGCAGAAGGAGCCCCTGCCGCGGCCGCCGGAAGGGCCGGACACCAGGGAACAGGGTGCTGCGGAAAAATCGCTGAAGGACTTCACCGTCAACCTGGCCCAGCAGGCCGCGGACGGCAGACTCGACCCGCTGATCGGCCGCAGCCAGGAGATCAGCCGGATCATGCAGGTGCTCTGTCGCCGCAAGAAGAACAACCCGCTGCTGGTCGGCGAGCCGGGGGTCGGCAAGACGGCCATGGCCGAAGGCCTGGCCCTGCGCATCCATGACGACAAGGTCGCCCGGGCCGAGGGCCGCAAGGCCACCGTACCCGACCTGCTGCAGGACGTCGAGATCCACCTGCTCGACATGGGCGGCCTGGTCGCCGGCACCAAGTACCGCGGCGATTTCGAGAAACGGCTCAAGGGCGTGATCCAGGCCATCGAAAACAAGGAAAACGCCATCCTCTTCATCGACGAGATCCACACCATCGTCGGCGCCGGCGCCACCAGCGGCGGCTCGATGGACGCCTCCAACCTGCTCAAGCCGGCGCTGCAGTCCGGCATCCTGCGCTGCATCGGCTCGACCACCTATGAGGAATACAAGAACCAGATCGAAAAGGACCGGGCCCTGTCCCGACGCTTCCAGAAGATCGACATCGAGGAGCCCTCGGTGGACGACACCTGCCTGATCCTCAAGGGACTGCAGTCCAAGTATGAGAAGCATCACCAGGTGCACTACTCGAAAAACGCGATCCGGGCCATGGCCGAACTGGCCGACCGCTACATCAACGAGCGGTTCCTGCCGGACAAGGCCATCGACGTGATGGACGAGGTCGGTTCGATGTTCCGCCTCGAAGGACGGATGGGCAGCATGGTCCGGGTGACCGACGTCGAGAAGGTGGTGTCGAAGATCGCCCGGATCCCCGCCAAGAGCACCACCACATCGGACATCGACTCGCTGAAGGAACTCGGTCCCGGCCTGCGCCGGGTGGTCTTCGGCCAGGACGAGGCCATCGATGCCGTGGTCGCTGCGGTCAAGCGCTCGCGGGCGGGTTTGGGCAACCCCGACTCCCCCACCGGCAGCTTCATCTTCGCCGGCCCCACCGGCGTCGGCAAGACCGAGGTGGCCCGGCAGCTGGCCCGGGTGCTGAACGTCCACTTCGAGCGCTTCGACATGAGCGAGTACATGGAGAAGCACGCGGTGTCGCGGCTGATCGGCTCGCCTCCGGGTTACGTCGGCTTCGACCAGGGCGGCCTGCTGACCGAGGCCATCCGCAAGCACCCGCACAGCGTGCTGCTGCTCGACGAGATCGAGAAGGCCCACCCGGACATCTACTCGATCCTGCTCCAGGTCATGGACCACTCGACCTTGACCGACAACTCGGGGCGCAAGGCCGACTTCCGCAACGTCATCCTGATCATGACCACCAACGCCGGGGCGCGGGAACTGGCAACCAGGAGCATCGGCTTCGTCACCGGCAGGAAGGGGAAGGACCAGACGGCGATCAACCGCATCTTCGCCCCGGAATTCCGCAACCGGCTCGATGCCATCGTCACCTTCGCGCCCCTGGATCACGATGCGATGGAGAATGTCGTCGACAAGCTGATCCGCGAACTCGAAGGACAGCTGGCCGAGAAGCGGGTGACGATCAGGCTCACCCCGGCAGCCAAGAGCTGGCTGGCCAGAGAGGGCTACGACCCCGACTTCGGGGCCAGGCCGCTGCGCCGGCTGATCATGAAGGAGATCGGCGACGTCCTCACCGAGGAAATCCTCTTCGGCAATCTCTCCAGAGGCGGCGAGGCCCGTGTCGATCTGAAGGAAGGGAAGCTCTCCTTCACCTATGAACGATGACTCATCGATCCTGTGCCGCAGGGCCGCTCAACCGGGCGGCCTTTTCCTTTTCCCCAGCCAAGGAGCATGCCCATGACCGACTGCCTCTTCTGCAAGATTGCCGCCGGCGAGATCCCGGCCGAGATCGTCTTCGAGGACAATGACCTGATGGCCTTCCGGGACATCGCCCCGGTGGCCCCCCAGCATATCCTGATCATCCCCAAGAAGCACCTCGACGGCCCGTCCTCGATCACCGCCGGGGACGAGGCACTGATCGGCAAGATGATGCGGGTGGCCGGCGAAGTGGCCGCCGCCAACGGCATCGGCAACGCCTACCGCCTGGTGCTGAGCAATGGCAAGGACGCCGGTCAGCTGATCTTCCACATCCACATGCACATCATCGGCGGTCGGCCGCTGCACTGGCCGCCGGGCTGATCCCGGCCCCCGGCGCGGAATGCCGGCTTTCCACCCGCCCGGCATCCTCCTCCGGTTCCCCGGCGATACGGCCTCCAGACCGTGGCCCGCGTGAACCGGAGGACCGCTGTCGATTCCGCAATCCGATGCCAGCCGCTTGCCCGCCGCCCCGGATCATGGTAGAGAAAGGGGCATGGACACTTCCCCAACCCCTTCCCTGGCCGGAATCCTTTCCGGCATGCTGCCCGGGGCCGACCCGTTCCAGCTCCTGATCGCCGCGCTCGCGGCAGGCACGGCGCTCCTCTGCCTGCTGATCATCCTCTTTCTCCGATATCGCCAGCTGGCCGGTCAATACCGCCGCCAGCAGCGGGAACTGGCCATCGCCCGTGACGGCATCGCCGACGCCGACCGGCAACGGGTCGAACAGCAGATCAGGGCCGAAAAGCTGGCCACCCTGCTGGAGAGCGAGCAGCGCAGCGCCGGCGAGAAACTGCAGCTGCTGGAGCAGGCCCGGGAAGAACTGCGCCTGCAGTTCGAATCCCTGGCCAACCGGATCTTCGAGGAGAAGGGCGAGAAATTCGGCAGCCAGAGCCGGGAGCGGCTGGAGGCCATCCTTCGCCCCTTTCACGACCAGCTCGCCTCCTTCCGGAAGGAAATCGGCGACATCTACGTCAGCGACACCCGTGAGCGGAGCTCGCTGAAACAGGAGATCATCCATCTCCGCGACCTCAACCGGCAGATCAGCACCGAGGCGGTCAATCTCACCCGGGCGCTGAAGGGCGACAAGAAAATCCAGGGAAACTGGGGCGAAATGGTCCTGGAAAAGGTCCTCGAACAGTCAGGCCTGCGACGCGGCCACGAATACGACTGCCAGGAGGGCCTGCGCGACCCGGACAACCGCCTGTTCAGACCGGACGTCATCGTCCACCTGCCTGAGGGGCGGGATATCGTCATCGACGCGAAGGTCTCTCTAGTCAGCTGGGAACGCGCTGTCAGCGCCGACGACGAGAGGGAACGGCACAAGGCCATCGCCGACCTGGCCGCCGCCGTCCGCGACCATCTCACCTCCCTGGGCGGCAAGAACTATAGCGATCTGGAAGGGATCAGGTCGCTGGATTTCGTCATCATGTTCATGCCGATCGAGGCCGCCTTCGTCGCCGCCTTCCAGCACGACGAACGGCTTTTCGACGAGGCGTTCAGGCGGGGTCTCATCATCGCCACCCCGACCACCCTGCTGGCGACCCTGCGGACGGTGGAGAACATCTGGCGCTTCGAGCACCAGAGCCGCAACGCTCAGGAAATCGCCAGGCGGGCCGGGATGATCTATGACAAATTCTGCAGCTTTGTCGAGGAAATGGAGAAGATCGGCCGGCAGCTGGCGACCTGTCAGCAGACCTACGAGACAGCCATGGCCAGGCTCAGTCGGGGACGGGGCAACCTGATCGCCCAGGCCGGACAGCTGACCGAACTCGGGGTCAAGGTGCGCAGGGACATTCCCAGGTCAGTCGCCGAGAAGGCGGAAGCCGACCTGAAAAACTGAAATCCTGCCCTTCCGCAAACCCCTGCTATTCGATGGCATGGGCCATCAGCCGCATATACTCGTCGTGCAGATCGTCGCGATCGGCCAGCAACCGGTTGCGGGTAAAGCCGCAGCTGCTTTCCCGGCAGTATCTGCCGCTGGACAGGTAGTTGAGGATGATCTTCGGGATGTCGTAGTGGTGGATGGTGGCATAGGTTTTGACCCTGCCATCCTCGATGAACAGGATCCGGTTGAGGTGGAGGTTGTCCTTTTTGTTGTCGAGGTAGCGCAGCTTCTTATAGGTGGCCAGCCCCTGCAGCGGCGGCACATGGTCGCTGACCAGAATGATCAGGCTTTCGGGATCGATGGCGGTCAGTTGCCTGACATAGTCGGCGACCGCTTTGGAACGGTAGTAGAACTGGTTCGCCACCCGTTCGAGCTGGGGATCGCGGTAGCGGGAAATGAGCTTGAGCAGATACGGCCGCTTCTCCTTGTTCAGCACATGGGGCAGATGGCCGAACATCGTCAGCACGTAGTTGAACAGCGGCGGAGCGTCCTCGTCGGCGAGCGCATCCTTGACGAACTGCAGGTTCTGATCGAACAGGTTCCCGTCGAACATGTAGATCTCGCCGGTGGTGTCGCCGGTCGACAGGTAGGTGGTCGCATCATCGACATACTCCTTCGGGAAGTACATCTCACCAAAACCGATCCCCTCATAGGCACTGATGGCGTTGAAGAACGTCGGCTTGAAGGAATTCGAGGCCACTGCCCGGTAACCGGCCAGCCGCAGCGTCCCCGGCAGGCAATAGGCCGGGACGCCGGTGAAGGAATTGAACTCGACCCCGGCCAGTTCCTGGAAGGCGGGCACGCCGCACAGCACCTCGAATTCAGCCTGCGAGGTCTTGCCGCCGAAGACCGGCGACACAGAAAAACCCAGCCGGTCGCCGAACATCTTCCTGAAATCCGGATGAACCGGATCCCTGGTATAGGCCGCCCCCGCAAAAAGGGTGGGGTCGACAAAGCTCTCCATCACCACCAGGTGGACATTTTTTCCTGATCCCGTCTTTTTCAGCCATTCTGCCCGCACACGGGCCTCCAGTTCATACGCGGGGCGGTCCTGGAATGAGGATGTCCTGGCCAGGGAAATACGCCGCTCCGCCTCACGGTAGACCAGCATGGCGAAGCGGCCGTTCTGTTCGACCGGGATCTCGTCGGACCAGTTGACCACATGGCGGGCGACCAGCCGGAAAACACGCAGCGTCCCCTCGGGAGCGAACTCGGCCGCGGCAACCAGCAGCACAATCGGCAGCAGGCCGGAAACCATCGTCCGCCAGCGGCGGAAATCGACGCACCAGAGCATGCCGGCAAAGGGGATGGCGCCGGCAAGGACGATCAGCACCAGAAACCTGGTGGAGGTGACGTTGAGCAGTTCCCTGACCTCGGTGAGCTCGACGATTCTGAAGACCTTGCCGAGCAGCAGGTAATAGATATCCTGGCCGATATAGGCGAGGAGGATCGGGGCGGCGGCAAGCAGGGCCTGCCAGCGGGTCGGCCGGATGATGGCGCCCAGATAGCAGTAGAGATACAGGATGGCGCCAACCTCGAGGTACTGGCCGAGAAAGGTCCAGCCCCCGCGCAGTCCGCCGAACCTCTCGATCAGCTCGGTGTACAGGGCGAGTACCACCAGCAGGACGAGATAGCGGCTGGTGGCGATTGCCCTCAGGCGATCGGCGGTTCTTCGCCCCTTGGCGGGCACTGCAGATGGCTCGGTTTCTGGCATCAGCGGAGAGAAAGTGGAAAGGACAACCGGATGGATATCATGGGATCCGCAATCAGAGCGACCTCCGGTAACAGTTGCGGCCCTCGCTCTTGGCGCGGTAGAGGGCGGCATCGGCGGCGGAGACCAGTTGCTCGACCGTCATCGATTCATCGCATTCGGTCAACCCGGCGCTGACGGTGAAGCTGACACTGTCGGTCCGGCCGGGGATCTTGATCGACAGCCCTCTGACGGCCTCCAGGATTCTTCCCGCCGCCTCGATTCCCTGGGCCATTCCCGCTTCGGGAAGCAGCACGGCAAACTCCTCGCCTCCGACCCTGCCGATCGGATCGCCTTTGCGCGTGCTCCGCGCGAGGATGCGGGCGAAACTCCAGAGCACCCGGTCACCGGCAGGATGGCCGAAGCGGTCATTGATCTGTTTGAAGTGGTCGATATCGAGGCACATGAGCGTCAATGGCCGGTCGTAACGGTTTTTCCGCTCGATCTCGGCGGAAACGGTTTCATAAAAGGCCTGGTGATTGAGCAGACCGGTCAGCGAATCGGTCCGCGACATCTCCAGCAGCCTCTCCTCGAGTTTCTTCTGGACGGTGATATCGGAAAAGGTCCTGACGAAGCCGCCGCCAGGCAGCGGGTCGTGGGTCAGCACGACCCAGCGGGCCTCGCCATGGACCAGCTGGGAGAACTGGAACTCGAAGTGCCGCTGCAGATCGAGTTCGGCCAGGGCTCGTTCCAGCATCGCCGCATCCTGCCCGGTTTCCCGCACCCAGATCCTGATAACCTGCCGGAAGTCGCAACCGACGACAAAGGTTCCGGCCGGTAGCCGGAACAGATCCTCCACCGGCCGGTTGAAGGCGAGCACCCGGTAATCCTGACCGACCACCACCACTCCCTGCGGGATGTGGTCGAGGACGATGTCCAGGACCTCGCTCCGCCTGGCGAACATCGAATGATCGAAAAGGATCTGGTCAGGCGTTTTCATGCGGGTCAGGGGGCGATGGATGGCGGCAGCTCGGGGAGAATCCTCGCCGTCATTGTATTCTGCCGCCATGCTGCTGACAAGGTCTATTCATCCCGTCAGGCTGATGCGTTCGATCATTCCCCGACGACCACAGCCCGCATGGCCTCGAAGATCTCCATCGGCTCCTTGCCACTGGCCTCGGCAATCTCATGGACGGTCTTGCCGGCTTCGACCGTCAGGCCCTTCGCCTGCAATCCCTGGGCGACCGTCGCATACTCCAGCTGCAGTTCGGCGCAGACCTGCTCGAGGGTCTTACGGCCGAATCCCGGCTTCGGCTCGTCGGGGAAGGACGGGGCTCCACCGGCTGGCGGGGTTTCCAGCTCCCTGGCTGCCGGCTTGATCACCATATAGACCTGCTGCGGGGTCATCCCGTTGTCCTGGGAAATGGCGAGCAGGGTCTGCTCAGGCCCCCGGAACTCCAGCCCTTTCTGCCGCAAAAGGGCCATGGCCCCGTCCAGGTCGATGCCCTCCTTCTTGCTGAACATCTTCAGCGAGGAGAGTTCGGCATGGCCATAGGGCGGCTCGCCGTACTTCTCCGCCCCCGCCTCCTTGAAATGGGCTCCCAGCTCCAGGATCAGGTTCACCGGCGGCACGTGGAAATAGGTCATCACCGACACCAGCACCGTGACCAGCAGACCGACATTGAACGGCAGGGTGAAGACCCTGATCTCCTTGAGCCTGTTTTTCATATAGTTCTTGATTGCAGCCCAGTTGTAATAGAGGTGGAGCAGGCCGGCAGCGATGAAGAGGAAGCCGATCGTCACGTGCTGATCGCCCCATTCGGTCTTGGTCAGGCCCCAGAAACGCCAGTCGGCCCAGTAGGCCACCCGGCCCTCCGGCACGACATAGAGGACAATTGAGTTGAGGACCAGCAGGACAAGCGACACCAGCATGGTCATCGAGGTGATTTTTCTCATTGTGTTCAGCTCCCTGGAAAGTCGGTTGGTGGAAAAGGCGATTTCATCCCGCCGGTATAGGTTGTAACCATAAACAGGAACCATTCCCATGCCACCAAAAAATGACGCAGGGTCGAATCCGTCGACAGGAGCCTTTCCTTCCCACTTCGCGGATGCCGCCGGCAACGGACCGGCAGCCGACTCCCCCGCGAGCCGGCGATCAGTTGCCGTTGCCAAAGCGGTTTAAACGTGGTACTTGGATTTTTCAACGGCCGGGGCTGCCAGCCGCGCCGGGAGCCGGAAACGCTGCACAGACAAACGGACAGAATGAACAGAGGAGGCCGTTGTGCTCTTACATCACTGCTTCATCGAGGTAGCCAAGAAATTCGAGAAGAAACTGGGCATCCGCGATTTCTCGACCGGCAAGGAACTCACCTACGGCCGGGCGCTGATCGCCGCCATCCTCCTGTCGCGGATCTTCCGCAAGCTCGACCGCGGCTTCATCGGGGTGATGATCCCGACATCGCTGGGCTGCATTCTGGTCAAGAACGGCATCCTGATGAGCGGCAGGACCCCGGTGATGATCAACTATTCGACCGGGGCCGAGCAGAACGCCCGCTACGCCCAGAACAAGTGCGCCTTCAAGACCATCATCACCTCCAAGGCCCTGCTGGAGAAGATCGAGTGCCCCTACGTCGAGGGGATGATCTATATCGAGGACATCATGGCCGGGATTACCGGCCTGCAGAAGCTCATCGCCGCCCTGGTCTCGAAGCTGCCGGTCGCCCTGATCAAGAAGCTGGTCCATGGCGGCCAGCCGGGCGATACCGCCGTCATCTTGTTCACCAGCGGCAGCGAAAAGGACCCCAAAGCCGTCCAGCTCACCCACCGCAACGTCCTCGCCAACATCGAGTCGGTCACCCCGATCTTCGAGTTCAAGAGCGACGACATCTTCATGTGCACGCTGCCGTTTTTCCACGTCTTCGGCCTGACCACCAACCTGTGGCTGCCGATCTACCACGGCATGACCCTGATCACCTATGCCAACCCGCTGGACTTCAAGAAGGTCTGCACCATCGTCCGCGAGGAGAAGGCCACCTTCCTGGTCGGCACCCCGGCGTTTTTCTGGGGATACCTGCGCAAATCCGAACCCGGCGACTTCGAAAGCCTGCGGATCGCCCTGGCCGGCGCCGACAAGTGCCCCGACGCCTTGCGTGACGGATTCAAGGCCAAGCACAGCATCACCCTGCTTGAGGGATACGGCGCCACCGAGTGCTCGCCGGTCATCTCCGCCAACACCCCGGAGTTCAATCGCCCGGGCAGCGTCGGCAAGCCGATCCCCGGCGTCCAGGTGCGGATCGAGAACTACCAGACCGGCGAGCCCTGCGGCGTCGGCGAGGACGGCCGCATCCTGATCAAGGGCGACAACGTGATGAAAGGGTATTTCGACGATTTCGAAGAGACCACCATGCACATCCGCGGCGGCTGGTACGACACCGGCGATATGGGGAACATCGACGAGGACGGCTACCTCTGGCATGTCGGCCGGCTCAAGCGCTTCGTCAAGATCGGCGGCGAGATGGTGTCGCTGGTGAAGATCGAGGATGTCCTCGAGAAGACCCTGCCCGAGGATGTGGAGTGCTGCGTGGTCGAGGTCCCCGATTCGGTCAAGGGGGCGAAGATCGTCGCCGTGGTCACCGCCCAGCTCGACGAGAAGGCGACACTGAAGAAGATGGCGACCCAGCTGCCGCAGATCGCCCTGCCGAAGACCTTCCTGGTCATCGAAAACCTGCCGAAGATGGGCAGCGGCAAGATCGATTTCCGCACCATCACCGAACTCGCCCGGACGAAAATGGCCTCCTGACGGCTCCTGACGTCTGCCGCCCGGCGGTTACAGCGAGGCGGCAGCGTCGGCGATGTCGTCGTGCAGTTCCTCCACCGTGTCGTACAGCACCGACGTCCCCAGCGAAAAATGGAGGAGGATGTCGTTGAGCTGCTCCGGGATGTACGGGTAGATCTTCCTGAGGTTGAAGACCCGGTCCTGGGCCAGCAGCGACATGTCCTCGGCCTGGAGCGAAGAGTAGACCCGCTCACCCATCGCCGGATCCTGGAGAATGTCCTGACCCCGGAAATTCCGCCGGCCGACGATATAGAGCAGGACATTGCCGAGACCGAAGAGGTCCATGGCATAGGGCCGCTCCGGCAGGTAGAAGTCGTAGTCGAAATCGATCCACAGGAAGTGGCCCCCGTCCCAGTCGACGAAGATATGGTCCCGGCGGATGTCGCCGTGCTTGAGCCCGTGGCTGTGGAGATACGCTATCGCCCTGACCGAGACGAGAAACCTGTCGAGGATTCCGGGCAGGTGCTCGTGGAAATATTCCTCATGGGTCTCGCCCAGCTTCTGGAGGTACTTGTCCATCCGGTTCCCCGGCACCACGTCGAGGACCCGCACCAGGTTGTCGGCATCGTCGAGGACCGAATACCCCTGCATGAAGGAGGGGTTGCCGCGGACCAGCTCGAGCACCCTGGCCTCCTTCTCCGGACTGCGGTAGCAGGTCACCTCGAGTTCGCCGAACCTGATCTTGTAGGTCTCATGGAAGACCAGCTTGAGGATGTTCGATTCACCGGTTTCCAGGTCCTGCACCTTCGGCACCCATTGCTTCGGCTGGTCGTCGATGCCGAACCGGCCCTCCCGGGTATAGCCGGTCACCAGGAAATAGCGGTTGTCGACGAGGATGATGTCGCCGTAGTCGATGCTGGTGAAGTTGCTGGTATCGCGCCAGATCTTCGGCTGGCGCCGGCCGCCGCGGATGGCCGGGTGTTCCTTGAGCCGCGCCAGGATGCGCAGCGGGAAGAGACTCCAGTCGATCATCGGCTACCCCACGATCCAGGCGGTGAAGTCCCGGGCATGCCGGGCCAGGGCATTGGAAATAGACCCGAAGAGAAACTCCTCGGCCTTGGACACCCCGCGCTTGCCGGTCACCACCGTGCCGAAGCCCCCTTCCTTCCTGATATCCAGCACCATCTGGCTGATCGTTTTGCCCTCGGCCATGCAGACCCGCTGGCTGATATCCCGGCCGCTGATCCCCATCTCTTCGAGGATGATCGCCGCGTCCTGGAGAAAAAGCCCTGCCCGCTCGTCCTTCAGCATCTGGTAGCGGTCCAGCTGGCCGCCCGTGGTGTAGAAATCCGGCGGCGGCTCCGGGTAGACGTGGAGCAGGCAGATATGCTTCTCCGCAAGGCCCAGGGCCATCTGCCCGACATAGCGCACGGCCCGCCGTGATGTTTCCGACTTGTCCATCGCAATCAGGAATCTCTGCCAGTCATCCATGTCATGTTCTCCGGATACGTTCGTCCGCCGGGCCGCGGAACGATGTCTACAGCTGGTCGAGCCCGGGCCGCCACTTTTCGAGCAGTTTGATCAGTTCATAGATGGTCTGCTGGGTCGGCACCGCGATACCCTGCTCCTCCGCATAGCGGCAGATTGCGCCGTTCTGGGCCTCGATTTCGGTGCTCCGCTCATTGAGGATGTCCTGCAGCATCGATGACAGGTTGTTGGAACTTCGCTGACAGGCCTCGAAGAGATCGGCATAGAGATCGCTGCACGGCAGGTCGACACCGCAGGCCTCCGCTACCCGTTTTCCTTCGTCGAGCAGGCGCTTCATCAGGGAGATCGATTCCATCCGGTCGGTCAGGCAGCCGTTGGGGACCTTGAGGATCGAGGACAGCGGGTTGATCGCGGCATAGACGATGACCTTGCACCACAGGCGGCCGACCACCCGCCGGGAAACCTGGGTCCTGATGCCGCAGTCGTTGAAGAGCTTGCTGATCGTCTCCAGCCGCGGACTGAGCCGGCCGTCGAGTTCACCGATATAGGTCAGGCCGTCGCCGCCATGGCGCACCGTCGCCCCGCCCAGCGAGGTCCCGGACATGAAGGTCATGCCGGCCAGGACATGCTCGGCGGGAATGATGCGGCCGATGGTTTCGATATTGCCGAGGCCCGTCTGCACCGTCAGCAGCGGACACCTCTCCGACACCAGGTGGGCGACACTCTCCACCGCCACCCGGGTGGAGAACGATTTGACCATCAAGAGGATCAGGTCGCAGCCCCTGATCTGCGAACCGTCGCTGACCGCCCTGACCGGCACGGTCGTCACCGTGTCCGGGTCCTCCTCGCCGGGGGGCATAACCCCGATTCCCTGGGCCTGCATCGCCCCGACCACCTCCCGGTCGATGTCGACAAGGGTCACCTCGTTGCTGCCCTTGCCGAGAAATGATCCAAACAGCCTGCCGATCGCACCGCCGCCTACAATGACAATCTTCATGTTCACTCCCCCGCTGTCGCGTTGGCTCTTTCCGTGTTTCCTCCGGAACTCCGAACCGTTCCGGCCTCTTCCTCATTATATGGCGACAGCCGGGAAAAAGTAAATAGCCCGCGCGATTATCCGGCCCGGATCGACCGAGCCCGCCGCCAGGAGCTGGCGGCGGATGATTTTTGCCAGCTGCGGCAAAAAGTCCCTGGCAATTTTTCCTCCATACAGGTAGTCTTTATTAATATTGATTATTATGTCGAAAGGTTACCCGATCCATGCACCGGATGAACCGCACTCCCGCCCATACCTTGCGCCGCCGTTTCCGCCGGCTGTGGCGCTCGCCGGTCCTCGACGCGATCCTGCTGGTGGCGCTCGCCGCCGGGACCGGTGCGGTGTTCCTTGCCGGATCGCAGAACATGGGATATCACTGGCAGTGGTACCGGATTCCGCGCTACCTGCTGACCATTGACGCCGAAGCCGTCGCCGCCGGCCCTCTTGTCCAGGGTCTGCTCGTCACCCTGCAGATCTCCGCCGCCAGCCTGGCGCTATCGCTGGCCATCGGCCTTGTCACCGCCATTTTGCGGCTTGCGCAATCGCCGCTGGCCGCCCTGCTGGCCAGGTTCTACGTCGAGGTGGTCAGGAACACCCCGCTGCTGATCCAGATCTTCTTCATCTACTTCGTCCTCGGCCCGCTGCTCGGGCTCGAGCGGATGCCGGCGGCCATCCTCTCGCTCTCCCTCTTCGAGGGGGCCTACATCGCCGAGATCCTCCGGTCCGGCATCCTGTCGGTGCCGCGGCAGCAGGTCGAGGCCAGCTACAGTCTCGGCCTCAGCGCATATGCCACCTACCGCAAGGTCATCCTGCCCCAGGCCGTCCGCACCGCCCTGCCCCCGCTGGCCAGCCAGACCATCTCGCTGGTCAAGGATTCGGCCCTGGTCAGCACCATCGCCATCTACGACCTGACCATGCAGGCCCAGGCGATCATCGCCGAGACCTTCCTGACCTTCGAGGTATGGCTGACCGTCGCCGCCCTGTACCTGCTGCTCACCATCTCCCTGTCCTTCATGGCCCATGCCCTGGAGAACAGACTGAAACTGCCCTGAAACAACAGACAACCCATATCACTCAACCACACAGGAGAAGACGATGAAGCACACATTGACCCTCGCCCTGGCCCTGCTGCTGGCCTGCCTGACCGCCGGCACGGCCTCCGCCGCATCGATCCGCCAGCAGCTGACCGCCGAAAGCACCATCGAGCGGGTGATGAAAAGCGGCGTCCTGCGTGTCGGCATGGATATCTTCCAGCCCTGGGCCATGAAGGACAAGAACGGCAAACTCATCGGCTTCGAGATCGATGTGGCGACACGGCTGGCCAAGGACCTCGGCGTCAAGGTCGAATTCGTCCCCACCGCCTGGTCCGGGATCATCCCGGCGCTATTGACCGGCAAATTCGATGTCATCATCGGCGGCATGGGCATCACCGCCGAGCGGGCGCTGAAGGTCAACTTCACCAACCCCTACGACTACTCCGGCATGTCGATCGTCGCCCATCGCCAGATGGCGGCCGGCTTCAGCAAACTCGAGGACTTCGACAAGAACGAGGTGCAGATCGCGGTCAAGCTGGGCACCACCGCCGCCGCCGCCGCCAAGAAATACCTGCCGAAGGCCACTCTGCGGATGTTCGACAACGAGACCCAGCTCTACCAGGAACTGCGCAACGGCCGGGTCCATGCGGTGGTGGAGAACGCGCCGCGCCCGGCCTTCGAGGCGGCCGACTACAAGGAGACGCTGTTTCTGCCCTTCACCGACACCTTCACCAAGGAGCCGATCGCCTTCGCCCTGCCCAAGGGCGATCCCGACACGCTGGCCTGCTTCAACAGCTGGATCACCCTGGTCCAGCTGGAGGGGTGGCTGCAGGAGAGGCATGATTACTGGTTCGGCACAAAGGACTGGGCCGACCAGATCCAGTAGCCCCCCGCTCCGTCGTCGCTTGCCGGAAGAGGGTGAAGCCCGCGCCTTCCCCTCTTCCATCGCTTCCGATCCCTGTCCAGACCATGCTGAAAGTCCGCAGAAAGCCCAGCCGCCTCGACTGGCTCATCTTCATCTGCCTGCTGGCCGGCGCCGCCCTTCTCCTCCACCGGATGTTCTTCGACCTGAACTACCGGTGGAACTGGGGCGTCATCCCGACCTACCTGCTGCGCTATGACCAGGAGCAGCAGCGGTGGCTGGCCAACGCACTGCTCGAAGGCTTCTTCACCACGATCCGGCTGAGCCTGTGGGGGATGCTGCTGGCCCTGCTGCTCGGCATCCTCATCGGGGTGATGCGGATCGCCCCGCGCCTCGCCCCCCGGGCGATCAGCCGGATCTATGTCGAATTCATCCGCAACACCCCTGCCCTGGTCCTGGTGTTTCTCTTCTATTATTTCGTCAACGACCGGATACTGTCCCATTTCGCGGTGGAACCGCTGCTGCGCGGCAGCCCGCCGGCCATGCGCCGTCTGCTGAGCCTTGCCTGCGGCGATCTCAGCCTGATCTCCCCGTTCATCTCCGGGGCGATGACCATCGGCCTGTTCCAGGCAGCCTATATCGGCGAAATAGTCCGGGCCGGCATCCAGGCGATCCCGGCCGGCCAGTGGGAGGCCTCGCGCTCCCTCGGCCTGTCGAAATACCTGGTGATGCGGCTGGTGATCCTGCCCCAGGCGATCCGGACCATGCTGCCGCCGCTGGCCGGCGAATTCATCAACACCATCAAGTACTCGTCCATCGTCTCGATCATCTCGATCCAGGAACTGACCTTCCAGGGCCTGCAGATCATGGCCTCCACCCAGGCGACGATCGAGATCTGGATCACCATCACCGCCATGTACCTGCTCCTCTGCTTCAGCCTGTCGGTGGCGGTCCACCGGCTTGAGCGGCGGCTCGGCGACAACCGGCACTGACCCGGGGCAACATGTCCCCCCGGAACCAGCCCGAAACCTCTTCCCCGGATTCACGATGCCAGCACCCACCTCCCCCTTCGCCATCGCCAATGTCAGGCTGTTCATCCTGTTCCGGATCCTGTTCAACTCCCGCTTCTACTATCCGGTTTTCACCATCCTCTTCCTCGATTACGGCCTGACCATCGAGCAGTTTTCCCTGCTCAACACCGTCTGGGCGCTCACCATCGTCCTGGCGGAAGTGCCGTCAGGGGCGCTGGCGGACATCATCGGCCGCCGTCGGCTGATCGTCACCACCTCGTTCCTGATGGTCGCCGAAATGGCCCTGATCTGCTTCGTCCCTTTAGGCAACGGCGCCCTGATCTTCACGGTCTTCCTGGTCAACCGGATTCTCAGCGGCCTGGCCGAGGCGATGGCCTCCGGCGCCGACGAGGCGATCGCCTACGATTCGCTGGCGGCCGAGGGCGACAGCCAGGACTGGCCCCGGGTCCTCAGCGTGCAGATGCGGCTGCGCTCAGCGGCAGGCGTCGCGGCAATGGCCATCGGGGCGCTGATCTACGACCCGGCCGTCGTCAACCGCCTGCTCTCGCTTGCCGGCACCGGCATCCAGGTCGGCCAGCAGACCACCATGCGCTATCCGATTTTCCTGACCCTGCTGCTGGCAATCGGCTCCTGCATCGTTTCGCTCAGGATGCGTGAGGATACCGGCGACACGGCGTCTTCCGCCCGCCCGGCCGACCTGCTCCATACCATCAACGAGACCGGCAGGATGACGCTCACCGCCGGCCGATGGATACTCCGCACCCCGTTCGCCCTGGCGATCATCCTCTTCGGCATGGCCTACGACCACATCCTGCGGCTGGTCGTCACCCTGACCAGCCAGTATTTTCGCCTGATCGAGCTGCCGGAGGCGATTTTCGGCCTGATCTGGGGAGCGATGTCGCTGATCGGCGTCGTCTCGCCGAAGATCGCGGAAAAGATGGTCGAGCGTTTCACTCCCACCGCCAACGTCCTCTGGCTTGCCGGCCTGACCATGCTGGCGCTGTTCTCCACCGCCGCATTCCTGCCCTATTTCGGCGTGCTGTCGATCGGCCTGATCTTCTTCGTGATGATGCTGGTCTCCTTCTTCAGCAGCCACTACCTCAACCGGATCACCGCCTCGCAGCAGCGCGCCACCGTCCTCAGCTTCAAGGGCATGGCCTTCAACCTCGCCTACGGCCTGATCGGCATCCTGTTCGCCGTTCTCGTCCGGGAGCTGCGGCCGGCCGATGGCGGTGCCGCCGGCGCCGACATCGCCTTCGCCGGGGCCATCGGCTGGCTGCCCTGGTACACCCTGGTCGTCCTCGCCCTGATCGCCATCCCCTGTGGCCTGCGTCTGCGGAACTCCCGGGAGATCGCCACCAAGGGATGATCGGGCCGGGAATCCGGACACCGGCGCCCGGACATTTTCGGCCTCCATCCGCAACCATTTGCAGTTTCACGCGGGATGGCGGTATAGTTGCAACTGGACAGTTTCCAGGAATTCCTGCCGATCGGTCGGCGCCGGGCAGGAGAGTCTCTCAGATTATTCAGACAGAAGAGGAAACGGCGAAGATGCTGAAACGATTCTCGATATCGCTGGAGGAGAACCTGCTCGAGATTTTTGACAAACATATCAAGGCCCGAAGCTACACCAACCGCTCCGAGGCCATCCGCGACCTGATCCGCAAGGCCTTCGTCAAGAAGGAGTGGCAGGCCGACAAGGAGGTCATGGGGGTCATCAGCCTGGTCTACGACCACCACCAGCACAAGCTCCAGGACAAGGTGACCGAGGTCCAGCACGGCTACCACCACCACATCGTCTCCACCACCCATGTCCACATGGACCACGACAACTGCCTCGAAGTCATCATCGTCCGCGGCAAGGCCAAAGAGATCCAGGAACTCTCCGACAAGCTGGTCGCCCTGCGCGGCGTCCGCGACGGCCACCTGGCGATGAGCAGCACCGGCAAGTTCCTGCACTGAACGGAAGGCCGCTCCCGCCTCGTGCAGACAGTATCGACAGCATGGGAGGAGCCATACCCGCAATCAACGACCGTAATGTCTCTGACACGGCGGATGCGGGATGCCCCTGCCACCCTTCACCGGCCTGATCAGCAAACCCGTCCACTTCCCTGCCGATCGGCGCCGTCCGCTCTCCCGGCGGCCACCGTGCCCCGTTTTGCTTTCTCCCGCCGCTCTGTGATACATTTGAGATACTGCGGACGACTCGCCACGCCTGCCCTGGCAGAGGACGCTCACCCCCGGCTCAACGGAGACCAGCCATGCCGCCACGACGAACCAGCATTACCGATACCCTTCGCCGCCTCCGCCGGCTCATCCCGGCCATTCTTGCCCTCGCCCTCGTCCCCGCAGGCCATGCCTGCGCCCTGGAGACCTTCCGCATCGGCACCGGCGGCAGCACCGGCGTCTACTACCCCATCGGCAAGCTGATCGCCAGCGGGATCACCCTGCATGCCAAGCAGACCGGTTCGCCTCTGCATGGCATAATCGGCATCGCCCAGAATTCGGCGGGATCGGTGGAAAACGCCAGGGCGGTGGTGACCGGCGAGATCGAGGCAGGCATGGTTCAGGCCGACATCGCCGCCTATGCGCTGAGAGGGGAGCGGGATTTTGCCGCCGTGGGCGATTCCGGCAAGCTGCGGGCCATCGCCTGCCTCTACGCCGAGAAATTCCAGCTGGTCGTCCGCAGGGATGCCGGGATAGAGAAGTTCGGCGATCTGCGCGACAAACGGATCTCCATCGACGAACCGGGCTCGGGCACCCGGCAGGTGACCGATATCGTTCTCGCCGCCTATGGCCTGACCGAAGACGACCTGCGGCCGCAGTATCTCAAACCGGTCTTCACCGAAGACAAGATGCGCAATGGAGAACTCGACGGCTTCGCGATGATGGCCGGAGCCCCGATGGCGGCGGTGACCCGCCTGCTGCCGGTCGGACTGCGCATTCTGGCCATCGAACCGGAGATTGCCGGGAAGATCAACAGGACCTATCCCTACCTCACTCCGGGCCGCATCGGAGGCGGCATCTATCCCGGAATCGCCGAGATACCGACCATTGAGGTGTATGCCCTGTTCGTCGTCAGCAGCGACATGCCCGAGGACAGGGCCTTCGCCCTGACCGAGGCCCTCTTCAGTCCGGCGACAAGGGACCTCCTTGAGCAGGGCCACCCCCAGGGCAGGGACATCACCCTGGAATCGGCCCTGCGGGGCCTCTCCATCCCGCTGCACCCCGGGGCGCAGCGTTTTTATGACGTCAACAGGGGCCGCAGGCAGTGAGCGGGGGCAGTATCGCCAGAAGGATCGCCGTCACCCATGGCCCCATGATCGCCGGCATCATCGCCATCCTGCTGTCCACTGCCGGAGTCATCGTCTACACCAACAGGACTCTCCATTCCATTGAAAACAACCTGCCGTCCACCCTCCTGACCGAGCTCAACTCCCTGGCCCACGCCCGCGACAGCCTGGGAGAGGTGGCAACCTCCGCCCGCATCGCCGCCGCCACCGGAGACCGGGAGCATATCGCCCGGCTGAGATCGGACATCTACACCACCTACCGGCTGATCGTCGATCTGCGCAACACCTACGTCACCGACAACCTGATCAACGCTTCTTCCTTCCACGCCGTGGTCGCACCGGCCATTGCCGATATCCGGATCTGGCTCGATGAGGGCGTGTCCGGCTATGGTCCGGATTCCGATGTCACCCTTGCCATCGTCGAGTCGAGGGTGGCCGAAACCTTCGCCAAGGCGGCGAAGATCCAGAGCGACTCACGCAACGCCGCCCAGATCATCCTCGACAGCCAGCGAAAGCGGCTGGAGACCTTCCAGCACAGCGTCAACGCCCTGTTCGCCTTTATCCTGTTCCTCGTCTGCCTGCTGGTAGTCCTTCTGATCCGCCAGAGCCGGGCGACCGTCCGCGAGTCCGAGGCCCGGGGCGAACTGCAGCAGCAGCACGACCTCCTCGGCAGCCTGCTGCACAGCATTCCCCAGGGCATCGCCGTCTGGGACAGGAACCTCGATGTCGTCCACCTCAACTCGGCCTTCACCGCAATAACCGGCTATGACCGCAGCGACCTGCCGAACATGCGGAAATGGCCGGCCCTGGCCTATCCGGACCCCGTGTATCGCCGGGATGTCATCGCCCACTGGAAGAGCTCCAGCCGGAACAATTCGGCCAGCGAATACCGGATTGTCTGCAAGGACGGCCAGACCAGGGACATCGAATTCCGGGCGGCATACCTGCCCGATGAACGGATCATCACCACCCTCAACGATGTCACCGAAAGAAACCTCAGGGAAAGGGAAATCCAGGAAAGCCGTCTGGCCGAGAGCCGGGCCAGGAAAATGGAGTCGCTCGGCCTGCTCGCCGGAGGTGTCGCCCATGACCTCAACAACATCCTTTCCGGCATCGTCAGCTATCCGGAACTGCTCCTCTTCGAACTGGCGCCGGATGACCGGCTCCGCCGGCCGATTGAGCTGATGCGGGAGTCCGGCCTGCGGGCCACGGCCATCGTTCAGGACCTGCTGACAGTGGCCAGGGGGGTGGCAGTGGAAAAGGAGCCGATCAACCTCAACGCCGTCATCGAGGAATACCTCGGGTCCTCGGATTTCCGGACCGTCCAGAAGTTCCATCCCGGGATAGAGGTTGAGGCCGACCTGGCCGACAACCTTGCCAACGTCGTGGGCTCCCGCGTCCACCTCCGCAAGATCCTGATGAACCTGATATCCAACGCCTGCGAGGCGACCGATGCAGCCGGCATCGTCAGGGTCGCCACCGCCAACCGGGTGGTCGACCAGCCGCCCCGCGACACCGCCGACCTCGATGAAGGCGAATACGTGACCCTGACCGTCGCGGACCAGGGCAAAGGCATTTCCACCGAAGACCTGGAAAAGATCTTCGAACCCTTCTATTCCAAGAAGGTAATGGGGCGAAGCGGCACCGGCCTTGGCCTGACGGTGGTGTGGAATGTCGTCCAGGACCACCGCGGCCATATCGATGTCGCCACTTCCGCCGGCGGCACAACCTTCACCATCTCCCTGCCGAGCACCAGCAGCCCGGCACGGCAGCCCCAGCAGACCGTCGACCTGTCCCTCTACCGGGGCGGCGGAGAGACCATCCTGGTGGTCGACGATGTCGCCACCCAGCGCCAGATCACCTGCAGCATCCTCGACAGGCTCGGTTACCGGGCCGAAGCGGTGCCCGGCGGCGAGGCGGCCGTCGAGTTCGTCCGCAAGCAGCCGGTCGACCTGGTGCTCCTCGACATGATCATGAGCCCCGGCATCAGCGGACGGGAGACCTACGAGCGGATCACCCGCCTGCACCCCGGCCAGAAGGCCCTGATCGTCAGCGGCTATGCCGAGACCGAGGATGTCCGGGAAACACTGCGGCTGGGAGCGGCGGCCTTCCTGAAAAAACCGTTGATGATCCACGATCTGGCGACCACCATCCACTCCATCCTGAGAGCCGGTGGCGGGCAACCCGGCACGTCCCCTGCCGATCCCGCCCGCCGATGAAGACGGCCTGACTCTGAAATCCCTTCTCTCTCAACGGCTGTTAGGATACACTTGACTGAGGATGTCCGTCACCGGCCCATATCCGGCCGGGGAGAACGAAAACCGCGGAGAGGGGAAGCATGAGCGAAAAGATTCTGTTTGTCGATGACGACAGCGACCTGCTGGATGCGATGCGGCGCAACCTGCGGGGACAATTCGAACTGGCAACGGCCGGGGGAGGCCGGCAGGGCCTCAGGGTCCTGGAGGAACAGGGGCCGTTCGCGGTGGTGGTTTCCGACCTGCAGATGCCGGAAATGGATGGTGTCGAGTTCCTGGCCAGGGTGAAGCAGCTCTACCCCGACACGGTACGGCTGATGCTGACCGGCAAGGCCAATATCACCGGCGCCATCGACGCCGTCAACCGGGGCCAGATCTTCCAGTTCCTCACCAAGCCCTGCTCGCTCAACGCCATGACAGCCTCGCTGACACAGGCCGTCAGGCAGTACCAGCTGGTTACCGCCGAACGGGAACTGCTCAACACGACCCTCAAGGGCAGCATCCTGATGCTCGTCGAACTGCTGAGCCATGCCGACGCACAGGCGTTCAGCAGCGGCTACCGCATCAAGGGCCTGGTCTCCCGGCTCGCCGGCGACCTCGGCCTCTCGCCGCTCTGGCTCTACGAGGTTGCCGGGCTGGTGTCCCAGGTCGGCTGCGTCGCCATCCCCCGCGACATCCTGGCCAAGGTGCGAAACGGCCAGCCGCTGACGCCGCAGGAGGCCGGCATCTATCACGGGCACCCCACAATCGGCGCCCAGCTGATCCGGCGCATCCCCCGCCTCGAGCAGGTGGCGGCAATCATCGCCGGACAGTTCAGGGACCACGGCGACCCGGCCGGGACCGGGGAGGAGGGCGACGCCGTGATCGGCGCCGAAATCCTCCGCGCCGCTCTCGAATACGACCGCCTGATGACCCAGGGACGGACCCACGAGGAGGCCATCAGCCAGCTGTACCGCCAGCAGAGCCGCTATAATCCGAAGGTCGTCGAGGCCCTCTCCAGGCAGGAGGAGACACCTTCGCGGCGACGCAGCATCCTCAGCATCACCTTCAGCGACCTGGTCCCGGGCATGACCGCCGCCGAGGACATCACCACCGTCGACGGGACACCGATTATCGGCAAAGGCCAGGAGATTACCTGGCCGGTGCTGCAGGAGCTGCAGAATTACCTCAAATACATGGGCATCAGGGAACCCATACGGGTCTGGGCCTGACCGGCGTCTTCACCCGTGTCGCCCCCCGCCCGGCGGACGAACGCCTGACAGACTGCCCGTCGCCCATAACCGGCACCGCCCAAGGGAATTGCCATGACAGAAAAAATCCTGCTCGTCGATGACGAGGAAAACATTCTGCACTCGATCAGACGGGAACTGCGCAAACGCTTCGACATCCATACCGCCGGCAGCGGCGCGGAGGCCCTCGAAATACTCAAGTCACAGGGACCCTTCGCCGTCATCATTTCCGACATGCGGATGCCCCTGATGGACGGGGTCCAGCTGCTCTCCAAGGTGAAGGATCTCTATCCGGACGTCGTCCGCCTGATGCTCACCGGCAATGCCGACCAGGAAACCGCCATCGACGCGGTGAACAAGGGGCAGATCTTCCGTTTCCTCAGCAAACCCTGCCCGACCGCGACACTGGTCACCGCCATCGCCCTCGCCCAGCGCCAGTACAGGTTGATCACCGCCGAGAGGGAACTGCTGGATCAGACCCTGAAGGGGAGCATCTCGGTGCTCTCGGAGCTGCTCGGCCTGGCCAACCCGATGGCATTCAGCAGCGGTTCCCGGATCAAGAAGATCGTCGGCGAACTTGCCGACGGGCTTGGCCTGCCCAACCTGTGGCAGTACGAGGTGGCGGCCCTGATGTCCCAGATCGGCTGCGTCACCCTCCCCAACGAGACGCTGGCCAAGGTGTATGCCGGACTGCCGCTGGATGCGGAGGAGGAGGCGATGTACCGCTCCCATCCCGAGACAGGTGCCAGACTGCTGTCCCGGATCCCGCGCCTGGACGCCGTGGCCGCCATCATCGCCAACCAGCTCACCGACTACGGCGGTTTCCGCGACGACGCCATCGATGAAGATATCGCCCTCGGCGCCCAGATCCTCCGCATCGCCCTCGACCATGACCTCCTCCTCTACCGGGGGAAAAGACACCAGGAGGCCTTGAGCGAGATGCGCCGGGAAATCGGGAAATACAACCCCGCCGTCCTCGATCTGCTGGAACAGACCCGTTTTGATCGAAAGGAGGAGCAGATCATGAGCGTCGATATCGATGAGCTGCGGGTCGGGATGATCGTCGAGCGGAATATCGTATCGACCAATGATGTCCTGATTATCCCGAAGGGCCAGGAGATCACCTGGCCGATCCTGCAGGGCCTGAGGAATTTCTCCCGGCAGGTGCGGGTGCAGGAGCCGCTGCTGGTGAGGATACGGGGAGACCTGTGACCGCGCCGGCACCGGCGCGATGCCTGGCCGCGGCCGGCCTGAAGCCGGTCGGTATCCCGGCCGCATCCAACCGTTTTCAAGAGGGGCGACGTCATGAAGAAGATCCTGTTTGTCGACGATGAGCCGAACATCCTCGAAGGCCTGCGGCGGATGCTCCGGCCGCTGCGCAACGAATTTGCCATGTCGTTTGCGGCAAGCGGCCCCGAGGCCTTGGAAATGATGGCCGGCGAGAGGTTCGACACGGTCGTCTCCGACATGCGCATGCCCGGCATGGACGGGGCCGAGCTGCTCGAGATCGTCAAAGACACCTACCCCCACGCCATCAGGATCATGCTGACCGGCCAGGCCGACGAACCGTCGATCCTGCGCACGGTCGGCGTCGTCCACCAGTTTCTCGCCAAGCCGTGCGACCCGCAGACCCTGAAGACCGTCCTGATCCAGGCCAGCGCATTGCAGGAAATCCTCTCGGACGGGGGACTGAAGGACATCATCTCCCAGGTCGGCACGCTGCCGAGCCTTCCGTCCGTGTATTCCCGGCTGAAGAAGGCGATGGAGAATCCCGATGTCGAGATCAGCGATGTCGCCCGCATCATCGAGTCGGATATATCGATGAGCGCGAAGATCCTGCAGCTCGTCAATTCGGCTTTCTTCGGTCTCTTCAACAGGATAGAGACCCCGGCGATGGCCGTGAAGCTGCTTGGCCTCGACACTGTCCGCAACCTGGTCCTCGGCATCGAGATCTTCCAGCAGGCCAAGATGCCGCCGGGGCTGATCAAGGCCGAAGCCCTCTGGTCCCACAGCCTGACGGTCGGCAAGCTGGCCAAGGCCATCGCCGCTCTTGAAACCGACGACAAGGAGCTGATCAACAACACCTTCCTCGCCGGCATGCTCCACGACATCGGCAAGGTGATCCTGGCCGCCAATCTGGCCGATGACTATGCCCGGGCCATCACCCTGGCCAGGCAGAATGCCCTCTGCCTCCATCAGGCCGAACGGGAGATTCTCGGTGCCGGCCACGGGGCGGTCGGGGCCTACCTGGTCGGACTGTGGGGATTCAAGGGCCCGATCGTCGAAGGCATCGGCTTCCACCACGACCTGGAACGGTACCCCGCCGAGGCGTTCACCCCCGCCCTCGCCGTCCATGCCGCCAACTGCCTGTATTATGCGCACTATGAGGATGAGAGCATCGGCCAGCCCCAGGCGCTGCAGTCGAATGAACTCGAACGGCTCGGCCTTGGCGGCAGGATCGCCGCATGGGAACAGGTCTGCGGCGAGATCATGGCATCGCACGAGGATGGCGGTATCGCCTGAGTTCCGCCTGCTCCGGCCTTCCGGCCCTCCTGGCAGGAACCCGGCAAACTCAGGCCATCCCGCCGGGGCGGCCTGACAGCTGTGTCCGGCTATTGCGGCCGGGGCCGCCCCCCTGCGCCGCCAGACCCCTCAGGATGGTACGGCAGGATGATGGTAAAGGTTGTCCCCACGCCCACCGTGCTGTCCACATTGATGGTGCCGTGGTGCTTGTCGGTGATGACGGCATGGGCGATGTTGAGTCCCTGGCCGATACCCTTGCCGACGGCCCGGGTGGTGAAGAACGGATCGAATATCTTGTCAAGGTTCTCCCGGGCGATGCCGCCGCCATCGTCGGCGATCGTCACCGTCACCCCCCTCTCTCCGCCGGCGGTGCTGATCACGATCCTCCCCTTTTCCACTGCTTCACCCCTTTTTTCGGCGATGGCGCGGCTGGCATTGACGATCATGTCGAGAAAGACCTGGTTGAGCGGGCCTGGATAGCCGGTGATGACCGGATTGGCCGGATCAAACCGCATTTCCATATCGGCCGAATACTTCCATTCGTTGCGCGATACCACGATGGTCTGCTCCAGGGCCTTGTTGATGTCGACGGTCGTGAGAGTGTCCTCCTCCGGCTGGGCGAACTGCTTCATGGCCTTGACGATCGCGGAAATCTGCTCGACGCCGGCAAGAGACTCGGAGAGCGCCTGAGGCACCTCCTGCGTGAGGAATTCCAGGTCCAGCTCCTCCGCCTTCCGCGCGAAATCCCTGCAGAGCTCGTTGATGTCGCTGCCGTTTTTGACAGCCGAGACGGCCTCTCGATGATAGCGGGACATCTGCACCAACTGCCGGAAAGATTCCGCCAGAAAGGACAGATTGCTGCCGATATACTGGATCGGGGTGTTGATCTCGTGGGCCACACCGGCGGCGAGCTGGCCGATGGACTGCAGCTTCTGGGCCATGCTGACCTGACGCTCCAGCGCCTTGTGTTCGGAGATGTCGAAGAGGATCACCGCATACGCCGGCACCCCTTTGTAGACAACCGGCAGGATGTTGCGGAGGACGGGGATGGCCGTGCCGTTGCCCCGCTGGAGGACCATTTCGCGGTTCAGGGTCTTTCTGTCCAGGTCGCTGAAGACCGGTTCGAGATGCTGCGGGCTGCACCCGTCGGCGAGCATCTGCTCCCTCCCGCAGCCGAGCAGTTCTTCGGCGATCCGGTTGCATTTCATAACCCGCGACCGCTGGCGATCGACCACGATCACCGCCGCCAGGATGCCTTCCAGGATCTGCTCGAGAAAGGCCTGCTTTTCGACCACCTGGGCGGTCCGAGCCCGGACTTTCGCCTCCAGTTCCTCCTGGTACCTGGCAAGCGTATCCTCCGCCTCCTTGCGCGTGCTGATGTCCTCGGCAATCCCCTCGATCCGCAGCAGCTCCCCCTGTTCATCGAAGATCGGGCGGGCATGGATATTGAGCCAGATGATCCGGCCGCTGGCATGAACGGCCCGGATCCGGAAATTCTCCACCGGCCTTCCGGCCTGCAGCTGGCGGAACAGCATTTCCCGGAGACGCCGCCTGCCCCTGAAGAGCGTCCGGACATCGGGCACGGCGTTGAGCAGGTCGGCTGCCGAATCGTAGCCGAGGATGTTCGCCAGGGCCGGATTGGCAATCAGCAGTCTCCCTTCCGGCGAAACCTGGAAGATCCCCTCCAGGGCATTGTCGAATATCGATCTGAATTTCTGTTCAGCCGCAGCCATGGCCTTTTCCGCCACGACCCGGGCGGCGATCTCCCTCTCCCTGTCGTCGATGCGCCGCTCGAGCTCGCGGCTGTGATCGATGAGCAGCTGCTCCCGTTCACGATAGAAGTCGATTTTTTCGTTCAGTTCCCGGGGAGAGATATGCAGCCGCAGGAGGATAGCTGCGTAGGCGCCGGCAAGCCTGGCCCGCTCCTCCGCCGTGAAGACCGTCTCGCTGGTCAGGGCCTGGTGGGCCATGGCCGATCCGACCGAGCCGGCGAGCTTCGCCTCGACCTTCCGGATGAACTCCGCGTACTCGATGACCGAGATGGTCTTGCGTTGGTCCAGACCCATCGCCGTGATGATCTCCCCCAGCATTTCGCGGCATTTCGCCTCGGGAAAATAGCCGCCCAGGGCTGTCAGCAGCGCGGCCTGCTTTTCCCCGACGACGATGGTCGCACCGTCCGTCGCATCGGCCCAGGGAACCGGTTCACGGTCGGTGGTGGCATGGAATTCCTGGGCCAGGCGCTCTTCCTCCTGACTGCGCTGCCAGAGGATGGAAACGAGGACAAAAAGACCGGCGTTGCAGAGCAGCGACCAGAAAACCGAATGGGAAAGGGGCGACAGGGTAGTCATGCCAAACAGG
>WBUQ01000180.1 GCA_008933635.1 Desulfobulbaceae bacterium | reverse complement strand
TGCATCATGTTCGAGGTCGGTTTGCTGACGAAGTCGACGGCCCCGGCGTTCAGCGCGTCGAGGGTGATCTGCTTGCCCCTGACGGTCAGCGAGGAGACCATGATCACCGGCAGGGGGTACTGGGGCCTCAGCCGCCTGAGGAATTCGACGCCGTCCATCTTCGGCATCTCGACGTCGAGGGTGAGGACATCCGGCTGCAGTTGGACGATCTTGTCCCGGGCGATGAAGGGGTCCGGCGCTGTCCCGACCACCTCGATATTGGGCGAGCGGCTCAGGCCGTCGGCGAGGATGTTGCGGACCAGGGCGGAGTCGTCGATAACCAGGACGCGGATCTTCTTCATGGTCGTTTCTTCCTGTAGGCAGCGGGGATCAGATAGTCGTAAAGCGGCTGGTCGCGGCCCAGTGTCTCGGAGTGGCCGATGAACAGGTAGCCGCCGGTCTCGGTGGCGGCATGGAAACGTCGGACCAGGGCGTCGCGGGTCTGGCGGTCGAAGTAGATCATCACGTTGCGGCAGAAGATGATGTGGAACGGCTTTCTGAACGGGAACTGCGCGTTCATCAGGTTGAAGCGGCGGAAGACCGCCTCGCGGCGGATGCCCTCCACCACCTGGACCCTATCCCGGTCGTGACGGGTGAAGTACTTGCGTTTCAGCGGGTCGGGCAGCGGTTCGATCCTCTCGCTCGGATAAATCCCGGTGCGGGCGGTGGCGAGGATGCGGTCGGAGATGTCGGTGGCCAGCAGGCCGGCGTCAAAATTCCCGTACTCGCTGCCGAGGACCTCCTGCATCAGCATCAGCAGGGTGTAGGCCTCCTCGCCGCTGGAACAGCCGGCGCACCAGATGCGCAGATCCCGGCTGCCTGCCTTCTTCAGCCTGGCGATGGTCTCCGGCAGCGCATGCTGGCGGAAATACTCGAAATGGGCGCTCTCCCGGTAGAAATAGGTATGGTTGGTCGAGACATGGTCGACCAGCTTGGAGAGACCCCGGCCGCTTTTCTCGCTGAGCAGGTGGTCGTAATAGTCGTTGAAGGAGGAAAAGCCCTCCGCGCGCAGGATCTTCTGCAGCCGGCCGACCAGCAGCGAGCGTTTCTCGAGGGAGAGGTTGATGCCGAACTTGCTGTAGATCAGCGAACGCATCCGGTCGAACTCCTGGTCGGAGATCGGCATCAGGCTGTTGACCTGGCTGACCTGGGCAACAAGATCCTGTATCGAGGCGGTGCTGCTGTCGGCCATTTAGTGCGTCGTCCCCCGCGGCCTGGGGTTCTCGGTGATTTCCACCAGGCCGCCGACATCGAGGATCAGGCAGACCTCGCCGTCACCGAGGATGGTGCAGCCGGCGATGCCGGCCGGGTTGCCGATATATTCCGACAGGCCCTTGATGACGGTCTGCTGCTGGCCGAGGATCTCGTCGACGAAGAGGCAGATCGTCGAGCCGTGGTGCTCGAGGACGATCAGGATGCCGTCGGTGAGGTCGTGGCTGTCGGGTTCCTTGCCCAGCACCCGGTGCAGCCGGAGCGTGGAAAAGAACGATTCGCGGACCCGGATCAGCTCGTCGCCGTCGGGGGTGATGGTGATATCCTTCTCCTCCGGCCGGAAGGATTCGCGGATCGCCAGGATCGGCACGATGCATTTCTCGCCGCCGACTCGCACCAGCATGCCGTCGATGATCGCCAGCGTCAGCGGGATGCGCAGGTCGACCCGGGTGCCCTGGCCGAGGGTGCTGTGGACGTCGACCTTGCCGCGGATCTTGGCCAGGTTCTGCTTGACCACGTCCATGCCGACGCCGCGGCCGGAGATGTCGGTGATCTTTTCGGCGGTGGACAGCCCGGCGGAGAAGATCAGGCGGAAGACCTTGTCGTCGGAGAGATCGGAGCCGTCGCCCTCGATTAGGCCGTTGGCGATGGCCTTGGCGAGGATTTTGTCGCGGTTGAGGCCGCGGCCGTCGTCACTGATGGTGATCCAGATCTCGCCCTCCTCGTGGCGGGCCGACAGCAGCAGCCTGCCGGTCTGGTCCTTGCCGGCGGCCAGGCGCTCTTCGGGCGGCTCGAGGCCGTGGTCCAGCGAATTGCGCAGGATGTGGACCAGCGGATCGGTGATGGTCTCGATGACGGTCTTGTCCAGCTCGGTCTCCTCGCCGACCAGCTGCAGGTCGACCTTCTTGCCGGATTTCGAGGAGAGGTCGTGGACCAGGCGGATCATCTTGCGGAACAGGCCGGAGACCGGGATCATCCGGATCTGCATCGCCATCTCCTGCAGTTCCTTGACCAGCTTGCGCATCTGCTGGGCGGCCTTGTTGAAGTTCTCCATCTCCAGGCCGACCAGATCGGGGTTGTGGATGAGCATGTTCTCGGCGATGACCAGTTCACCGATCAAGTTGATCAGGCTGTCGAGCTTGTCGAGGTCGACGCGGATGTCCTGACGGGCCATCGCGATCTTCTTCTCGCATTCCGGCCGTTCCTGGGCCTTTGGGCGCGGTGCCGGCACCTTTTCCTTCTGTTTGCCGAGGGCTGACAGGATCTGGGCCGGCTCGGCCGCCCCCATCTCCACCAGTTCCTCGCCGATGGCTTTGACCGGCTGACCGGTTTCCCTGGCCCGTTCCTGGTTGAAGACCGCCAGCTCGACGTGCAGCGGCAGAACCGCGCCCTCGTCGATCAGGATCTGCCCCAGCGGTCGCCTGGAGACGCCCTGCAGCAGGCCGATGAATCCCTGCAGATCGGCGATGGTGCCGACGCCGCCGGCGGCCACCTCCGCCACCGCCTCGCGCAGCACGTCGACCAGCTGGAGCAGGATCGTTTCCGGATGGTCGCTGAGCAGTTCTTCCCCCTCCTTGACCCCGGCCAGCACCGTTTCGATGCGGTGGGCGAGGGTCTCGAGATCGGCCAGGCCGAGAAAGCCGCAGTTGCCCTTGAGGCTGTGGATGTTGCGGAAAAGCTCGCCGATGATCTCCGGATCGCGGCTGCTTTCACGCCAGGCGAGAAAGCCCTGCTCGATCTTGTCGAGGAGTTCTTCGGCCTCCCGGCAGAAGGTCTCCTTCATCTCGGGGGTGATAACCATTTCAAAGGAGAGCGGCTGCGGATCGGGTTCCCCGGTCGTCTCAACCTCGGCCGGTGGCGCCAGGGCCAGCTCGATGGCCTGGCGCAGCGCCTCGCCGAGCAGACCGGCCTGCTGCTCCATGCTCTGGTCGGTGAATTCCCGGCTGATCGCCACCAGCGCCTCCTTGGTGAAGTCGCAGGCCTGGCAGAGGAGGTCGACATGGCTCTGCTGGAGGATGATCTTGTCGGAGCGGACCAGGTCAAGCAGGTTCTCGGCGGAATGGGCGACTCCCTGGATGTTGGTCAATTCGAGAAAGCCGGCACTGCCCTTCATCGAGTGGAACAGGCGGAAGATGGCATTCATCGTCTCCAGCCAGTCATCGGCCTGGCGCGAGATATGTCCGAGCTCGATGATGATCGGCTCCAGCTGTTCGATCATGTAATTGCTTTCCTCAATGAAATCCTGGAGGATCTCCCTGTCTTCAGCGGATATTTCAGCTGCCATCGTCGTGTCCTTCCCCTGGGTGATGCGGAATCGTCTGTGGTTTGCCGGCGCTGCGAACCATGTTGATGGGTGAGATACAGACCGCAGTTCAGTGCAATGCATTTTATATACCCGACCGGCATTTTTTCCTGCGGATTCCCTCTGGACGCCGATTGAGCGGCGGCGGCCATTTTCCCTCGACCGGCAGGGGAGATCCGTTCCGGCCGGGGTCTGGGCAGGGGGGAACCCGCCGCGCGCCTTCGCATCTGGTTATTTTGCTGAAAATAAAGCGAAAATTAAGAAACAGAGAAATTCTTCAACGAACGCGGGAGGCGGGAGCGGCAACCGGGCCAGTCTACTTTTGTGGAACAGGTCTTGTTTTGTGGAATGGATCGATACGGCGGCTGCCGGGCCAGCCGGTTCAGAAAAGCGGTGCGTGCAGGCTGTTGTGGCGCCGCATCAGGGCGATGCAGCGGGCCATCTCGACCTCGCTCAACTGGCCGTTCTGAATGAAGAATCCGCCCAGCTTCGGCTGGCGGATCTTCTGGTGAAAGAGGAGGCTGTCCCGCTGACGGCCTGCGAGGATGCCCAGCCGGACGGCGGTGTCGCCGAAAAGCTGGCCGGGATGGCGGGCCTGGAAGATGGCGCCGATATCGTCCTTGCACAGCCAGCCGAAGCGGCAGCCGAGTTCGCCCAGCCGCGGCCTGCTGGCCTTCTGCCAGACCAGGGCATCGATGACTTCCTTCCAGGAGGCAAGGCCGAGGTGGTAGAGGAGGTCGCCCAGGCGGAGCTGACGTCGCGGCAGCCCAGCCAGATCCGGGAAGCCGGCTTCGGGCCCGGCGTGCCAGTCGGCTGCCGGCCTCTGCCATGAATGGCAGGGAGGGGCGGCGGCCGCGGCCTGCCGGTCGACCCTGGCGGCGATGAACGAACTGAGGGTTTCGTAGGAGGTGCGGACGGCGAAAAACTCCTCCGGGCTGTATTCTCCAGCCGCCTCGCCGCGGCCGGCGGCGAGATCGGGATGGGTTTCCTTGACCCTGCGGCGATAGGCGCACCTGATCCCCGAGAGCTGCACGTAATCAAGAAAATCATCAGACAATTCAAGATGATCGCCAAAGAGAACGGAACAATGACGGAGGAGCTGGCTGGTCGTTGCGATTGGTTCCATTGGGCGTCTTCCCGTTCTCCATTCTGACAGGCAGGCTGAGGGTGCCGAAGCGGCCGTCCTCCTTTGCTGGTGCAAATATACCGCTCTCACCTGGATCCCACAATAATTTTGTCTTTCTTTTGAATATCATATGGTTGCAGAGTTATAGCGAGCGGCTGTCGTGCCGTCCGTCCCGCTCTCTGCGGGGCTGGCAGCGACAGTCTCCGGCAGACAACAGTCTACTTTTGTGGACGGTTATCTTGACAGGGCCAGGTTGCGGGAGAGTCCGAAGACCGGCCAGGGCCAGCAGAAGCGATGATTGCAGTGCCTTTGCGAAAGAATGCTCTGTCGGGAACACAAAATGCAAGATCAGCCCCATGAAGGCGCTGTGAGTATAAAATTAAAAACAGTTTCAATGCATTATGAAAATATACCTCTATTCGATCAACGATTCCCCGTTCGTACAGGAACTGTCGGCCATGCTGGCGGGGATGGTCGACCAGGCCGGCCTTGTCCGGCTGGCCGAGGATTTCGCCTTCAACCGCACCAGCGAGCAGATCCGCAGCGGCGACATCATCGTCCTCGTCCTCGCCGGCCGGGCTGAGATAGAGCATTTCCTGGAGATGAAGGAAATGCTCGCCGACTTCCGCCTGGTCATCCTGCTTGCCGACAGCTCGGAGGAGATGGCGACCCTGGCCCATGGCCTGATGCCCCGTTTCCTCGCCACCGTCGACCAGGAAACTGCAGCAATCATTCACGTGATCGAACGGATGGTACGGCCATCCACCCATTGACCAGGGACTGAACCGTTGGGCAACCGTTCCCGCAACCGGAACCAATAACACCAGGGAGGCTGATATGGCACTACAGGACAAGGAGCACCGCGGCGATGCCGGAGAAGGTTCCGTCAACGACGACATGGCCAACAAATACCTGACCTTTTTCTCGCCAGGGAGGTCTATGGCGTTGAAATCTCCTATGTCATCGAGATCATAGGTATTCAGAAGATCACCAACGTGCCGGAGATGCCGGATTACATCAAGGGGGTGATCAACCTGCGGGGCA
>WBUQ01000018.1 GCA_008933635.1 Desulfobulbaceae bacterium | reverse complement strand
GGGAACGACAGCGGCGGCAGAGGAGACAACCACGGCGGTGGCAGAGGGGACAACAACGGCGGCTGGTGGTAAATATGTCGGCCTGATCTGACAGAAAACGGACAACATGCCGTGTGGATGTCAGGTCAGGCAGTCAATATCAACGTTAGCAACAGTAAGGCATCTAAATTATTGGACACCCCGAGATCAATCCTTACAGTAAATTGAAAAGATTTGAAACCTCGGGGTGGCTGATATGGCAACGTTATATGAAAACCTGCTGAAGGTTTGCGATATACTGAACCAAAAGTGGATGACCCGAATTTGTCGACAAAGCATGTGGGGGCGAGGTCTGCGGCGGTATCATTTTCCTTTTTTATCGCGAAAGAAATCTTTCGCGGCAAAAATTTCTTTCTTCAATTGTGCCTCTTCTCTTTCTCCCTACTATTTCATTACGTCAAAGTGCAAAGCCTGGAAGGTATGTCATGAATAAAAATCAAGTAGAAGAACTTATTGTTGAACGGGGCAGGAAACCTGCATCACGTATGCGTATTGTTGATGACACTACAGATTTTATGGCGCTTGACCCAGGTGATGTCATGATTCTCAACGACACTCCTTATTTGATTACGCGAAATGAAAGAGAGGAAGGTTTTGGCCAGGATAACGAGTCTAAGTTTTGGGTAAAACGAACCATCAACTTGCGGACAGGAGAGACAAAGATTGTAAAGCTGGTTTTCTTCGAAGAGTTTGATATTGAAGTTGGTGGATATAAGGTTCATTTCTGCAGAAGTCCACTCAAGGAAGCACGGGTACTTAGTGCCGTCCAAGAGAATCCATTCTTTATGCATGGAGACGATGTAAATGATATAGCTGGAAATAATGTGCGAGTTATTGATTATATTAGCGGCCCCTCACTGAATAAACTAGTGGGGAGTTATAACATTCCCCATGAGGAGTTCTTTCACACCAAACTTTTGGGGATTTTAACCGGGGTTAGTGATTGCCTACAATCACTAACTTTTCTTCATGAGAACGGTCTTGTTCATGGGGACGTTCGGTGGGACCATATCTTATTTGATCGGGATCAGAACATCTACCGTTGGATCGATTTCGACTACATTTACGATTTCCCTGCCAATCCGTACAGCATGGATCTTAGTGGACTAGGAAAAGTCATCACCTATTTAGTAGGAATGGGAGTGTATTTCTATGCTGATATAAAAACAAACCCAATGTTCAAAAGCGTAGTGGATTGTTTACAGCCAGAAGATTTTTCTATCATGGAACAAAACCGTCTTGTCAATTTAAAGAAAGTGTACCCATACATTCCGGAACGTTTGAATAATGTTCTCCTTCATTTCTCAGGATACTCGACTGTGTATTATGAATCTGTTGATGAAGTGCTTGATGACCTCCGTGACGCCTTGCGCGATCTTGACGGCGTCCCCAGCATTCATTAATGGACAATAAAGATTAGCAGAAAACAAATCACCATTGGAATGGTAATGATGTTCAACCTTGCTGCATTTCATTTTTCATTCCCCGCCCCTATTTGAGCTTCCACATAATTTTTCGTATGCTTTATTGGCACCGATTGTTACGGAAATAAAATGAGGGCAAGTCGTATTTTATAAACAAGGATTATCATGATTTCTTTCAAAAAATCTCATAAAATTGCGATCGTGGTATTTACTATACTACTCATTGCTTTGTTCGATTACACCACGACACTTCACCTCTCCTCTGTCGATATAATAAACCGCGAATTGTATTTTATCCCAATACTTTTAGGGGCCTATTGGTTCGGAAAAAAGGGGGGAATGTTCACTTCTCTCGCCGCCTCTGCTCTTTATCTCCCCTGCGCCATGATGGACAGTCCTGTTGGCAGCGTTGCATATTTCAGCAATCTGCTGGAAATTGCTCTCTTCAATGCGGCTGGGTATTTTGTCGGCACGTACTACGATCTTCGAAGAACTCAGTTCACCTTAGCTTCAAACGACTACGACGAAGCGATTCCCCGACAAACCCAAAACATACTCTTCTGCATTCATAGTGCGGGAAATACTATTAGTGCTGCCCACTACATAGCCGACAATTTTTCACATCAAAGAAATATTACTATCACGGCAATGGGATTCCTAAGAATTCAATCGCAAGACTTTTTTGCTACAAAAGAAGAATTCCAAGCGGCTTTTGTAAAATCAAACACCGAAATGATCCATCTCATGGAACGCACTAAAACGATCATACTCCAAGGAGGAATCTCCGAAACAAACGTTCGGGAACGAAATATAACTATTGAAGGAAAAACAATAGCCAACAGCATCTTGGAAGAGCAGCGTCGTGGCCATTATGACATGATCATAGTAGGATGTACAAAGATGTCAAAAGCTCAGGAATTTCTTTTTGGAAACACCAATATTGCTATTGTGCGGGAAGCACCATGTCCTGTGCTTATTGTGTGTTAATGAGAAAGAATGAAAAGGGGCTGACTGATCGACCTCAACCGGGATGTTGCCACCAAGACGAGTAACCCTAAAAAGAATGCACACGAAACCTCAGAAAAAACGTTGATCGAGCGCCTTACGAACGCCATCCCACCACAATGATCGCCATGCCAAGCAAGGCGACACCTGCTCCAATCCAGTCTATAACTGACAATTTCACCCCATCTACCACTCGTAGCCAAACCAAGGCGGTTGCCACATACACTCCGCCGTAAGCGGCATATACCCGACCGCTGGCAACTGGGTGAAGGCTCAACAACCAGACGAACAGGACGAGGCTTGCAGCAGCCGGCAACAGCAACCAAACCGCGCCACCTTTGCGCAACCAGACATAGGGCAAGAAACAACCGATAATTTCCGCCAAAGCTGTGGCAATAAACAGCAATGTTGTCTTTATAATCAAAAATCCTCACCCTCTGTTCCTGTTTGGCCTGGCGTAACTGAGGTTAAATTTGAAGTGTGAGAAAAACACAGCGATATTCATGTTTCACGCATTGAATGGGGAAGACATGTATCAAATCATGGCAGGGAGAGAAATTGTGAAGACAGAACCCTGACCACGCTCACTGGCAACCTTGATATTGCCTCGGTGAGCCTCAACAATAGCCTTTACCTGGCTCAACCCAAGGCCAAGCCCCCTTTGACTCCGATTCTGTTTTCCTCTATAAAGGCGGTCCCAGATCTGGGGCAATTCTTCAGGGTCGATACCTATCCCGCTATCATGGATGCGGATAATGACATTTTCCTCATCAATCAGAAAAACAATATCTATCATCCCACCGGCAGGAGTGTATTTTACGGCATTATCTATCAAATTCGCCAGAGCCTGACTCATACGGTTTGGATCTATCTTGGCTTCCAGCATGCAATCACCGTCTATCCGAATTTGGATCGACTTATCTTCAGCTAATAAACTATAGGCATCGACGATGTTTTGCACCAATCCATATATTTTGATATTCTGGCGATCAAGCTGCATAACACCCGATTCAGCCTCTGAGATATCCAGTAAAATATTGAGCATCACGTTAATGCGTTCAGACTCCTCAGCACATGAAACAAGTGCCGCATGTTGACTGAAAGTATTGTAGGGCTCCTGCAAGGCATTTTCAGCCAGGTTACGCAACCGTGTAACCGGGGTGCGCAAGTCATGGGCAACATTATCCACACAGTCCTTCATAGCCTGCAATACCGCCGAAATTTTCTGCAGCATTTTGTTGAAATGAATGGCCAATTCATCCAGCTCGTCGCCTACGCCGCGCACGGGCACATGGGCATCCATAATCCCAGTTTGGACTGATTTCACAGCGAAGAGCAGATTACGTACAGGCCGTAACACATTATAGGCTAGTATCCATCCACAGATGAAGCCTAATATCACCATCGGACCAAACACAACCCAGAAAGTTGCGCGAAGGCGAAGCAAAATATTATCCCTCTCCTCGCTGCTCATCCCCACCTGCAACCAGTATCTGTTATTAAGGCGCATAGAAGCCACATCGAGATAATGATCTCCTCCTATGGCAGGGAGATTGAGCCATAACGGCTGTTCTTCAGGGGGCATTTCCTCCAGTTTTTCTACGTTGAATTCCGTCCAAGGCGAAGGCATGTAAATATCCACGGTACGGTTGCCCACATCAGCGATACGCACGAGAAATGGATGTTGCCGATGGAATTTACGTTTCACCTCAAGAAGCTTTTCGGTAGCCGGCAAACCGCTATTAGAATATTCAGATGCCAGCTCCCTGAGCTCTGTGAGTAGCATTTCTCGATCATGACGTGTCAAGGTCGAAGCAATGGAGACATAGATAGCAGCAAAAAGTAAAAGAGAACTGAAAAGGAAAAGTCCGGAATACAGAACGGTTATCTTGAATTTGATACTTTTTACTGACTTAAGGGGAGATTTTAAGAACATAACCTATACCACGGACGGTATGTATGAGTTTGCTAGGAAAATCCCGGTCAATTTTACTTCGCAAACGTGAGACCAACACATCGATGACGTTGGTCTGAGGATCGAAACGATAATCCCAAATACGCTCCAATATCATGGTCTTAGAAAGAACTCGCTCGGAATTGCGCAACAGGTACTCAAGGAGGGCGAATTCTCTCGGTTGCAACTCAATAACTTCACCGGACCGTTTGATCTCTCTCTTCAGCAAATCCATGGTCAAATCGGCATATGACAGACTTGTTGGCTCCGACAGACCGCCGGCACGGCGTATAAGGGCATGCAGACGCGCCAGTAATTCTCCAAAAACAAAAGGCTTTTCCAGGTAGTCATCCCCTCCACTTTCCAATCCTCTGATACGGTCGTCCACACCTCGCTTGGCGCTTAAAATCAACACCGGTGTTTTGATTTTCGCTTTTCTCAGAGTTTCAATCAAACTCAAACCATCCAGTTTGGGTAGCATCAAATCAACAACGGCTGCGTCATAATGCGCTTGTCTGGCAAGCAATAACCCGGTTTCCCCATCATCGGCCTGATCAACTGCAAAGTTAGCCTGGATCAGACCTTTGCTGATGAAATCGGATATCTGGCGGTCATCTTCAATCAATAGCACTCTCATGAAGTATCTTTCCTCCCATTGCCCACACATGGAACTTTCGTCATTCGACCTCTTGCTCCTAGTTCGCAAAGGCGGTCTCATACAACTTCATGCATAGCCTTGCGAGAAGCTTAGATCAATAATAAATCAGATTCCTTCAAAAAAGTAACGGTGCAGTAAGGTTCCAGCAATTTTTTATTGGTAGAAAGTTATTCAACATGGTTGCCGGGATCTCTCCTAGGACCCTGCAAGCCATTTTTCATAATGGACACCCGTGCACTTCACAACTCCTCCTGCGAGGTGCACGGGTATCCTAAGCATATGCTATCGAAGGATTACCTCGAAAATTCCGGCAATCAACGCTGATCACAATAGGGGAAACAATGCAACAAAAGACTTACCCCATACTGCCTTTCATCGTCACAGTTTTAATAGCAGCAGTCCTTCTCTCCGGTTGTTGGAATTCGCCCCAACCACAGGATGCCGATACAGTCGCGGTGTTCGAAGGAGGAAAGATCACCCGCCAGGAAATGAAAAAAACTGTCGCTGACTTACAAAAGGCTTTTGAAAAAAACAGTGAAGCAATAGAGCAGCTTCGCGAAAAAGAAACATACCGCAAACTTGTCGAAGGGCTGGTTCTCGACAAAATGATCAATCGTAAAATCACCTCCATGAAAATGGATAACCGAAAAAACATTAAACATGCAATGAAACATATATCGGAGGAGCTGAACATCTCGGAGCTTTCAAATAGCCATAGACAAAAGATCAAGGTCACCGACGAAGAGGTGAGAGAACGTTATGAGAGGGATCGCACTGCTTTCGGTCAAGATACACTTGCCCAGGCAACCGATCAGGTTCGCTCCCTGATTCAGACTGAAAAAGAGGCGCGTTATTTTCAAGACTACCTGGAAAATTTACGAAAGAATGCCGTAATCGCACGTTACGATGAGCTTCTTCAAGTCCCTGAACCGCTAGAAGCTGATCTGAGAATGCATTATGAACAAAACAGGAATACCTATTCTGGAAAATCCTTCGAAACCGCCAGAGATGACGTTGCAAAGGCCGTTCGTACTAAAAACACAGCTCTGTGGTTCCAGGAAAAACAAAATCGCACATTGATGACCATCCATGGCAAACCCTTCACTGTCGGAGAATTTTATGAAGAATTCGAGGAACTTCCGCAAGACGAACGCGAACGGTATGGGGATTTTGCATCGAAGAAGAAACTTCTGAATACGATGATCGATAGGCTGTTACTGGTAGAAGACAGCTACGATCAGATGTTGAGCACAGAGACCAAAAACGAACGCGATCATATCCGAGAAGATATTCTCATACAAATACTTCATCAAGAAGAGGTGGACGATCAAATCAAGGTATCTGAGGAAGAGATGCAAGCCTTTTTTAAGAAGAATTCAGAGGTGTTCGTCCAACCACCCCAAGTGCGAGTCAACTATATCCGCATCGGTGCCGGTCAAACGGATGCGGAGAAAAAGCAAGCGGAAAAAAAGGTCAAGGATGCCTACAAGAAGCTCAACCCCGGCCCGTTCAGGAAAGCCGAGCCTTTTGATAAAATCGCCAAGGAATATTCAGAAGACCTCGAAACAGCCCAAAAAGGAGGTGCTTTGGATGGATGGATTTCGGAAAAAACCGAGATTATCGAAGAAATCGCCAGCCACGGATTCCACGAAAATGTGCTTGGCCTTGGAGAACAGGACATTAGCTTGCCGTTTCTGTTTTACAACAGCTATTACATCGTTCAAGTGCGTGAACGCCAAGAATCTGCGCACATGACGTTTGAACAAGCCCGTGCAACAATCAAACAGGAGATTACCGCCCGTAAACATGACGAATTAACTCTCAAGATGGAGAAAGACTTACTAGACCAGGCCAACCTGATCATTTTTGATGAGACCATAGATTCGATACTGGAAGAAGGCGCATAACGAGGAGGAGCCAAGGTGCAGCTCAACAGAAAAGAGAGAACACTGGCAGTGACTATCGGAGTCAATGTCGGTCTGATAATACTAAAATTAGGCATGGCCTGGTATTCTGGCAGCTTGGCGCTGAAAGCAGGAGCGTGGCATTCCTTCTCGGATATCTTTGTCTCGGGAATCGTGCTGTCAGGTTTGATCTTGACCCGAAGGGAAGACGTACGACGTAGTCACGGCATCAGCCGTATCGAAAATGTCGTGGCCTTGATCATTGGTCTATTGATTCTTTACGCCGGCTTCGACATTTTCATGGAGGTCATTCGGGCCGAACAAACGACCCTTACCAACGTACCGGTTGTCACCGCTGGTGCCGGACTCACTATCGTCATCTGCTTCTTTATGGCCCGTTATAAAATTTTCGTAGGCCGAGAAACCAATTCACCCAGCTTGATCGCTGACGGCTTCCATTCCAAGTTAGATATGTACAGTTCCATGGTCGTTGTAGTCGGCTTGGTCGGCTACCAAGTCGGCCTAACTACCATGGATCGCTTGGCTGCGGTTGTTGTGGTTGCCTTGGTTGCTTGGGCTGGCCTGGAAATCATGTTTGGCGCATCGATTGCATTGCGAGCCGGTGGTCTTCCGGATGTGCTGCATGGCAATTTCTTGTTGCAACATGGTGCAAAATGGAGCCCATGCTTGCGCAAGATCAGCGCACCAATTCTCCTGACAACCTATCTCGCCACAGGTATTTATACTGTCGGATCGGATCAGGTGGCCATCGAAAAGCGATTCGGAAAACCTACGGCAACCGATATCCAACCAGGAATACACTACCGACTACCATGGCCCTTCAGCACGGTGGATCTCGTTGATGTCGACAAAGTTCGTACAGCCGAAACGCAAAGATCCCTGATGCTCACTGGCGATGAAAATCTTATCGAAGTGGGCGCCACGGTACACTATTCCGTTCAGAGTGCTTTTGATTTTGCCTACGGCGTCTCCGAACCGGAAAAAATTGTGGGTCTTGCCACTGAATCAGCCCTCCGCCAGATCATCAGCCGCCACCGCGTGGATACTGTTCTCACCGAAGGTAAGGCTGACATCCAGGAAAAAACCCTCACTGCGGCTCAAGAAATACTGAATAAGACAAAAGCTGGTGTTCGTGTAATTGCGGTTCAATTAGTCAAAGCTAGCCCACCCGAGGAGGTCTTGCCCGCATTCCAGGATGTGGCCAGCGCCAAAGAAGATCAGGTCACATATCTCAACGAAGCCTATGCCTACAAAAACGAAGTCATTCCTGCTAGTCGCGGGCAGGCCGCCGAAATCGCTGCAACAGCCGAAGCCTACCGGGAAGAAAAAATCACCCGTAGCCGAGGAGATGCGGGTTCTTTTCAAACCCGCTTGACCGCTTTTAATGAAAACAGAGAAATTACCCAAACCCGTCTTTATATCGAAACCATGGAAAGAATACTGCCAGGGGTTGACAAATTAATCGTCGACAAACGCATCGATATTCAGACCACCGATTTATGGATGTTTAACGGCCGCTTGGATGGCGGATCTGTCCTGGAGGGAGTGCAAAAGTGAAAACAACAAAAATGATGGTTATAGCAGCAAGTTTTTTAGTGGCAGGCTTTTTTGCCGTCAATCTGATCTTTTTCCAGGTCGACCAAACTGAATATGTGGTGGTTACCGAGTTCGGCAAGCCTGTTCGTGCCATCAAAGAACCTGGACTTTACTGGAAACTTCCCGATCCTGTCCAGAGTGTTCGGCGTTACGACAATCGGATGATGGTCTACCTACCAAATCAAACCGAATTCCTGACCAAAGACAAAAAAAATATCGTCACCGAGTCCTACCCGGTATGGAATATCAAAGATCCGGTGTTGTTTATGAAGACGGTTCGTGATACGGCAGGCGCACGTGATCGATTGACGGATATCATCTCCTCGGAGCTAGGAGTAGCCTTTGGTCAATACGAGTTATCCTCGCTAATAACTACCGAGGAAACAGGTATGAAATTACCGGAGATGATGAATAGGGTAACACAGGTGACCAATGAAAAGGTTGAACCCTATGGTATGGCGGTGGTTGATGTTCGGGTCAAGGTTTTGAACTTCCCTGAAAAAAATAAACTCAGTGTGTTTCAGCGGATGAGAGCGGAACGCGAGCAAATAGCCCGCAAATATCGCTCTGAAGGCGCGGAAGAAGCGTCGAAGATCCGCGCTGAAACAGACAAGGAAATGCAGGTGCTGCTGTCCCAGGCACGTGAAAAAGCCGAGATTACAAAGGGAGAAGGTGACGCCCAGGCAATCCGTATATACGCGAGCGCCTATCAAAAAGGACCGGAATTTTACGAATTCACCCGGTCATTAGAAGCTTATGAAAAATTTATTGATGAAAAAACCACCACGATATTGCCAAGCGAATCCAGTATCTTGAAATATTTCGGCAACAACGCATCAACAATTATCGCCGAAGGAGGTCTCTCACAAAATGAATGATCAAGGAGATAAATCGTCAAAAAACAATCCTAATACAGATGGCCCGCAACAGTCAGTAGAGAACACATCGACACAGAATACTCTTCCCGTACTCGCTGAACTTCGAACTCGTGGCTTTGCATTCTGGAAAACCCTTCAAGAAGCCGCCCACTTCGTGACCAGTATTTTTCAGACAGAAAGCGGTGATCGCGGATCTGTAAAGAGTGATATCCGCCGCGCCTTTGCCAATTTGAGTCTTCGAAAAACACTTTTTGGAAGTGTTTTACTCTCAGTTCTGCTCTACGTGCTGAGTGGCGTTTACGTCGTCAATCCTGGTGAGGTGGCCGTGGTGCGTCTATTCGGCAAGGAGGTCAACCAAGGCATTAGCGAAGGTATGCACTACCGTCTGCCATGGCCTTTTCAGGAAGTTGACATTGTTAATGTAGCCACGGTTCGCCGGGAAGGAATCGGCATTTTGCTGCCGGAACACGAATCGATCCACTCATCACCCGAGGTCATTCAATTCCTTTCAGGGGACGATAATATCGTTGATATCCAAGCCGTTGTTCAATATCGCATCAAGGATGCATCCGACTATCTGTACAGCGTCAACTACCGAGATTGTCAACTTATCAATGAAACCATCCGAACCTCCATCACAGAAATAGGCGGCGGAATGCGGGTTGACGATATTTTGACCATAGGCAAAGAGCGCCTGCAGGAATTGATACGTGACAAGGCGCAAGGATTATTGGATAAATATCGTAGCGGGCTGGAATTGGTGGGGATTAACTTGAATAAGGTGTATCCGCCGGAGGAGGTGGCCGAAGCATTCCGGGACGTATCAAATGCCAATCAGGATCGCGAGAAAACCGTCAATGATGCATGGGGATACCAAAATACCGTCGTTCCTCAAGCAAGAGGTGATGCCGCCAAGATTCTTCAAGAGGCCGAAGCATATAAAATTTCGGTTATCAACAAAGCCAGTGGTGAAGCTGGTCGTTTCAGCCAAATGCTCGTTGAATATGAACAAGACCTGCAAAAAGCATCATCAGATGTCACTCTGAATCGTCTTTATCTCGAAAGCATGGAGAAGATTATGCCTAAGGTAAAGAAATACATTGTTGATCCAGACGGAGGAAAATTCAACTTACGTCTTTTGCAAAAGGAACTATCGTCACAATCCGATCAAACAGTTCTCAAAGAAAGAGAGGAAGGGTAACAATACCGCCTCAAATACCCATTCTCGAAGAAAAGCGAGGAGCTATGATATATATAATTTTCAAAAATTTGAACCGATCAACGCCAGTGAAAGAAGTTGTTACACAGCGAATACAGAGTGTTATTGAGAAGTTTCCAGCTTTGAAAGAAAGTCGAATTCATGTCACACTTGGAATGCACAACTCACCCTTTCGGGCACGACAAGATCGCTTTACGGTAAGTGTACACGTAAATGACGGCAGGTTTCAAGGTGTCAGACTTGTGAAGTCGGCACAAAATCTTTATGCTGCTCTCGCCGATGTCATGGAACACACCCTTGAGAAACTCAATCGTTTTGGAGATCGGTCTAGAGTTAAAGAGAGAAGTAGAGCAAGAAATCTTGTCGCACGAGCCGAGAGCTCGGAATCGATGAGCAAATTTGATGAGGGATAGATGGTATTTATAAACACAGCGCCTTGGTCAATAATAGTAATCATGGGAATGCTGCAGCTTTTTCGAGCCGTATGTTCACAACTGAAGCTGCATCGGATTAGGAAAAGCTGCCTTTCCTTGTAATCTAGGAATGAGGTTCTTTCCCTCTTTGGAGCTACCATCAGTCACTATAGAAATCCGACAATGTGGTATTTCTATTTGCACGCAAAAGAAAAATATTTTACTATGCATTCGATTAGTTAAGATAATGCAACCCAGAAACAATCCATGATCACAAATCGTTCAAAGGATCAATTACGCATTGCTTAGAACACAACGGATATCACCGACACATGTCAATTCAAAAAATCTCATTTGCCCTGACGCTGCTATATTTTTCCCTCCTATTGAGTACTTTGAATACATCAATAGTTGCAAGCAAACCTGAGGTCGGATTCTTCGATATCTTTGAGAGTAATAATAGCAGTACCATCAAAACTGAAATCCCCCTGACCTCTGATCAAATTCAGATAAAACCGATCTCGTCCATGAATCAATCATCTCCTCCAGTGAAAGTGTCTCTGAATTACCCTTCCACCGAGGTCACCATGCAAAATCTTCCCACTCTATCGAGCCAACCAGACTTCCCCATCAAATTCTACACAATCAAGAAAGGGGATACTCCGAGCTCTATAGCAGCACAATACGATATTCCCCTAAAGGAATTATTGAACGCAAATCAAGGAATAGACAGCAGCAAGCTCCAATTAGGCCAGATACTTAATTTACCAGGCAAGATTGCGACAGCCAAAATCAAAATTGAAGCGCAACTTAGCAAAAAAATGATAAACAGTGCCGACGAAAAACTAATGACGAACAAATCCTCTTCCTCACGTCAGCAACTTAATTACACAAAGAAAACAGTGAAAGGCACAATTCCGGCAATCTCAAAATCACAACAAACTGCAGGGAAGGGTTTTATTTCTTCAAGCTTCGGAAAGAGGAGAGATCCCGTCAGCAATCGTCAAAAATTTCATAAAGGTGTAGACATATCGCGACCAGTAGGAACGGAGGTCTTTACCTGGTCCGATGGTGTGGTTGTACAAACAGGATGGCTACATGGCTATGGGTTGACTGTGGATGTTGTTCATCCCAATGGTGTAAAGACCCGTTATGCCCATCTCAAGCTAGCTAACGTTCAAAAAGGACAAAAGCTTGATGAAGGGCAAATAATAGGGCAAGTTGGAAACACAGGTCGTACAACCGGAGCGAACCTTCACTTTGAAGTAATAGTTGCCGGGAAGCTTACAGATCCCCTAGACTACCTCTCAGACAACCTCCAAATTGTGGGGAGTCGGACTACCATGCAGAAGAATGGTTAGTCTCCCCTGTCAGTTTCTCTCTTTATTGAACATTCTGAAATATTCACCAGCCGTCCATAATGGAGATGGTGTAAAGGTTTTGTTCAAGCTTATTCGGCATTATCAAACATGTCTTGGGCTTCCGACAATTTTTCATGCGGGGTCTGGAGGCAGTTTCCGGTGAATGGACACTTGTGTCATTGGCTGGAATTTAAAACGATTATTTGCTCTGAGGAGCTAAAGGATGTCAAAGAACAGGCCGACCCAAGAGAAATTCAATCCAGGTTGATGGCGTATGGCCAGATAATTGGCAAACATTATCAGATAGCTAATTGCATCAACTCCACCCTGGCGGGTGGAGTTGATAGTGGAAAGTCAAATCCGACAGACTCCTAGTGAAACAATAGCCTGCCGTAAAAAGCCGATATTGGCCATACTGTTGCCTTATCCATGTGTTCGTGTCCTTTCTTTGCTCACTTCTGTGTTGATTGCACGACGCCCCAGCCAGACAACACCCAAAAGATCAACAATATCTTCGGCGAGCTTGTCTAAGGCCCCGTAATGTGAAGAACCGTTCTTTTTAGGACGATGATGAACCTCCACTGAAACCACCGTTCCTCCGAACTGGCGGGCCAAAGCAGGGAGAAAACGGTCCATATGATTGAATGCTGGCAATTCGAGAAACAAACCACGAGAGAAAACTTTGATGCCGCAGTCACCATCTGGAGTGCTATCACGTAAAACCATGCCACGAACAGTATCGGCTATCTTCGAAGAAAATCGCCTCCAGATGGAATCTTGGCGGCTACGCCTGTAACCGATGATCAAACAGCGAGGTGAATAGCTCGCTGTTTGATCATAACACCGTATAAGTGCATCGATATCCGCAGGGTCGTTCTGGCCGTCGCCATCGAGAGTAACGATAAGCTGAGCTCTGGCTGCCTTTACTCCTTCCAAAAGAGCACCACTTTGCCCACATCTTCGATTAAGACGTATGGGTCGCATGATTGGGAACTCTGCAGCAAGCTCTCTTAGAATAGTAACCGTTTCATCTGTTGAATGATCATCGACGAATATGACCTCATAATCATACCTTCCATCGAGATGCTTTTTAATTTCAGCCAATAAGGGAGCAATGTTCGCATCCTCATTTTGAATCGGAATGACAATCGATATGCTTGGAGGTTTTCGCCAATGATGTGCTATAAAAACCCGAGAGGGTTGTTTTAAGCCTTCAAATACAACAAGACTGTTTGTTTCCATGTTCATTTTTTACTTAATTCCTCGTTAATCATCCGTTGGAGCTCGGTTATGGTACGTTGGTTCAGCTTTTTGCCATTGACGAACACGGCTGGTGTCCCAGTTATGCCGAGCCTATCGGCCTCCTCAACGTCCTTTTTGATTTTTCCAAGCAAAACAGGCGAATTCACGTCCGCATTAAAACGTTCTTGATTCAGTCCAAGTTCAGTTGCGATTTTTGTGAATGAATCAGCGGTGAGTTTGTTCTCGGTGAATAAACGATCATGAAACTCCCAGAATTTCCCCTGCTCGTTCGCAGCCAAAGCGGCTAATGCAGCAGGTCCAGCCATTTCATGCATTTTCAGAGGAAGATTTTTAAACGCAATTTTTATTGTTTTGGGATTGTTTTTAAATGCTTGATCAAGGAGAGGAACCAATTTGCTACAATATGGGCATTCAAAATCGGAAAAGACGGCAATGGTAACTGGCGCATCTGGAGCCCCCTTGATTGGAGAAGCCGAGGTATCAATATCGATGACAAAATCGACAGACAGAGTGGCAAGACGATTATCTTTGTTATCAATAAGATAAAGGAATTGTCCAAGAGGAGCGATATCGATTGCCGACACTCCCTCATCGACAGGGATACGCCCTTGCAGTTTCCCCTGTTGGTTGTAGACCAGGATCTCCTTGTTGCTTGTCAGAATAAAGGCATAATTCCCATCCAATGAATACGCAAAATCAAGCGGTTTACTCGGCAATTGCAGATCTCCGAGTTGCTTCCACTGGACTCGGTCATCTTGCCCACTAGGGTTAGTTACGGCAAACGTGGGCGACGAGAGTGCTACCATCAATGAAGCTACGCTGGGGATAAGAAATTTTAAATATTTCATATGAGTATCTCCTTAAATTTGGATCTGTAATTGAAGGTAAAAAGACCGTTCTAATCTTCTATCTTAGTTCTTTATTGAACCACTCAAGACGAGCTCTATTGTTGGCCTTACAGGATCGTTTGTGGTAACGGTAATTATCCGACGATACTGCAGACTATTCTTCTTACTTATCTGAGCCTTAATTTGAAGTTTTCCCTCGCCTCCGGCTGGGATTTGTCTCGGATACGAGACAGCAGTACAACCTCAACCTGTTTTAACATCGGTGATCATCAATTGCTCAGTTCCGCGATTCGTAATAAGAAAATCGTGCTCGACTTCACTTCCGTCAGAAACCTCTCCAAAATCATATTGCTGCTCTGAAATTGAGGCGATGGGGCCGCTGCTGCCGTATAATGTAGTTGGTAAATAGGTCAGAAAGAGGGCCAAAAAACTCATCGCAATTATGTAACCCAATAAGATCAAACGGTTCGAGACCTGTTTGAATTGAGTTGCCGAACCATTGATAGATTGTCTCCCTGTATTCATCTGTCTCCTTATGTTGAATGTCCCAATTCTTTGTTTGTGACAGGGCGTTAGCACTATAGTGATAGGCCCAATTCGCTGTTGTATCCCTAGACCGAAATGCCTCTGAAAGACGTTTTCCACAACCTATCAGGCAAAGGTTGTATTTTTTTCTCACCCACCATAGCTATGCAAACCAGAGAGGAGGAAATTGACACCATAGTAGGTAAAAACAACCGACAGAAAACCTACCAGAGCAGCCCAGGCCATGCGCGCACCATCCCAACCTCTGGTATATCGAGCATGCAGAGCAAGTGCATAAATAAACCAAGTGATGAGAGACCAGGTTTCTTTTGGGTCCCAACTCCAGTAAGTTCCCCAGGCTGAATTTGCCCAAACCGCGCCCGTGATGATTCCAGCAGTAAGCCAGAGGAAACCAAAAATAATCATTTTATAGATTATGATATCAAGCTGTTCTAACTTGGGTTTTGTTGCTTCGGATGCACGAGATTCTCCTCCTTTGCCTTCAGAATTAATTCTGATCAGGTAAAGAATCCCGAGACCACACGCTATGGCAAATGCGGCATAGCCGATGAAACAGGTGATGACATGGGCCGCCAGCCAATTACTCTGCAAGGCTGGCAGGAGTGGTTTTATATCTTTTGAAAATTCCGCTGAAAAAGTGGCATAGGCCATTGCCAGGAACGCAAATGGCACTACATAACTGCCAAAGAATTTAGTTTTATAAATATACTCAATTACCAGATACACAATAGCGATGGACCAGGCAAAAAATACGAGCGACTCATACATATTGGTAAGTGGGATATAGCCAATGCCGAGCTGATATGACTCGACCCATCGCCAACCTATCCCGATGCTATTCACCAACACCCCGATAATCGTAAAAATTGTTGCGAACAAGCCAAGCCTTTCGATTCTAAAAATTGCAAGTGCAACATAAAGAAAGGTCGCTGCGAGATAAATAAACGTTGCATATCCTAAAAATTGAACGGAGTTCACGTTATATCCTCCTGAGTCCGAGAGATTTCTCGTTGAGCAGATCGGCAGCAATATCCTCAAGAGTCTTTAAAAAACCCGCCTGGTTTTTATTGCTGGACCCACTCAGGATAATTGTTAAAGTCGATCCAGTTTCCTGAACAGAGATCCACAGCCGTCGATGAGACATGAAGAACGCGACGTACAGCCCAAAAAGCATTAAGCCGAACCCTATATACACAAGCCAAACTCCTGGATCTTTCACTACTTGAAGTCCCGTTGCGTAGCGTTGCTTAATCATCAAAGTATATGAGATGTCTCCACGGTTAATCGTCACGTGTTTTTTATCTTCTGCAATAAGTCGAACAGGCTCTCCCAATTCATCGTCAAACCACAATGTATAAGGGCCGTGACCATGGCCATCAACCCCTGTTTCAACGACTTCGAAGCTCACTTTTTTATCCTTCCATTCCATTTTTTCCCTTGGTTCTACATACAACTTCTGTCTAGCCATCCTTGTCTTATTGTCTTCTTTGGAGCTAGTTTTTTTGGTGAGTTCTACTGTGTACTGATCACTCATGGGCTCATAACTTGACTGATAAAATGTCAATCCTGCATAGCTGAGGGGATCATTAACAGTGATCTGCCTTTTCACGACCTCTTTGTTCTCCTCAAGAACTACTAACTCTGAGCGGTATTCTTTAGGCATACTATTTTCGTAATATTCAATATCAAAACTATCGCAGCGTAATTTGAACGGCAAAGGGATTTTTGATTGCTCATCATTTTGCAGATAAACATCAGCGGTGCTTTCTCCTTCAGGAAGCATAACAAAGGCCTTAAAACCGAAAATACTACCAATGAGAGCACCCAGAAAAATGATGAGAATACTCACATGCACAAAATAGGCACCTAATCTGGACCATGCGGATTTTTCAGCAAATAACAGCAGGAAATCAGCATTTTGCTTTGATCGAATTTTCCAATTATTTTTTTTCAACACCGAGCGAATTTCGTTTTCTGCCGTTTGCTTGTCTTCATTTGAGGCGAATAGGAATTTGTCCTTACTTCGCTTAATTTTTGTAATATCAGCACTCAAGTTATCATTTTTTATAAACTTCAATACTTGAGGAACCCGGACCAAAGAACAGACAACGAGGTTGAGACATAAAACGAAAAGAAGAGTTTTAAACCACATGGAAGCATACGTGTTAGAAAAACCGAGTATCTCCATAATAATGGCGTTAGTTTGTCCGTATTTTTCTATATAAAACCCTAGCGGCTGCTCTTGTGGGAGAATGGTGCCTATGATTGAGGTCACCACGAGCAGAGAGATAATTAATATAGCTAAACGGACAGAAGAGAAAAATTCCACGATGGGATTTTCTTTAGATATCATGTTATTACCTGTAGTTGAACTTGCCGACCCGAAGAAAGTTAACCCTGCTACTTAACGCTTTCTAGAAGCTGCACGATAGTTTGACCTGTTGAGATGGAAAAATCCGGTTTCAGTTTAGCAACTTCCTTCCAGGCTTTTATTGCTCCTTCTTTATCGTTCAAATCATGAAAAAGAACGACTCCCTTGTTAAATCTCGATTGCACATGCGTTGAGTCAATTTGCGCTGCCTTATCAAAGTATTCGATCGCCTTTTCGGGCTTCTTGACTCGACGGTACATTGCTCCGAGATCAGTAAGGACATCAGGGTTATTGGGAGATAGAGATAATGCTTTGAGATACGCATCAATGGCTTTTTCCGGTGTTTCAGAGTCAAAGTAGGCATTACCGAGTTGGATCCACGCTGTGGAGTCTTTCGGTTTTTTTGCCACCTCATCTTCCATATGTTTGATATGTTTTTTTATTTCCTTATCTGTTGGTTCATTTTGTTGAGATTGTGGCAGTTGAGATACTATTGATGGGGTTTTGTAGACAGTGACAATCACACCACCCACAAATCCAACTATCAGGGAAAGAGCGATTGCAGTAAATAACCGTGGTTGACCTTGGGTATTTTTCATAAGTAACTCCAGAGAAGGCTATCTTCCTTCATCATAGTTGTTCAGATTGATGCTGGACGTCGGACGTCAAAAAACAAGCTTGATTTCTGAGAAGCACCGGCATTATCCATCAGCATGCGAATATATTTCTTATGCAATTAGAAAAATACGCATCACATCATGGTAATGACGGCGAAAGATCCGGGAACAAACAGGCTGACTTATCGCAGCAATTCAAACGCCTTTCGTTTGACACGCAAGGTGGTCAAAGAAAGAAGCAAAGAATTAAACCGATTCAGTCAATAAAGAAGGGTATCAAATCAGAAGAACAACAGTGCGGATGGCTATAGTTAGCGGGTTTTGAAGCGAGAAGGATTGATAGATCGCCACTACTCCGCCGGACGATGCAATGGAAAAGCTTTCAAGTTCTGAATACTGTAATGGAATGTAAATGGTGCTAAGGGATGGAACAAAAAGGTGAGATTCGAACAGATCATCCAACAATTTTATTGCAAGAACATCCGGGGTGATATCATAGCAGGTTGTACAATGTTTATTGCCAGTGGAGTGTTTCGTTTCAAGATTCCTAACAACAGTCTCGTTATAAACTGACAAGATTGAATGGCAATCTGATAATTCAATATGTGTATCTTCACTCGTAATGTTTTGATCAACACACCACCCGTTGCTGCCTGCAAAGCAAGTAGTGATGCTGATAACAATTAGAATAAAACAGAAAAAATATGGGAATTTGGATTTTCTGGGCATAGTCAATTGTACCACATTGAAGTATATCCCTTTCCATCTATCACAAGAATACTGTCTTTTCAAGGAAATAATCTGCGCAAATCTCAAAGCATTATCCAAAACGAGAAGCAACGCCAAACATCGAATGTAGTAGCATTCATTACTTTTTCGGACTGGAATGAGCACCATGTCATATCGGCCACCTCAGAGTATACTTCCACCTCTGGCGTTTTTCTCGCCAATCCAGAATACAATAATGGTGATGGAGGCACTACTCCGGTTTCAGAGCCCACCACCACCCTGGTACTTTTCGGCACCGGTCTGACTTGCTTGGTCTCGATCGGTCGGCGCCGATGAGAATAGAAGCAACCGGTTTACAACCTTAAAAGGGCAGAATCGATCCCTTCTGCCCTTTTTCCGGTTCATCCACTGTTTTCCAGGTCGGTCCATTATATCGGGGTGGTTTCGTTCTCGTCGAAATCGTTGTAGACGCCATTGAAGAAGGTTGAGCAAAGTGGAAACCAAACATTGATTCTATTTTTTTCACTAAAAGATACTTTTTTATAGAAACAGTGACTCTCGGCGAGATGAACGGTTAAGATTGCTACCCTAAGGTGCTGTATTCCAGCAAATTCACGAATTTAAAGTGTCTAGTGTATATACGTAGTTACACCTCCCATTCCATAATCCCACTAAACTTAGGAAAATATACATTTTCTTAACAAGACTTGGCATCACCTCCATATATACATAACCAATCAATTCGAAAACATAACTATTTCAATACGACTAGCTTGCGCCATTAAAGAACAACCTCATCCGGCCTTCCGAACCAAAAACCTTACAAAATGTTAAATTAACTTCTATTTCGTTGCAACTCTTCATGATATTCAGATTCAATAGTACTAAAAGGCGAATCGGCTTTGCCAGAATAGTCTTGCCTCTTGTATGTTAGCATTAAAATCAATGATTTTGAAAATTGATCCGTATATAATACCTACTCCAATCAATTTTCATTCAGAGCACACGACCATGAAGAAGACTACTCATCAAAAAGCTTTGCCTTCGGATTCTTATGTTACCAATCAGGCATTGAAAGGTATTACAAAAATTGTTCCGTTTTTTCATCGAATAAAGTTGTCGTCAAAAGAACTTGATTATAATGATCTCAATGAGATCTTCCCTGGAAAAATCCATCAACCTAACAACTCCAAAGTCATAGCAGCCCAGCGTACCGGCGGTATGTATAAAAATTTTGCATGGCTGTGGATTCAAACAAAGAAAGGATCTAAGAATCATCAAATAGGTGTTAACTATAATCCAATTAAACCTTATTATCCTGAATGTCAGTTGAACATTTCAGACCCAACTGTTGAGATTCTTGCATATCTCAATCAAAAAACATCAAAATTGTTCAGGCCTTCTGCCTTAAAAGTTGCATCTGTTGAGTATACAATCGACTTTTATTGTCGAAATTCAACCGATGTCGGTAATCTCTTTTATGTATTTAGAAGGAATTATTTCAGTCCTCATGCTAAAAAAACGTATTTAAAAGGTGGATATTTTAATGGATACTCACATAAACAAGACTATTCAACTGACAGAGATAGTAATGCTGTTTTTTTTATTGATTTCTCAAATAAGAATACTATTACCCCTGGTAAAAGAGTAAAGTTTTATGAACGGGGTGACGATCAAGATAAGTTATTTTTTGAACAGTATTGGTCTCACGATAAATGTGACCGTGTACGATATGAGGCTACTATTACAACAAATCTATTGAGAAAGATTAATATAAAATACATAAAAGATTTTCTTATTAACCCAAATTTTGCGCAATTAATATTTCCGTCAGATAGCACTATGAGTTTGTTCCAATTCAAACAATTTTCAAAAAAACAATACCGGAAATACGTTCCACCAAATTGCGATCAAGACTATTATCATAAGGATAAAGACATAATTCATTTTGAATGTTTCATAGATGAAGCTAATTACGCAAAATCAAACGGCCTTGATTTGTCCAATTCACTAGAGAAATATTCCAAACTTGATGAGTTGATAATTCAAACAGAGCGTCGTGTTAAAAAGTTTGAAATAAAATGGATTAAGAAAGGAAAAATTGCGATTAATTGGAAACCGATTGACACTAATCAAGATGACAATACTGATAACCCACCAAAAGGAAAAAAATTGAAAGAATTTTATAAATAGCCTACCAATACACTAATATAATATATATACATTGTCAGTTTTTATCCCTCTAGACTATACATTTTATTAGTATATTAGTATCTAATATACACATTGCTTATTATAGTATTACTAATTACTATAAATTCTATAAATTTAACCATAACAGACAATGTTTATCATCTAATATTAATATTCACATCACTTGTTGTTCAAACGATTTTTTTCAACATTTCAATTGAAATCATTTAACAAAAAATCACCATTTCAACTAAAGTTGTGAAATTGAAGTTTAAACTTCAAAACTTGAATAATATGCAATATCGGATAGTTATTGACTTTTTATCGAAATTCTGGTATAATATAGGTATCAAAATTCGCAGTGTTCACTGCATTTTCTTACCTCTCATAATTCTACCGGAGATAATATGAACAACGAGTATCGTATTACTCGAGACAAGTTCCTCTCGTCTAGTGAATCCCGCCGGCTGCTCAAAGTTTGCGAAGAAAAGGCTGTCGTCGACACCACTTTCGGGCGGAGTACTTGGATCACGAGGTACATGTTAGTGCATATCGCATTCAACACAGGTCTACGTGTATCGGAAATCGCCGACCTGAAAATCGGGGATATTCATATCAAAGGCGTCAGTGACATGTACCTTATTGTCCGTCACGGCAAAGGAAGAGGCGAGAACGGCAAAAAACGTGATGTGTACCTAGACCGCGATATCGTCAAACATATCAGGGAGTATATCGATTACAAAAAGAAGGTCCTCGGCGAGTCTGTACTACCCGAAGCACCTTTATTGGCGAGTCATGGCGGGAAACAGTTTACCACCACCGGGCTCTATCTCAGTTTTAAGAAGGCATTGAAAGCCGCAAATATCCAACAACACTACTCGATACACAGTGCCCGCCATACCTATGCAACCATGCTCTTGGCTAAAACCAACAACTTGAGGTTCGTTCAAAAGCAGCTCGGCCACGCCAGTATTAACATGACAGCTCTCTATGCTGATGTATTGCCAGAGATGAACCAGAACCTCGCCAATTCCATTTTGACTTAGTTTTTTAAGCCTAACATATATTAGGTACTTCGTGTTTCATCGGTCATCCCCCACCCTACTCACGTTTTCAATCAACGTTTTCAACACCACTGCGACCGCAGCGGAATCATTCAACTCATACAATGGAGGAAACTATGTGGAACACACCATCAACAACGCAGTTGGACAGTATACCAAGGCTCTATGCAACCGAATCGATACCACTGGCGGAGAAATTAGTGCATTTACATTTCTTCATCGGCGGCTGTGATTGGTACATAGTTGAGTATGACGGCGAAGACCTGTTCTTTGGATATACCATTCTCAACGGCGATATCGTCAATGCCGAATGGGGGTACATATCTTTCTCTGAATTACAGTCCATTAAAATCGGTTTTGTCGAAATTGACTGTGATTTACATTGGGAAGTCGTCCCTGCCAAACAGGTACCGCTTATCAACTGTTACTAATGCGACCGTATAACCAGGGCGAACTTGACGGACTCTGCGGGGTTTACTCGCTCATCAACGCTACCAGGTTGATATCCAAAAGAATGAGCTTCGCGGATTGGCAGCTCATATTCCTCAAAATGCTGAAACTTCAGTTAAAACAGCGTAAATCGGCTAACTTTCTGGTCTATGGCATCAATGAAGTAAAAATAGCCAAACTGCTCCGACATATCTTCAAACCACAATTTGGGATCTCATACAGCAGACCCTTTCAACGCCGCAAACAGCTTGAATTGTCAGATTTTTGGGCAAAACTCGAAGCCTTCCTTCATAACGGTAATAACCGTTGCGTCATCATCTGCTACAGTACCGAGTCTTTTAGCCATTGGTCAGTAGTTCAGGCGATTTCACCCAACCGACTTGTCCTGCTCGACTCAAGTCATAAAAAGTACATCAACCGCAAAGCATGCAGTACTGATGAAATCAGCGACGGCAAGGCATTTTTGCTTGAGTTTACAGCCACCTTCTTTCTTGAGGGGAAATGACCTTCTCAGCTGAATCTCACCCGTAACCAAGTGATACTAAAGAGTTTCTGAATTACCCTCTCCGCTTAACCGTAACTTCAAATATTTACTACAATATCAACCTCAGCAAGGAGGACAACCATGATTTATGTCCAAAATGAGGACGGGGAATATCTGCCGGCACCGAAAGAAACAGTAATATCAGAGGCCAAACGACTACTGAAATATCAATTGCGACGAGGGTCTACCATACGCAACTCAACCGATGCGAAGGAGGCCATACATCACAAATTGATGCAGTATCAGTGTGAAATGTTCGGCTGTTTGTTCCTCGACAATCAATACCGAGTTCTCGCTTTCAAAGAAATGTTTCGTGGTACCATCAATAGTGCTACGGTTCATCCCCGGGAAATTGCCAAGGAAGCATTGCAACTCAATGCCGCTGCAGTCATCCTTGCCCATAATCACCCTTCAGGAGTTGTCGATCCGAGCGTCAACGACATCGAACTCACCGCGAAACTGAAAGAAATCCTACAGATCATTGATGTCCGTGTCCTTGATCACCTGGTTATCGGCGATACAACCCTTTCTATGGCTGACGCAGGATATTTATCATAAGCAGTCAACCAAGTACTCTTCCCCGATTAGGATACTGTTTTTATAATATTTTTAATGATTACTAATGACAAGGCTCAATGACCCAACTTTTACTATGTTCTCTTTCAAATCTGGATTGGTTTCGTCGAAGGATCTATTGAACTGTTACCTTGAATTTGTTGTCCTAGTTCGAGAATCTCAGGCTTGGCAAGAAGAACAACTGGCAGACAACCCACCAAGATTGTATCGGCTGAAACAACTGAATGCGATTTTGCGGGCCTTTGATATCAACGATTTAGTTGAGTTCAGAAATGGGGATTTCATTGAAAAGGACGCCCACGACAGGTATGAAGAGGTAATATCACTCATATCTCTAGGATCAGCTTGTGTCAGCATCAGGGATGATTTGCAGGCCTGCTTTTGCAGTCTCCTGCAATACAGAGAGGAAATCGAGAAAGGATTGTGGTTTGGATCAGGTTACTACCATATCGGATCAAAAATATTAAACACCACCTACAATCACATTTGGCAGTCAATAGCAGAAATCAGAGCAAGTCTATCGAGTATCGATCAAATCATCATCGGCTTTATAAGCCCTGACAAAAAACGCATTCCTATCGAACATCTTGTATGCGATTTCAATTTTCCCGATGTCGACATTGCCTCAATCGATATGGAGTGGCTGTAATGGTCATATGGTTGAAAATTAACCTGTCATCTGATTATTATCTTGGACAACCCAACCAATCAGACAATCTCTCTGTAGCAATTTCAATTTTTTTCGACAGTAAGAAGGTAAAACGGATGCAAATGCTAAATAGGTTTAAGCGAGGTTAGGCAACCTTTATGGGAGATATGTGAACACCTGAAGTTCGTATACACAGTAGTAAAATAATGTTTTAGTAGATTATGAACATCTTGAGATTTCACGCGGGAATTTTAATCGCGTCGCAGCCGTCGAGAATGCGAAAATCACCGGTTTATCCTGTACATTTTCTGGTTGGAGAGTTTAGCATCCTGTCCCCAGTATTGTTATGCTCTTATTGGAATGCTATCTTCTTCATTCTTTGGTTGCAGCAGTGGATCTTGTCCCACCGATGAATTCATGAAAGGAATTACGAAACTGTTCAAAATATGTTCTTTCACATATTTTTGTGCTGTTTGATCCATAGCGTTGATAATATTATCAATCATCTTGTCGACTATTTCTTTAACTTGAATGACATTACTTTTAGTTAATCTCGATTTATAATAAGGTAGAAAATCATTTTTGTATTCATCCATTCCATAATTGTAATGAAATAATCCATAAATGTCCATCAGGCTAAATAGTGAGTCATCTACTTTTGAATGAAATAATTTATTTCGATAGTTTTTAAGTTGAATAAAATTTTTATATGTTTCAGAGGCCACTTCATTAAAGTCATAGTTAAAACGATCACAAAGATATGGCATCAGTCTAATTTTTTGTTCAATATTCAACCCTCTTTCCATATCCAAATCGTTAACATCTTTCTTCACAAAACGATGGAATATAATATTGATAAATCCTTCAAGGGCCATGAATAGGTACGAAATTGCAGAACTATAAAAAAGGCCACAAGTAAGCATAGTAGATCCAGTCTGTGCAGCAGCATTTTTATCCATAAAAAGTGTCTTATCAGAAAATTCAAATACATTTTTGGCCAAATTTTCCTCTTCTCGATCCGATATTTTAATAATATGTTCAGCACTTAAATAATTTGACAGGTAAACATTACACAAAGTATAGGCAAAGACTTCTTTTTCACGAAACCTCTTTTTCGGATTGAAAAGATTATCAGAGTGCTTTTTGATATCTTCCAAAAGGATAGAAATAAATTCTTTAGTCTCTTTCTTTATTTCTCCTTTATTTGATTTATCTGGATTAACAAGAGAAATATAAATTTCTGTATGAATATTCTTGCTCCCAATAGTTATTATATTTTTTGACGGCAATTCAAAAAAATACCTCCACTCTAAGAATGTGGGGGCTATAGTCAGCAAACCATTATCATAGTTTTTTTCATTCTCAGAGCTTACATTTAAAAAAATAATCTTTGAACGTGATTCGTCAGAGTAACGGAAAGCTGCCTCGCAGACAGACTGAAATTCGGAGTTCTCATCAAGAATCCATTTATGATCCTTAGCCTTGCATAAAAAAGCATTAATTTCGGTCGGCTGACCATAATATTTTGCCAGAAATCTGTGCCAAATGCCTATATTATACTCATTTATTTCTTCAGCTTTATAAGAAACAATTTGTGACTCATATACTTTCGGAACTATATCTGACTGGACCAAAGGATATAAATCAGAAATATCTTTCTTTGGAATCTTTGGGAATTTTTTTATATTGTTCATAATGCCCCTTGGCACTTAATAATAATCGTTAATTGAACACATTATTAAACTTAATCGAGGAATATACTTTTATTTTAATTGCTAATCTTTGATAAAATTGCGATGTTTGCTTCTTTTCTTCATAGATTGCACATGATTCCTTTTCCAAAAGAACGGCGCGGAAAGTATCCGCGGCAATCTATAAGCGGTCTGTTACAGTCGCAGTTAGGAGCAAAATTGCCTTAATTACATTCTACAAGAGGACAAATTAAATCCAATAGTTTTTTTGCCAATTTGTAGAGAGGACCAAACACTGGAAAATTTTTATATCCTGTTTTTATGTATCTTAGCTCAGTGGATACATGCAGATCGTTTATTAGGTCCAACAATTCAATTTCATCGGTAGTTAATGTAACATGATCCTCAACAGCTTCACTTTTGGCCTCATCCCAACAATCCTTAAGTTTGTGAGAAAGTTTTTTGATATCCTCCGATGATTTACCTTTGTACAACAAATATGCTTTAAGGGTGAGTTCTATCGAATGAGCAACAAGAAACAAAACCGGTGCTGGAGCAACTATTTCATACCCAGGACGCATTCCTAAAACATCATCTGCCGCAACAGCAGCATCAAAATATTCTCTTGCGTATCGAGCAAGACCTTTTGCCGAGGTGCGACTTATGTCATTCATCATGCCTCCTACCGGTTGAACTCACTGGCTTTTACGGAGCGCAGCGAAGTAAAAATCCAGTGCAGTGATTCGTTGGGCAAGTGATCACAATACATTTGCCTTGGTTGCATTACGAAGTTGTGGCCCAGCAACTTCAAGTGCCAATTCGATTATATCCTGTATGTTTCTCCGGCTATAATTAGTCCCAATCCACCATCCTGCAACAACTTCAACAGAGTGTTGTTCTGCCAAATCAGGTCGACCAGGGTAGAGATCATGTTTGTCCCTTGCAAGATATCTCCTTTTCTTGCCATGTTTACGTGATGCAAATCTATCAAGAAACCCGCTATCCTCTTGAGACAGCAGTTGGAAAAGTTTTGTCATAACCTCTCTCGCCGAACGAGCAGGAAATTCTTGTCCCTTGAATATGAAATTAAAATTGTCAACGGTTCGAGAGTGATTGGTGCTGGCAGCAGGAGTGAATGGCTTCGTCTGTTTTATAGGAGGTTTTTTATCAACGTCATATTTCTCAACATGTTTGTTGTTCTGAATTTGCATTTCCAGAAATTGACTGCAAATATCTAAATCAGGTTTATACCCGCAAAGGTCTTCAACTTTCTCAGCCAGCAGCTCCAACAACAACGAATCCTGATCTTTAAGCAAAGCTTCCCATGCTTTAGGAAAATTCGTTTCGATAATTCGGACACGTGCCACATTCTGATAATCTGAACGTGCAGACTTTAGAGCGGCACCTGAACAGACATTGGTGTAGCTCAAATATCTGTCAAGTCTGCTTTTTGCCTCGGCAATATCTCGTTCCAGAAGATCAAGTTTATAAACTCTGCGTTCGTCGTAACGGCCTTGCTCACCAGGAAGGTAAAAACTCCACTCTTGGCCGTCCGTAAGGATCGCCATCGGTACACCAAGATGGAAAGCATATTCGAATAACTGTCGATCTGCGCCTTCGGATAATCCAACCTTCTTGACCTCGATAAATACCGATGGTCTGTTTTCAGGATGGCATAATGCATAATCGACGCGTCGGCCTTCAACCGAAAATTCTGGAATTACGATTGATGTGTCAAAAACTGGCCACCCAAGCGCATGCAAAGCCGGCAAAAGTATTCCCTGCGAAACAGCCGCCTCTGAAGTAAATCTGCCTTCCCGCAGCCCCTGCCTAACTTTTTCAATGTGAATAGCGATTGCCATTTTGCATCCTGTTTTATACCCAACAAATTATTGAGCTGACCTGCAGATCTCCACGGATTGAGATGTTATATCATTTTAGTGACTTTGGTTAAGGTCCTTCTAAATCAAAGTATTTCCGAAATATCATAACTTAAATAATCAGCGACAGACAGAAGATTTTTCTAGATTATTTTGAACGGAACATGATTCTCCCTAGGAGGAGGAGATGTTCACTGTAAGCATGAGGTTCGGCTGAATTTTGGAAATTGAGACTATTCCAGAGTGCTAGGATGACAACAAACTACAGAGTGGTAACTCAATTGCAATGCTGCCTCTCACAAGGTACCCCATCGCCGTCACCATCCATTAGAGTTCCAGGACAGTTGCGCTGATAGAATGTCGCCTCCTCGCAAGAGCTCATCTGTGAACATCTGGTCTTTCCAGCGCAGGTATATCTTGATGACGATTGTACAGCTTTCTGAGGAGCACTCGATCCAGTAGATACTCGAGAAAAAGCTGGCATCTGCTGACCATTGCGAGAAAGGAATTTATCAAAAATGGTAGCACTGCCCCCAATGATGAGAATGACACAAATAACGAGTAGTCTCCAACTACCTCTTGAGCTCCGTTCTACATCCATGGGTCTTCTTCGGGAGACAACAGTTTTGGTGACAGACGCAACACCTTCAATGATCACGTCAACGGCTTTGATTTTTCCTTTCTCGTCCTTTATGACGTAGAAAAAGACCGTATCGCCAATTTGTGGCCGCCGCGGTAGATTCCTAGCAAATGAAGAGATATGAACAAAGACTTCTTGTTTATCCTTTTCCGGTGTTATGAACCCGAAACCCTTGTTGTCGAGCCATTTGGTGAGAATTCCTTTCGATCGTATATAGGCCAAGATATCACCATTCGAAGAGCTGAGATCAGGTACAAATGATCAGCACGGGGAAAGTACCGTCATTGGCGATTGCAATAGTGGAGAGTAAATCATTTTTATCATAATCACGGCAGAATAGGCATGAAACAAAGTCGATCTCGCAATTCACGCCAATTATTCTACTGACTTACTCTCCATTGATCATATCTCGCAATATCCCGGACGGCTTAAAAGTCACCACCCTTCGTGCACTGAGTATAAGGTCTTCGCCTGTTTGCGGATTACGTCCCCGGCGTGGATTCTTATCTCTGACGTTAAACTTCCCAAATCCACTCAATAAGAGGTCGGAACCATTAATGAGTGTATTTTTTGACAGGCGAAGGAATGCCTCAACAGCATCGCTGGCCTGAGTTTTGGTCAGATCGTGATGGTTCTTATATACCTGCTGGACGAGATTGGCTTTCGTAATAGTCATCAATTTATACCTATTGCCATGATGATAATGGATTCTGACATCTGTTTATGGATTAGTAGCTGAAAAATTGAAAATGTCAAAATGAATCTGACCCATGCCTTTGATTATTTACAGTTTTTTTTCTACATAGTGGCAGCAAAGTATTGTAGCAGCCAAAAAGCACTGTTGTGTAAAGGCGAAGGAGATGAAAGAATAATTATTCGTAGTTTACGATTTGAAAGTGATTTGGCGAGGGAAGCGATTCATGGAAATGAAGCAACCATTCAATAGAAGGCAGGATATTGATTGCGACCTAACAAATTGCACACTTTTGACTATTGTTAAGAGACTGCGTATTTTCTTAACTATTCAAAAGAACCTGTGTGATCACAATTATTATTAAGGAAATTGCTATTTTCTTAATGGTGCACACAATAGCAGCTAGAAATCATAATTCAATTCTTTATTTTAAAAATATGCTTACCCACAAAAGATTAATTTCGCAGCATGCAAACACAAATAATGAACATTCCTTTTAATAGTGTAAGCAACACGACACAGTGGAAACTGTATGTATTATTGCAAATGGAATGTAAAGTGAAATAGCATTTAATCTTATTTAATCTGCTTCTGATTTACCCCAATGCTTCCTTGCTCAATAACCTTAGGGGCCAACTCTATCGCTTTGCGCCTCAAAGAATTACATGATATTAGTAGGGGAGCATGATTAATTTCATACAAAAAAGACCTGATCAGGTAATTTTTTACCTGCTGGCCTGCAAAAACAACTTCAACAAACACAAATAGATAGAACAAGGCATACTCTGCTCTACTATAACGAATAACTTCACCGCTTTTCTGACTCTTTAAATATGGATTCCAGTAAGATTTCATAGTATCCTTAAAAGACAATTTACAAAACGTACTTACATAGTATTTCATCCACTCTGTCAGAGACTCAAAGCTAACACCTTTTTTATTAAGCATTGTAAAGAGATTAATATAAACATCACAAAAGGAGTCAACATCTGGATCAATTTTCAGACAATAGTCAAAATATTGTTTCAATTCATCAGTTAATATAAAATTATTTTTTGATGCGAGAGCAAACATCTCTTTCGATGTGAAAGTAATAAAGTCATGAGACTCCGCCATTAAGATTGATTTTTTTCTCGCCAAATCAGCCAAGGAAATTCTATTTTTCCCTGCCAACCGATGCAGCATAGCAACAGGCCCACTGCTAATAAACTTTCCTTTTTGTTTTGCATAATTTCTCACCTTAACATCGCCAAAACAAATTGGCATATCCTGTTCTAGTGCATAAACAAGCGACTCTTCTACAGATTGGGTAAATACATCAACGACCTCTTCCTCAATCACATTAAGAGTTGACTCTGGGGAAAAATAAATTACTTTCGGGCTAAATCGTAGTGCATTAAATATCTCTCTAGACATAAAATCATTTTGTACCACTATCGACGAAGTAATTTCCTCCAAAGTTCTATGTGAAACATAAATACCCTTAAATTCATCAAGAATCTCATTAAGCAAACCCAGTCTTGCAAATATTAGCAAAGATAAATAATCTAATATAATTTTATCAAATGAGAGGACATTCTTTGTTTCTTCAAATACAACTTTAGGGTTTCCATCCTCTATATTTATTTTTAAATCGTAGTATCTCCTCCAATCGTACACAACGCTTACGGCTAAATTGAATGTTTTTGCTAAGAATGTTAGTGGCAAAGAATTATTCCGATACAGATCAAGGGCAGTTTTAAAATTAGTTGCCCTTTCTTGTAAAATTTCTGCTAACTCATTAGGTATTTTTGTCTCACCAGTCTCAGTATGTTCAGAACCAAACACATGAACTATCTGTTGATCAGGGAAGTCATTGTGAAACTCGTGCATATATTTAGCACTCAAGTCCACTTCCCCACAAAGCATATGAAGTTGAATAAAAAACGAATGTGCTTGTGAAGAGGGATCAGACACATCAATATCTTTAGCTAGTCGTGCAAATTCTAGAGATTTGTTACAGTCTCCTTCAAGAAAATATGTTTGGCCGAGTGTAATCAATACACGAACATCTTGATCGTTGATACCTAAACATTGTTCAAGAAATTTTTTCCCATTCTCTAAATCCCAAGTTGCAATATGGAGTGCTCCAAGAGTATAGATTAGGTGGTAATCATCTTGATGATTCCTGTAGAGTGCTTTTGCTACCGATTTGGCATTTGTATAATCACCAATTTTCAAATACGCTTCTAATTGCAGATTGCCAATCTCATCTTCATAGACATTTACCTCTTTGGCTTTCTCTGCAGATTTGATTACCTCGTGGTATCGTCCATCGAACAATTGAGCTTTCGCAAGATTACGATAGACAAAAGCTGCATAAGATGTTTGTGAGCACCTTTCTTCGTCAATAATTGACTGTAACAACAGTATTATTTTTCCGAATTGTTCATTCCGACCATAAATATTTACAACATCAACAACACATCCTGGGTGACGATCTGACTCCTGAATAGCAATTAATGCAAATTCTTCGCATCTATTCCATTCAGATGTTTTATCATAATATCTAGCCCATCCTAGTTTGGTACGCCATGTATCCCTTCTTTCTCTTCCTACTTTTAGCAACAGACCTGAAACTTTGTCCAAACTATCTTTTTGTAGATATGCTTCAACCAACAAATCTTCACAATTAGCAAAAATTTCAGAATCATTATCCTGTGATTCCATTAACTGATGGAGAAACTTTATACAATCATCTGACCTGCCTTCTGATAAAAAAATATTTGCTCTTTCAAATAGTCTATTTTCATCTGAAATTTTATCAAAACTCTCATGTGCATCTTCGTAATTACCGAAAATTGTTTCAAGTCTGGCCTTATTTAAGAATAACTCTTCATGGTCTACGCCTAGCTTGAGTCCATATTGAGCTTTTTCATATGCTTCTCTATGTTTACCTATTAAACATAAAGCTGCTGTATAGTTAGTTATAAAATAGTTTAAATCCTTGGGATATTGTCCTCCTTTGTACAATTCATTGCCAGAGCGATAAAACTTTACGGCTAAGCTTAACTCCTGAACCCCATCTTCACTCAGGACAATATCGGAATCTACACCACTACCCAATGCTTTGAATAAATGTGCATCACCTATGAAGCAGTGTAAAACAGCATCATCTTCACGTATGGCAAGAGCTTTGTGAAAAATATCTAAAGCAGAATCAAAATCACCTTTTTTTGAGTATAAATGACCTACATTCTTTAAACTTCCCATGTCATCTTGATGTATCTTTAATAAATCACCATTTTCATCAAAATATAATTCATTTAAAACATCTGTAATAGGCGTTTTTTTCTCCTCCAATAGTGAAGCTTTCAAATTTATTGCACGAACATATTCAGGGTTAATATTAAGTGCCTGATTCAAATATTCTAGAGCCTCTCCTATATTTTCATCACCTAATGCAAAAAGCAAAAAAGCTTTTGTATAATAAAGTTTTTCTTCTTGTGGTTTGAATATATTTTTTCTTGCGGATTCAAAACACTTCCTAGCCAAATAGATATTACCCGGTGTTTCGGATAACAATAAATAACAAATCGTTAAATTAATGTAGGATAGAAATGTAGTTTTTAAGGGAGGTTTGTCTGATAGAATTTCTACATATAAATCTATTGCTTCATCTAATTTCCATAGACGCTGTTTAATTTCCGCTTCTTTAATCCTATAATCATCTGCTGAATCATCTGCATCAATATCTCCAACAAAAAATGACTGATCATGCCCACTGGGTGCCAAATGAACATTGTTAGTCACGTTGGAAATTGTTCCATAATTAATAGATGAACCTGAAAATTTGTTACCAGCAACGACATCTCTTGTCGTTATCTCTGCCCCATGCCTACTATCAAAACAGATGTTACCCTCTGAGTTTCTCTGAGTATCTGGACTCTTCCTGAACAGGTGTCGCAGCTTGTCAAACCATTTATCACTCATCTTTGTTGCTCATATCACTGTTAGAGTCACCTGCAACAACATCCCGGGTATTGATTGTGCTTCTGTCCTTGGCACTGAAATTGATTTTGTTACTTTGCTTTTTCTTATTTGAGGAGGCTAACCAGAATACTCCTATTATGACAGATACTATTATTCCAACTAAACTTAACGCTATGCCTGTGTCCATAACATCTCCATTTTAATTCCAATTATCCTGCTTAGTTTTCTCAATTACAGAAGAATAGACCTAATCGAATTTCGTATAAACAAGGAAATGACTGTTTCGTAAGCACGGTAACCACCCCAAAGAGTCAGGCTTCTCTAGCAATCCATTCGACTGTCATTATATGTATTGCTTATTTCTTTACGATTTCACTCATTCTCTTAACTATTTTAATAATTCAAATTCTTGATTGAATTCAGCAAATATTCTTGGAGGGGGAATATATATCTTATTAAAATATAATCCCTCTATTCTGCTAACTGAAACACTCTTCCTAATAGCATTCCTGATATTTTTTCCTAATCCAAATGGATGGGAACATTTCTCAAGTTTATCATCTTTTAAAAACACTCCTACAACTGTATAATTATCGTTTTTGCGCACATTATCATCTGCAACTTCAGCAATTCCACTAACATAAAACCATTCAATGGCACCAATATTTTTGTTACCATCAATTTGAATTAATAGAAGCCACTCTCCTTCGAAAAGCTTTTTATCATCACAAAAAAACACCCTATAAATGGCATTAGGTGAATATCTACTTTCGCAATACTGCATAACATTCATTGGACTATATGAATCCATTTCAAACGCAATTCTCCATGGCACCCAACTCATAGACTTATACCATGATAAAAAATTTCTTAAAGGTACATGATCTTGAAACTTGAGTTTCAACAACTGAGCGTAAGCGACCCTGTCATGAGAGTTTTTACATTTTGTCAGTATCTTACTTAATATGACGACTAGATCACGTCGTTGGATAGTGTGTGTCTCACCGTCACTCTTAAAGCAGATTCTCTCCTTATTGAGGTACAACCATGGCACTCGACCACCCATCAATCCAATCACATATATACACAAATACCAGAAACCCAGAGGTTTTCTTGATCCTGTCATCATCGTCATAGACTTCGGCGACGGCGATGCAAAACACTTCTTACATTCAAAGATTAGTCTATGAGTTTGTATATCTCCTTTTCCTTCTTTCTTTGGTCGAATCCATGCTGTGGTGTTTTTGCATTTTGGACATTTGAACAGGCTATTTTTCCCATTGCTTTTCCAACCCAAACATATGATCAACCGATCCAAACAAGCTTTCTCATCACTCACCCATTTCTTAAAATGAATGAGATCCTTCTTGTATAACTTTGTTAATTCATCAGAAGGATCATCTTTCTCCCACCCCTCTATCAGAGCCTTCATCTGTTGTTTATGACCTTTCTCTGATGTTTCCATCTCTTACGCCAATTCCTTGAGTTGATAGCCACTCTAGCTAGATCTGATTTTTCTTTACTGAAGGGGAGAGGGGGTAATTGATACATCTGATTTAAGTATGAAAGAATATGTACGGAGTTAATGCAAGTATTTTTGATCCTCCCCTCTGATATGCGAAATCGGAGTTATTGCACTTTCATAAAGTTTCGATGGAGTACAGTCGGAGTTAATGCAATTTATTGACCAATTCGGAGTTATTGCAATAGGAGTTAATGCATTCATTTTTACTTGTTGTTCGCAATTGGATCATAACAAAGTTGACCTATCATATTGTATATATAGTATATTATTTATGCAACTGATGTTTAACCAACGAAAACATTTTAAAAGAAAAAAACCGTAGGTTCCTCCAAACAGCATTCCGGATTTTTACTATTCGGTTTGCACACTATTCAAATTTCCATTTGGAGGAAAACACAATGGAAAAGAAATTTAAGGGCAGTAATGGCAGTAAGGGCAGCAAGAGGAAGGTTGACCAGACCTCAAATCTCAAACCAAAGATTGATGAAATTACTGAGGCGTACTCGATTTACACTAGTTTAAATCAAAAAACGTCGGCCTCAGCGATCAAGGTCGGAGAGAAACTTATGAACAAGAAAACGGAGGTGAAAAAGAAGAAATTATCCTGGAAGAAATATACCGAGGAAGAACTCCCTCAAATCCCATATTTTCAGATAAAGGATTTCATGTATATTTACTCGAAATTTAGCGAATACAAATATTCAGGATTACTAACTATTAACATCACAAATTTGAAAAAATTATACCAACTTTGTAAAGGTGAATCTCCTAAAAAGTTTCTATTAGAACATGATATTGAAATGATTCAAAAGGATGCATCTGAACAGGAAATAATTAATTTCCAAAAGGAAATTAAAATATTACTGCAATCTGTTAGTCAGCAAAAAAAGACGGCCTCAAATAATAAGCCTACCGGTAAATCTAATCAGAATTCAAAAGATGAAACCGACCTGAAAAAAAACCCTCTTAAATATTACCGACAAGGGCTCCTTCAGTTAATCGAAAAGGACCTGAGAAAACCTAAAGGAAAATTATCAGCCTTCACTCCAATAGCATACAAAAATTTCTTATATTTCCAAAATCTACTAACCCAATACATTGAAGTACGAGCACCTGGCGAGGAAGAAGATTAATCGCCTCTTTTAAAACTGTCAGTGGGGTTAATAACTTCCCCACTGACACCATCTGTCTGTCCTCTAGTACCAATCCCAATAAACCATATATGCAGCATTAAGTTGTGAACGCAATCAGTTCACATAATGCTGCATTTCTTTTTTTTGCGAGGTGCAACATGTCCGAAGTTTATCTTACGCCCGAACAAGTAGGTGATCTGCTCAATTATCGTACGCAAAGTGTGTACAATAAAATTCATAATAAAACGTTTGTTCTTGGGGTGCATTATTTCAAACCTACTCCCAAAAAGGTTCTTTTTAAGGCTTCAGCCATAAAGGCATGGGTCGAAGGATCAAGCTCTATTAGCGAGAACCATCCTGTAAGTAGTTCAACTCCCGATTCACCATCGCAGCCGGAAAAACAATCATTACTGCGAATAAATATATAGCTTAAAGGATACTTTGAGATATTCACTTCCTCTGTTATTATTTATTAAATGGTTAAATAGTAACAGAGGAGGTGCTATATGACAGGGAGCTAATTTCTATGTATCAAGACAATATTCAAGAGCATGTCAATAAACCAATACGAAGCAAACAGCTTGCCCTTAACGTTAACAAGGAAGGTACCGTCCGTGAAATCAACGGTAAAGTATATGTTGATTTTCTATATTTGGGCCGACGAGTCCGCGAATCATCGGGACTGCCGTGGTCGCAGCAGAACGCCAAGCTCGTTAGAGACCAGCTTGACAGAATAATGCTTTCCATCCATGACGGGACATTTGTATTCCGGAAGGTGTTTCCCAAGAGCAAGAAGGTAGATTTCTTCTCAGAGCTTGAGAGAAAAATTTCCGGGCGATCCTTGAGCCCTGATGAGCTTGTCTTTCAACGCTTCGCCTGGGAGTGGTATGACTTGCTCAAAACAACTGGGCGTGTCACAGCACGCACCTTACTTGATTATAAACGCCAACTTGAATTGTACATCATTCCCTTCTTTGGAGAGTTGCGTTTTTCACAAATCTCACCAGCAATGGTCGAAGAGTTCAACGCCTGGGCAAAACAACAACAATTCCGAGACAAAATAGTCAGCAATAAAACTCTCAACAAGTGCCTAATCCCAGTTAGGATGATTTGCAAGCAAGCCGCTCTTCGATTCAACTGGGGTTCAACCTTCAACCCATTTTTTGGATACAAAAATCTTCCCGAGGATTCCACAACCTACAAGATCGAACCTTTTACTATTGATGAGCAACAGCGAATCATCCACACCTTGCCAGACCACTGGAAACCCTATTTCCAATTTGCTTTTGGCTCGGGAATTCGGCAAGGAGAACAATTCGCCTTGAAGCCAGACGACATAGACTGGGCAAGCGGTCACATATCTATTAGCAGAGCGATGACACTCGATGAGCAAGGGCACAGAATGGAAGGTAGAACAAAAAACAAGTATAGTCGTCGAGAAATCCAATTACTCCCAGCAATGAAAGCAGTTTTATTGGATCAAAAGGCTATTTGTGAGAGATTGAACAGCGAGTACCTATTTTGCACAACCGCCGGTAATCAGCTGAATCATGCAAATCTCAGTAACAGGACATGGAGACCGGCCCTTGAAATGGCTAAGATTCCATTCCGCCCTATGATTCAGACTAGGCATAGTTTCGCTACAACGGCTTTGACCCTCGGAGAAAACCCGTTATGGATTGCACACGTCATGGGGCATCGGGACACTGATATGATAATCAGGGTCTATGCCAAATTCGTAAAGAGTGCAGCAAATCATGACGGCAAAGCCATGAATGACATCCATAACAGGATGATAAGTAACAATAAATAGGAACTGGGAGATTCAATTTTGGCAAAATCTTGGCAAAACCAGGGCAAAAACAAAAAAGGGGTTAAGTCATTTTTTGACTTAACCCCTTGAAATTACAGTGGTGCCGGGACCAGGAATTGAACCAGGGACACACGGATTTTCAGTCCGTTGCTCTACCGACTGAGCTATCCCGGCACCTTGTAGGTGGGCTTTTTACACGACTTGCCGGACCGTGTCAATGGTTTTCTCCCCGTCGCAGGTCCGGTCAGTTCGTTAATCCTTGTCGAGAGAAAGGTCTCCAAGGTCAAGTTCGAAATCGAGCTCCCCATCCATGTCGGAATCCTTGGCTGCGGGCTTGCGCGCAGCCTTTTTCGGTTTCACATCCATCGACAGGTCGACTTCGCCGAGGTCCAGGGCCGCGGCCCTGGTGGCCGATTTGGCAGCCGGAGCCGGCCTGCTCTTCAGTTCGTCGGTGTCGAGATCCAGACTGAAATCGAAATCATCATCCAACGCCTTTGCCGCCGGCGGGATGTTTTTCTTCTGCGGCGGGGCGAGGTCGGAGATGTCCGTCAATTCATCGGGCAGTTCGAGTCCCGCTGCTTCTTCCCGCATGAACTGGGCCGCATGGCTGCCGGAATCGTCCTCGACATTGTCATGAAACTGCCCCAGATCCATGGAGATCCCCTCTTCTTCCTCCTTGTCGGACTCGAACGCCAGTTCGAAACCCTCGCCCACGGAGTCGAGATCGCTATCTTTCTCCAGTCGCAGGCCGGATTCCTGGGCGCCTTCGGCATCCTCACCCTCGAAGAGGATGTCGAGATCCGGATCCTGCACCTCGAACTCCTCGTCCAGCGTATCGCTGATCTGGATGTCATCGCCGAAGGACTGCTCCGGCTCAGCATGGATTTTGAGAAACGCCGGCGCCGGCGTAATATATGCGGTCCCCTGGACCATGTCTTTCAAATCATTGAAGCTTTTGTTGCAACTGAGACAGTTCGACAGATGATCAAACGAGATGAAACCGCATTTTGGGCAACGCATGAGAGTTCCTCTATGGAGTTATTCTCTTCTCCAGGGTTGTCTGCTCCTGGGACCGGAAGAATACACGACATCGACTTGTCGGGTATTATCCCATGAAGTATCAGCAATAATCAAGAATTTTTTCCATCGCCTCACACACTTACACAAACCAGTCCATGCCGATGTCGCAGGAGGGCGCCGAATGGGTCAGCGCACCGATGGAGATGATATCGACGCCGGTTGCCGCTATTTCCCGGACGTTTGCAAGCCTGACACCGCCCGATGCCTCGACCAGGGCCCGCCCGGCGATGATGGCCACCGCCTCCTTCATCGCGGCAGTATCCATGTTGTCGAGCATAATGATGTCGACCCGGCAGTCCAGGCATTCCCTGACCTGCTCGATGTTCTCGGTCTCCACCTCGATGCGGATGGTGTGCGGCACCTTCGCCCTGACCCTTGCTACCGCCTCGGTAATACTGCCGCAGGCGGCGAGATGGTTGTCCTTGATCAGGACGCCGTCGGCCAGGTTGAAGCGGTGGTTGCTGCCGCCACCGGCCTGGACCGCATATTTTTCCAGGACCCGCAGGCCTGGTACGGTCTTCCTGGTATCGGTGATCCGCGCCGGATACCCCCGCACCTCGTCGACAAAGGAGGCCGTCAGGGTGGCGATGCCGGAAAGCCGCTGCAGCAGGTTGAGGGCCACCCGTTCGGCCTTGAGCAGATCGATCACCGGCCCCTCGACGGTGAGCAGCACCTCGCCGGGCCCGACCCGGGCGCCGTCGGCAACCAGGTCGAATACCTCGATGTCGGGATTCTGCACGCGGAAGACCTCGGCAGCCACCGTGCCGACCCCGGCCACCACGCAGGATTGCCGGGGAACCAACCGGGCGCGGCCGGTCTCCGCCTCGGTAAAGATCGATTCGCTGGTCAGGTCGCCACGACCGATATCTTCGGCCAGAAAGGACCGGATCATGCCGTGCAGCAGATTCTTATCCATGACGCGTTCTCAGCCGATACTCCGCAACCGCTGCTCGGCCTCGGCAATGGCCGTCAGCCTGGCCTCGAGGGCCTCCTTCTTCTCCTTCTCCCCGGCAACCACGTCCGCCGGGGCATTGGCGAGGAATTTTTCATTGCCGAGCTTGCCGGCCACCTGCTTCAGCTTGGCCTCGGTCTTCTCCCGCTCCCGGCTCAGCTTTTCCAGTTCCGCCGCCACATCGACCAGCCCCTTGAGGGGCACGTAGATCTCGATATCGCCGGCGATATAGGTGGCGGCATCAGTCGGTTTGTCGCCGCCGACCTGGACGACGAGGCCGCTGAGCCGCGTCATGTCGGCAACCGCAGTCGAATAGGCGTCGAGCAGCCCCTTGGCCGCGGCATCGGCGCAGACGACGCAGGCTTCGATGCGGGCCGATGGGTGGATATCGTTTTCCGAGCGGATATTGCGGATGCCGGTAATGACCCCCATCAGCATCGCCATCTGCTCTTCCGCCGCCCGGTCAGCCCACTCTTCCCGCCGCTCCGGGAAGGGTTGCAGCATCAGCGTCGGCCGCTCGCCGGGCAGCACGCTCCAGATCTCCTCGGTGACGAACGGGGTGATCGGGTGCATCAGCTTCAGCACCGTCTCGAGGACCATCAGCAGGACGCCGCGGGCATCGCTTTTGGCCTTGCCATCCGAGCTGAACAGGTCGGCCTTGATCCATTCCAGGTACCAGTCGCAGAACTCATGCCAGATGAACTGGTAGTTGGCCGAGGCCACATCGTTGAAATGGTAGCCGTCGAGCCCGTCCCGCACCTCGGCGATCGTCGCCGCCGTGCGGCTGAGAATCCAGCGGTGGACCAGCGACAGCTCCTGCGGCTTGCCGCAGACATCGCGCACAGCCGGGTCGCAGTCGCTGACGTGCATCAAAGCGAAGCGGGCGGCGTTCCAGATCTTGTTGATGAAGAAACGGTACCCCTCGATCCGGTCCTCGTCGAGGCGGATCTCACGCCCCTGGGCGGCGAAGGCGGTCAGGGTGAAACGCATCGCGTCGGTGCCGTATCTGCCCATGACCACCAGCGGATCGATGACGTTGCCGGTCGACTTCGACATCTTCTTGCCGTGCTTGTCGCGCACCAGGGCATGCAGATAGACGTCGCGGAAGGGGACCTCGTCCATGAAGTGCAGGCCCATCATCATCATCCGCGCCACCCAGAAGAAGAGGATGTCGAAACTGGTGATGAGGACCGAGGTCGGGTAGAAGGTGGCCAGCTCCCTGGTCTCTTCCGGCCAGCCCAGGGTCGAGAAAGGCCAGAGGGCCGAGGAGAACCAGGTGTCGAGGACGTCCTGCTCCTGCTCGAGACTCTTCGAGCCGCATTTCGGGCAGCTGGTAGGATCGATCGACTCGACGATCAGCTCGCCGCAGTCGCGGCAGGTCCAGGCCGGGATGCGGTGTCCCCACCAGATCTGGCGGGAGATGCACCAGTCGCGGATGTTGTCCATCCAGCCGTAGAAGGTGTTGTACCAGGTCTTCGGGAAGATCCGGATCCGCTCGTCGCGCACCGCCGCCACCGCCTTGTCGGCCAGCGGCCGGACCGAGACGAACCACTGCATCGAGGTGGTCGGCTCGATGACCGTCTTGCAGCGGTAGCACTGGCCGACGGCGTGATCGTAGTCCTCGATCTTCTCCATCAGGCCGAGTTCTTCGAGGTCTGCCAGCACCTGCTTGCGGCAGGCGAAGCGGTCAAGCCCCTGGTATCTGCCGGCCGCCTCGTTCATCACCCCCTTGTCGTCCATGACCTTGCAGAGCGCAAGGCCGTGCCGCTTGCCGATCTCGTAGTCGTCGCGGTCATGGGACGGGGTGACCTTGAGGGCGCCGGTGCCGAAATCCATCTGCACGTGGTTGTCGAAGACCACCGGGATGATCCGGTCCATCAGCGGCAGGCGGATGCCGACGTCGGCCAGCTGGCGGTAGCGTTCGTCGTCGGGGTGGACCGCGACGCCGGTGTCGCCGAGCATGGTCTCGGGCCGGGTGGTGGCCACCACCACGTAGCCGGAGCCGTCGGCATAGGGGTAGCGGATATGGTAGAGCTTGCCCTTCCTGTCCTCGTGCTCGACCTCGTCGTCGGCCAGCGCCGTGTGGCAGCGGGGACACCAGTTGACGATGTAGTCGCCCTTGTAGATCAGTCCTTCCTTGTACAGGCGGACGAAGACCTCGCGCACCGCCTTCGACAGGCCCTCGTCCATCGTGAAGCGCTCGCGGCCCCAATCGCAGGAGGAACCCAGTTTTTTCAGCTGGTTGATGATGGTACCGCCCTTCTCCTCGCGCCATTCCCACACCTTGTCGATGAAGGCCTCGCGCCCGAGGTCGTGCCGGGTCCTGCCCTCGGTGGCCAGCTGCCGCTCGACCACGTTCTGGGTGGCGATCCCGGCATGGTCGGTGCCGGGCAGCCACAGCGTGTTGGCGCCGCACATCCGGTGATAGCGGGTGAGGATATCCTGCAGGGTGTTGTTCAGGGCATGGCCGACATGGAGGACGCCGGTGACGTTGGGCGGCGGGATGACGATCGAGAAAGCGGGCCGCCCCTCATCCATCCTCGCGGTGAAACAATCCCGCTGCTGCCAGTGCTGCAGCCATTTCTCTTCGACAATGGAAAAATCGTACCCTTTGCTCAACAGATTTTCTTCGTTGCTTGCCATGACTCTCAGTATCGATAATGGAATGAATCAGCCGTTTTTCCGATGTGTTCGCGGGCAATATCGCATGCAGCAGGAGGCCGGCGAGGGGAACGGACGGTTGAGGGACAGCGGATCAAACTGGTGCAACCCGAACTGCCCAGACACTACCTGTGAAGCGGCCTAAATTCAACAGTTTTCCGGTAAAACCCGGGAAAAATGGGCCATCCGGGCAGGCTTGGATCATAACCTGCAGCTTGTTCCCGGGCCGGTTGTCAGCGGGCGCTCCAGGGCTTGGGCAGGAATATCTGCCCATAGAGATTGAGAGCATAGCGATCGGTCATCCCGGCGATATAGTCGCAGACCTGGCGATGGGCGGCCTTCTCGTCGGGCCAGTCGCCCTCCTCCTCCCCCGGTTCCCACCCTTCGCCCAACCGGCCGGAAAGCCCATGCT
>WBUQ01000179.1 GCA_008933635.1 Desulfobulbaceae bacterium | reverse complement strand
AAGGGCAGCAGGTTGCTGATCAGCACGCCGTGGGAAGCGGTCGTCCGCATCAGGCCCAGGTAGAACAGGCCGATCTGGGAGATGAACATCACCGACAGCATCCCGAGCTGCCGCATCTGTACCCGGTCCACCCGCAGGGGCTGGCCGGTCGCAGCTGCCCACAGGGTGATGGCGGCGCCGGCGATCGCAAAGCGCAGGCCGGCATTGGTGAATGGCCCCATCCCCTGCAGGCTGAACTTGATCGCCACGGCATTGATGCCGAACAGGACATTCAGAAACGCCGAAAACAGCGCCGGACCGAAGGGCAGTTGCCTGTTCGCACTCGCCGCAGGACCGATGATCTCAGCCATTGCGTGTTCCTCCGCGCATATCGCAACCCCCCGGCCATTCGTTGCGTTCCGCTCTTTTCCATCGCCGGACCAGCCTTCGCCGGAAAAGGGCGGAACCTGTTTCCCTATGGGTTATCATTGTGGTAGAATGGGAATCAATCCCAGCTGGAAACCCACTTTCAACGGATGACCCATGAATATCATAGCCTTTCTTGCCGAGCAGAAGATCCTCCAAGCGATGGAGGAGCGCGATCTCAGCGATTGCCAGTTCAAGTACAAACCCCTGCCGGTGGAGGACGACAGCTTTGTCCCGCCGGAACTCAAGATCGCCTACAAGATCCTCAAGAACGGCGGCTTTGTACCACCTGAGGTCGAAGAGCGCAAGGAGATCAGACGCCTCGAGGACCTGATCACCGCAACCGAAGACGAGCATGAACGCCTGCGGCAGATGAAGAAACTCGAGGTGCTGATGATGAAGATCGATGCCAAGCGTTCATTCTCCACCTCGATCACCAGCCAGCACGAGTACTACCGCAATATTGTCGAACGCATCACCGTGCGGTCGAAAAAGCCGCAGGACGCCCCCCCGGCCGCACCGGACCGCTAGCAGGGTCCGCAGGAAATTTCCTGGGAAAGGATGCAGCCTACCCGGGACTCCCTCACTCCGGCCGCTGCCAGGTGCGGGCATACACCCGGCCCCAGTCGCACATCAGCTCCAGGATCGGCTGGATGCTCCTGCCCCTGGCTGTCAGCGAATATTCCACCCTGGGCGGCACCTGCTGGTAAACCTCCCGGTGGACAAGGCCATCGGCCTCGAGTTCGCGCAACTGCTGGGTCAGCATTTTGCGGGTGGTGTCGGAGAACTGGCGCTGCAGTTCGGAAAACCGCATGGTCCGCCCGGCCAGGTGCCACAGGACCGAGGCCTTCCATCTGCCGCCGACCACCGCCAGGGTGACATCGATGCCGCACCGGTATTCCTTCTCCCGGAAGACCATACGCTCTGCACCTGCCTGCTCTGCTCCGCTGTCCATGCCTGTCCGTTAAAGTTTCCTGCAGGGTACTACGTACTCTTCGGAATACTACGTTACAGAAAAGTACGTTCTTGACCTTTGAACACCTTTGGTCAATGATAGCATATGCGCCGGAGAAAGGATAGTCCCACAGATAACCCGCAAACAGGAGAAACACATGAAAGCGATCGCATTCAACGGCAGCCCGAAAAAGAATGGCAACACCTTCCACGCCATTGAGATGGTGGCCGGGGAACTGGAAAAAAACGGGATCACGACCGAAATCATCCATGTCGGCAACAAGGCCATCCGGGGCTGCCTGGCCTGCGGCCAGTGCATGAAAACCAAAAACGAGCGCTGCATCCAGGACGACGAGGTCAACGACTGGATCCAGCTGATGAAAGAGGCCGACGGCATCATCATCGGCTCGCCGGTGCATTTCTCCGCCATCGGCGGGACGATGAAATCGTTCCTCGACCGGGCCTTCTATGTCGGCGGGGTCAACGGCGGCCTCTATCGCCACAAGGTCGGGGCCTCGGTGGTGGCGGTACGGCGTTCCGGCGGCCTGCCGACCTTCAACCAGCTCAACAACTTCCTCTGCTACGCCGAGATGCTGGTGCCGGGCTCCAACTACTGGAACGTCATTCACGGTACAAAACCGGGCGAGGCCGTCCAGGACGAGGAGGGCAAGCAGATCATGCGCACCCTCGGCCGCAACATGGCCTGGCTGATGCAGCTGGTCGAGCACGGCCGGACCGCTGTGCCGGAACCGGAGCGGGAGGGCAAGATCTACATGAACTTCATCCGCTGAAGCGGACAGTACCGGCATACTGAGGAGAGACGCCATGAAACAGGAACTCGGCCCCGTCAACGCCCTCTACCCGACGCCTACCGTACTGGTCGGCGCCACGGTCAACGGGAAACCCAATTTCATCACCGTCGCCCATATCGGCATCATGACCCATCACCATATCTCGATCGGTCTCGGCAAAATCCACTACACCAACGCCGGAATCCTCGAAAACCGCACCTTCAGCGTCTGCCTGCCTTCAGTGGACCTGGTGGTCGAAACCGACTACTGCGGCATCATGACCGGCAAAAAGACCGACAAGGCGGCCCTCTTCGAGATCTTTTACGGCGAGCTGCAATCGGCACCGATGATCGCGCAGTGTCCGCTCTGCATGGAGTGCCGGCTCGACCGGGTCATCGACTATCACACCCATGACGTCTTCATCGGCGAGATAGTCCAGACCCATGCCGACCCGGCGGTCCTGGTCGACGGGAAAGTCGACATCGCCAGACTGCGGCCGCTGCTCTTCGACATGGCCAGCAAACAATACTGGGGCCTAGGTGAAGCGGTCGCCAGTTGCTGGAACATCGGCAAGCAGCTCAAGGCAGGCAATCCCTGATTCTCGGCAAGGAGAACAGCATGGAATTCCTCGACGTCGTCACTACCCGCCGCAGCATCCGGCAATTCCGGGACCAGCCCGTTCCGGCAGACATGGTAACGGCAATCATCAAGGCTGCCATGATGGCGCCTTCGGCCGGCAACCAGCAGCCCTGGCACTTTATCGTCATCAACAACCGCGCGAAGCTGGATGCCATACCCGCCATCCACCCCTTCAGCAGGATGGTCCTGCAGGCGCCGGTGGCGATACTGCTCTGCGGCGATGAACAGGTCAAGCCCTGGACCGATTTCTGGGTCCAGGACTGCAGCGCCGCCACCCAGAACATGCTGCTGGCGGCTCGGGACCTTGGACTGGGATCGGTGTGGGCCGGCATCTATCCCGTGGAAGAGCGGATTGCCGGGTTTCGCCGGCTGTTCTCGATCCCGGAACCCATTGTCCCCTTTGCCTTGGTGCCGGTGGGCTGGCCGGCAGGCGATTTTGCACCTGCCGACCGCTTCAGGCCCGATCGAATCCATGCCGACACATGGTGAGAAAGGCGCCACCTACGGCAGCAGGATCGTGCTGCCGGTGGTTTTCCTGCCCTCGAGGTCGCGATGGGCCTGCGCCGCATCCCGCAGCGCGTACTCCTGCCGGATATTGGCCCGCACCGCACCGGCCAGGACCACGGTGAAGAGGTCTTCGGCATGGGCCAGCAGGTCTTCCCGCCTGGCGGTGTAGTGCATCAGGCTCGGGCGGGTGAGAAAGAGCGACCCTTTTGCCGCCAGCAGCGAGGGGTCGAAGGTGCCGATCGGCCCCGAAGACTGCCCGAAGGAGACCATCGTCCCCATCGGCCGCAGGCAATCCAGCGACTGCATGAAGGTGGCCTTGCCGACCGAGTCGTACACCGCATCGACCCCCCGGCCGCCGGTGATCTCCCGCACCTTCGCGACAAAATCCTCCTCCCGGTAGAGTATCGTATGGGTGCAGCCGCTGGCCCGCGCCTCTTCCGCCTTCTCCCGGCTGCCGACGGTGCCGATGGTCGTCGCCCCGATCTGTCGCGCCCACTGGCAGACGATCGTACCGACCCCGCCGGCGGCGGCATGGATCAGGATGGTGTCGCCGGCCTTGACGGGGTAACAGCCCCGCAGCAGATAACGGGCGGTCATCCCCTGCAGCATCAGGCCGGCCGCGTCACGACTGGATATCCCATCCGGCAGCCTGACCAGCCGGTGCGCCGGCAGGCACCTGACCTCGGCATACGCCCCGGGCGGCATGCCGGCATAGGCCACCCGGTCGCCCCTGGCGACCTCCGACACCCCCTCGCCGACCATTTCGACGATCCCCGCCCCTTCCATGCCGATTACGGCCGGCAGGGACGGCAGCGGATACAGTCCGGTGCGGTGATAGACATCGATGAAATTGAGGCCGATGGCCTCGTGGACGATCCGTACCTCGCCCGGCCCGGGCAGACCCGGGTCATGTTCCTGCCACCGGAGGACATCCGGTCCCCCGGTCTGGTGCATGACGATCGCATGGCTCATGGCATTCCTCCGCTCTGGTGTTGTCAGTTTACGGCCTCCGTTCCCCGGTCAGAATCCATCTTGGCGAAACAATAGTCACGACAACCGATTTCGTCCCTTGAAAAATACCGCCCCCGTCACGGAGACGGCCGTCCGGCAGAAGCGGCCGGTCATTCCATCTTGCACAGACGCTGCAATTTATGTAGTTTCTCGGTGGAAGATGTCGGGCAGCAAAGCTGCCCCGACAGTAACCACGGGCAAGGATGAAAACCCCTTCACCAGCAGGAGGAACTCGACCATGAAGGAACGTCACTACCTCGAACAGGCCGACCAGCTGCTTGAGCAGATCAAGCGGGGGGCCTTCCTCACCGTCAAGGCGGACGGACTCGTCAACACCATGACCATCGGCTGGGCCACCATCGGCTGCATCTGGCAGAAACCGATCCTGATGATCGCTGTGCGGGACTCCCGCTACACCTTCACCCTGCTCGAGAAGACCGACAATTTCACCGTTACCGTTCCGGCCGGCAGCGAATACGGACGGGCCCTGATGATCTGCGGCACCAAATCGGGCCGGGAGATGGACAAGCTGGCCGAATGCGGCCTCCAGCTTAAACAGGCCCTGCAGACAGAGTCGCCTGTCATCGACGTCCCCGGTGTCCACTACGAATGCCGGGTCGTCTACAAGTCGGCGATGGACAACGCCTTTCTCGACCCGGCCCTGGAAAAGCTCTACCCGAACAAGGACTACCACACCTTGTATTTCGGCGAAATATTGAAATGTTACACGACAGAGTGAAAGCGACGCGGAATATTTTCCCGTCCGTGTTTAGCCCGTCATACCCGACGCAGCCTTCCACCCACCCGGTGCAACCATGACACGTTACCTGCTGCTCCTGCTGTCCCTCATCGCCGCCTCGCCAACCCTGGCAGCCCAGCCGTTGAAACTCGGTATGCTGCAGATCGAGGATTCGGCCCCCTTCTATGTCGCCGAACAGGAAAAATTCTACCAGCGTGAGGGACTGCAGGTCGAGCTGATCCCGTTTCTCAGCGCCATCGAGCGAGACAGCGCCCTGGCCGCCGGGGCGATCGACGGCGCCATCGCCGATCCAGTCGGCGCCATCCTCTTCGACCGTGGCCAGGGCCGGCTGAAGATCACCTCGCTCTGCCTCGGCGAGCACCCCGCAGAAGGGGTCTTCGCCATCCTCGCCTCGCCGAAATCCGGCCTTGCGACCGTTGCCGACCTAAAGGGTGTCGAGATCGCCGTCTCCAATTCGACGATCATCGAATATGTCACCGACCGGATGCTCGAGCAGCAGGGGTTCAAGCCCGAAGAGGTAAAAAAGGTCGAGGTGGTGAAGATGCCGATCCGCATGCAGATGCTGCTCTCCGACGCCGTGAAAGCGGCGACCCTGCCGGAGCCGCTGGCCTCGATCGCCGCCGGCAAGGGAGCGAAGGTGCTGCTGACCGATGCCGACGGCACGGAGAGCCTGTCGCAGACGGTGATCGTCTTCCGTCCCGAGGTCCTT
>WBUQ01000178.1 GCA_008933635.1 Desulfobulbaceae bacterium | reverse complement strand
GTGTGTGGCGGCGAGGCAGACAGTGGTCCGCAACTCCTCCTGGGCCCCGTTCACCTCGGCGGCAAACGACGGCGCCAGCAGCAGGCTGGCGAGACCTGGGTGCTGGCGGAAGGCCGCGGATATCCGGTCGAGGAAGGCCGAGCGGATGATGCAGCCGCCTCGCCAGATCCTGGCCACCGCCCCGAAATCGAGATTCCAGCCGTGTTCGCGCGAGACCTCCTGCAGCAGCGAGAAGCCCTGAGCGTAGGAGATGATCTTGGCACAGTACAGGGCCCGCTCCAGCTGCCGGACGACAGCGCTCCTGTCGCCTGCAAAGGCCTGGACTGGGCCGGCCAGCAGGGCTGCGGCCTCCCCGCGCAGGTCCTTTTCTGCCGAGAGGCAGCGGGCGAAGACCGACTCGCTGATCAGCGACAGCGGCACGCCGCAATCGAGAGCGGCGTTCACCGTCCACTTGCCGGTACCTTTCTGGCCGGCGGCGTCGAGGATGGTGTCGATGGTGGGCGTGCCGTCGGGTTGCCGGTGGCGGAGGATGGCGGCGGTGATCTCGATCAGGTAGCTCTGCAGGTCGCCCCGGTTCCAGTCCTCGAAGATCGTCTGCATCGCCCCGGGATCAAGGCCGAGAACCCGGCGCATGATCTGGTAGGCCTCGCCGATCAGCTGCATGTCTCCGTATTCGATGCCGTTGTGGACCATTTTGACGAAATGGCCGGCCCCGTCCGGTCCCATCCAGGCACAGCAGGGTTCACCGTCTCCGGCCCTGGCGGCGATAGCGGTGAAGACCGGTGCGATCAGCGGCCAGGCCTCTGCCGATCCGCCGGGCATGATGGACGGTCCGTTCAGCGCCCCTTCCTCGCCACCGGAAACTCCGCTGCCGACGAAGAGGATGCCCTTTGCCGCCAGTTCGCGGGAACGGCGGATCGTGTCGTGATAGTGGGAGTTGCCGCCGTCGATGATGGTATCGCCGGTCGCAAGGTGCGGCAGCAGCTGGCCGATGAACTGGTCCACGGCCTCGCCCGCCTTCAGCATCATCATCACCTTGCGCGGCCGTTCGATAGCATCGGCAAAGTCACCGACCTGATGAAAGCCGCTGATCGGCAGGCCCTTCGCCCGACCGGCGAGAAAGGTGTCGACCTTCGCGGTGGTCCGGTTGTAGACGGCGACACGAAAACCCTTGCCGGCCATGTTGAGCACCAGGTTCTCGCCCATGACGGCGAGTCCGGCCAGCCCGATTTCTGCCCTCTGGGTCATGATTTATCCTCCCGATGGCCTTGCAGCCGTGTTCTTCCCTGTTCAGTCATGGACACAGGCCGGCGGGGCCGGCGTGTGTCATCTCCTGCTGTTTCACCGTACTTTTCCCTGACCGCCCGGAACGCTTCCTGCCGGGTCATGAACGCTCCCACCACCATCGGGTCGAATGCGAGCCCCGAACTGGCCGCGATATGCATCGCGGCCTCATCATGGCTCGACACGGCCGGATTGTCCGGGGTGGCTGCCGTCATTTCCTCGTAGGTGTCGGCGACCGCCATGATCCGGGCAGCCAGCGGGATCTGCCGCTCCATCAGGCCATGGGGATAGCCTTTTCCATCCCAGCGCTCGTGGTGGAAGTAGGCGATGTGTTTCGCCATCCCGAGGAAGCTCCCGCCCCGGCTCTCTTCCTGCATCTCCCTGATCACATCGCCGCCGGCGATGGTATGGCGGCGGGCCGCCTGGTCGTCATGCCCTTCAGCGCCGGGTGCCTGAGGCCTCGTTCTGTCGGGGATCGCCACCTTGCCGATGTCGTGGAGGATCGATGCATGGTAGATATCCTCGATGAAGGTCGGGGTGATGACGTCCTGCAGTTCCGTGTAACCGGAGAGTTCACCTGCCAGAATCCTGCAGTATTCACGTATCCTCTCCAGATGGTTGCCAGCGGAGAAATCACGGAATTCCGACAGCTTGGCCAGGGCAAGGATGGTCGCCGTCTCGGTCTTTCTGCGCGTTTCCAGCGAGGTCAGTAGCTGCCGCTCCATTTTTTTTCTGATGCTCGTGTCCCTGATGACCAGCAAAACCCCTGTGATCCCGCGGTCGCGGCGCAGCAGGCTGGCGCTGACTTCCGCCTCCATTGCCGAACCGTCAGGCCTGATCAGGCTGAGTCGGCGGTTTCGCACGGGTTCGCCGGTTTCGATAGCCATGGCGAGCAGTGTTCTGCAATCCTGATGCTGGCCGGCCGGGATGATGTCGAAAAGAGACCCTCCGGTTCCGGGTTGTCCGGGCAGGTAATGTCTGGAGAAGTTGCTGTTTGCCTGGAGCATTTCTCCTTCGGCTGTCACCAGGACGACATCGTCGGCGATCTGGTTGAACAAAAGCCGGTAGCGCGCCTCGCTGGCAGCCTGCTCCCTGGACCGTTTTTCCACTTCCTGTTCCAGTAATTCGGCCTGGCGGGCGAGCTGCTCCGCCGCCTCGCTCTCCTGGACCCGCAGCTGATACTCCCTTTTTCTGGCCCTGGTGTCGGCCCAGCTCTGGGTGGCGACGATGATCACGACGCTGCTCATGAAAAACAGGTTGGCGAACATCCCGACCAGGAAATCGTGCCGGCTGGTATCGCCGGCAGCGACGACGAGCGTGTAGAGAATGACCACCAGCAGACCGCTCAGCAGTGTCTGCAGGGGGGTCAGCGGTGCGAGGGCGGCATAGATGGTCATCGCCAGGATCAGAGCGACATAATACGGCGAATTGGCCCCGTCCATGCGATGGATCATGGCCAGGGTAATCAGGACGACAATGGCGTATCCGGCAAATCCGGTTGCCTTGGCGATTGTTTTCTTCCGGTCGCAGTAGTTGATCAGGATCAGCAGCAGGGCGGCGGAGGCGCCTGTGAATCTGCAGACGAGAAATTCCCGGAACAGCCCGGGCGCAAGGAGCAGATCGAGCAGAGAAAAGAGCAGCAGTACGCCGGCGCCGGCCAGCAGGATGTAATACACCCGCCGGTGATGCAGTTCCGCAAGTTCTTCCCGATAGGTCTTCATGACGCGTATTCGCCTGCTTTCGGCTGCTGCAGAAGCAGGCGCATCCGTGTTTCCCTGAAGTCCTCCTCCCGGCGGAGAAAGGCATTCACCACGTTCGGGTCGAACTGCCTGCCGCTCTCTTCGACGATGATCGACCTGCTTTCCTCATGACTGAAGGGCGGCTTGTACACCCTGCTCGAGGTGAGCGCGTCGTAGACATCGGCAAGCGAGATGATCCGTGCGGCCAGCGGAATTTCACTGCCCGGCAGGCCGTCCGGATAGCCCCGGGAGTCCCAGCGCTCGTGGTGGGAGCGGGCAATTTCGCTGCCAAGCTGCAGGAAGGAAGGACTCTCCCGATCACTGTCGGCTGCCGCCAGGACATGGGCACCGAACACGGTATGCTGCTTCATCACTTCGAACTCATCCGCTGTCAGCCTCCCAGGTTTCTGCAGGATGAAGTCGGGAATGCCGACCTTGCCGATATCGTGCAGGACGGCAGAGTGGCCTATCTCTTCGATGAACTCCTCGGTGAGGATCGGGGCGTAATCCTGCGACTGTGCCAGCTCGTCTGCCAGGATGCGGGTATAGGAACGGATACGGGAAAGATGGGCGCCGGTCTCGTCGTCGCGGCACTCGGCAAGTCTGGCCAGACCGAAAATGGCTGCCTGACGGGAAGCGCCGATCAGCCGTTCGGCATCCAGCAGTTTCCTTTCGATGCTCTTCGTGGCGGAAATATCGCGAAGGATGAGCTGGTAATAGGTGACGCCGTCGATCGCGACCTTCGACGCGCTTAGTTCCACCTCCAGCGATTTCCCGGATTTATCCGTCAGGCTGAGCTGCATGCCGCGCACCAGGTCGTCGCCGGCGAGGTGGAGCTGAACGTGGCCCAGCCAGTCGGTCATTTCCCGTTCATGGCGGAGAAAGGTCCGGATGTCTGTCCGCTGGAGGTCCGCCGTGGCCAGGCCGGTCGCATCCGTCCAGTTGCTGTTGCATTCCCGGATGGTCCCGTCGGCGTCGATCAGCACCACCATGTCGGTTATGCTGTTGTAAAGGTCGCGGTACTTGAGATCGGTTTCCTGCAACTGGGTGAGCCGCTGCTGGACGATCGCCTCCAGGCCGTCGGTAAAGGCGGCGAGTTCGGCCCCGATGTCGCGGATACTCAGTTTGGCGCGGAGTTGCCGGCGAAGGGTTCGGAAATCATCAAAGCTCTGTATCGCGGCAATGCCGACAATGGTCAGAAAGAAGAACGAGTTGCTGACGGCGCTGATCAGTTGTGCGCTGTCCGGGATACCGTTGCCGAGGATAACCGTCAGCACGTAAACGGCATACATCGAGAGCCCGTAGAGAAGGGCCTGGGAAGTGGTGAGGGGAAGGACCGAGAGGGCGCCGGCGATCATCAGGAGAATCCCGACATAATAGCCTGACTCGAAGCCACCCTGGTGAACCGTCATCAGCGAGATGACGAACCCTCCGAGGACCATGGCCGCATACATGAGGAGGGGGGCGAATCTCTTTATCGCCGGCAGTTTGAGCAGGTTGATGAAAATGAACAGAACGATGACGTAGAGCAGCCGGTACAGCAGGAAGGTGATGAACAGATCGCGGCGGTAGACGTAGTCGAGCAGGGAGAAGAGCGGGAAGAAGACCACTGCCAGCCACAGGCAGATGAGGGTGCGCTGGTAAAACAGCATGCGGGTTTCCTCATCGATGAATAGCTGATGTGTCTTCTGCAGTGATGACATATTCACATGGGATGCAACGGGAAGATGGCCTTGTCCGGCCCCGGCGCGGCAGGCAGTGGTCTGACGGCCGGCGGCTGTCTACTCCTTTCGGGCGACGGCGAAGAGATTGACCCGCTCCTTCTCGGCGAGAATCCGGATATTGCCGCCAAAGGCTGTCCCGGCGAACAGCTCCTGCAGGTCGGCTTCATTGCGGTAGATGAGCTCCCACTTCAGCAGCTTGTCGAGGAACAGCGAGTCGGGATAGGCGGTGAAGTTGCCGAGGATCAGGGTGCCTCCGGGGTTCAGGTGGTTATGGCACTGCTTGATGAGGGCCCGGAACAGCCTGTCGTCCAGGTAGTCGCAGAGCCCGGCGGAATAGATGATATCCAGCTTGCCCAGTTGATGGGTGACCCGGCCGAGCGACCACTTGATGACGTTCTCGCTCATCAGCCGGATGGAGGCCCGGTGCGGGAAGATATTGACGAACTGGTTGGTGTACTGCAGTGCTTCCGGGTCGATATCGACGCAGAGCGCCTCGATCAGTTCGCTGTACTGGCATTCGGCAAGGAAATCGAACAGTTCCCGGTTCGGGCCGCAGGCCAGATTCATAATCCTGGTCACCTTGCCCTGCCGGGCGTTGTCCGCGCTGACCGAGGCCAGCTGCTCCTTCAGCAGCCGGCGACGGCCGTGGATGGCCAGCGATCCGGGACGCTGCAGGCAGAAGGTGTCGACGATCTCGCCGAGCCTGCCGTCGCCTTTGGGGATATTGGCGTAGATATGTTCCATCATCAGGAAGTCGCCGGCGTAGCCCTTCGGCTTGAAATAGGCCCGTTCGGCGAACCTGCTGCGCATCAGGTACGGATAGATTTCCTTGAACACGTACCCCCACATGACTTCCTCGTAGCCGCTATGCTCCATCGCCGCCTTGAAATCCCTCAGGGAACCGTTCAGGTCGACCAGCAGGTCGATACACCGCTGCTCCACCTGCCTGTCCGGCGTCCCTTCCGCTTCGTTTTTCTGCATTCTGTGCGACAGGTCAAACAACTCGGCCTTGAATTTCTCGGCCCGGCTGCAGGTCGCATGCCATCCTGCGG
>WBUQ01000177.1 GCA_008933635.1 Desulfobulbaceae bacterium | reverse complement strand
GCACGGGAGTACTGGTGGAAAGCGGGGCGATGATCAAGGCCCCGGCGATCATCGGGGCGATGAGCGAGGTCCGCCAGGGGGCGTACCTCCGCGGCTGCTGCCTGGCCGGCAAGCGCTGCATCCTCGGCCATGCCACCGAGGTCAAGCACAGCATCTTTCTCGACGACGCCAAGGCCGGGCACTTCGCCTACTCGGCGACTCGATCCTCGGCGCGAATACCAATCTCGGCGCCGGCACCAAGTTCGCCAATCTCCGTTTCCTGCCCGGCAACGTCACGATCAGGATCGACGGGGAACGGATAGACACCGGCCGGCGCAAATTCGGCGCCATCCTCGGCGACAACACCCAGACCGGCTGCAATTCGGTCACCAACCCCGGGACGATCTTCGGCAAAAACTGCATCCTGATGCCCAACACCACGGCACCTTCCGGCTACCACAGCGAAGGCACGCTGATTTCCCCCACTCTCACCCGGAAGACCAGGAGGTAGGCCGGGAGATCAGTCTTCGTGGCAGTCGATCTTGACGATCCGGTCGCCGGCCTGCAGCGTCTGTCCGATTTTTACCGACACGGCGTTGACGATACCGGCGACCTCGCTGACGACAGGCGTCTGCATCTTCATCGCCTCGATTACCGCCAGCTGGTCGCCGGCGGCAACCTCGTCGCCGATCTCGACGCTGACGGCGCAGATCGTACCGGCAAACGGGGCGCGGACATCTCCCTGGCCGGCCAGCTCGGCGATGTCCTCCTTGGTCAGCTTGACCGCCGTCGCAACTCCCGTCTGCACCTCCGCCTCGAACAGATACAGCCGCTGGTCATGGTCGACGTTGAGATAGACGTTGGTCTCGCCCAGTTCCGTCTTCTGGATCGGCCCGATCTCGATGACATGCTCCTTGCCGGTATGGTCCTTGAAGGTCAGCCGCTCTCCCAGGGAAAAACCGCCCTCGCGGAAGAAGATGGCGGGCGGCAGGACATAGGACTTGCCGAATTCCTCTTCGAATTTGAAGAAATCGACGGCGTCATTGGGATGCTGGAGATAGAGGACAAGCTGCCTCTCCGTCGGCTCCGTGCCGAGTTTGGCCGCCAGCGCCATGCGCTCCTCTTCGATATCGATATCCTCGACACCGGGCATCCCCGCCTCCGCCTCGACGATCTGTTTCCAATCGGGTCCGAAGGCCTTCCTGTAGATCCAGTCGGCGGGCTTATAGAACGGGAACGGCCCGTATTTGCCAAGCAGCAGGTTTTTCAGGTCGCCGGAGGGGTTGGCGTAGCGCTCGCCATCGAGGACATTGGCCACGGCCGTGGTCCAGAGGATCTGCGAGCCCGGGGTGACGCTCCAGTAGTTGCCGAGATCCTTCTGCACCCTGGGCAATTCCTTGTGCAGGATATCCGGCATCCTGTCGAGAAAACCCCCTTTGGCAGCCTGCTCGAGGCTCGACCCCATCGCCCCGCCGGGCAGTTTGTGGATCTGCACGGTCGGCTGGAAACCCTTGATCTGCGATTCGAACTGGGCGTAGTAGCGGCGCTGGTCGCGGATGGTGTCCGAGGTTTCGATCACCGCCTCCTCGTTGATGCCGATCGCGGTCCTGCCGTACTCCTTCAGGGTCTGGATGACGGTGAGCACCGGTGGCGGACCGTAGAAACCGGTAAAGGCATGGTCGGAGGCATCGACGATCTTCGCCCCGTTCAGCACCGCCTCGGTTATCCGGCCGATATCATTGCCATCGGTATTATGGCCGTGGTAGTGGATGACCAGGTCGGGGTGACGCTGCTTCAGGGCGTCGACCAGCTGGCCGATCCGTCGCGGCGTGCCGAGGCCGCCATGGTTCTTGATGCAGAGGATTATATCCGGCCCGGTTACCGCCAGGATCTCTGCCACCTTGCCGACGTAGTAGCTGTCGGTGTGCTCGGGGCCGGTGGAGAAGCAGATGCACGGCTCGTTGATCTTGCCGGCCAGCGCCACCTCCTCGAACACCGCCTGCATGTTCGGCACGTGGTTGAGGAAGTCGAAGGTCCGCCAGACATCGACGTACCTGGCGAACTCCCTGACGGTCAGGCGGATGACGTTCTGCGGGTAGGGACGGTAACCGAAGAGGTTGGTGCCGCGGCACAGGGTCTGAAACATCGTCTTCGGCATCTGCTTGCGCAGTAGTTCGAGCTTGAGGAAGGGGTCGACCTGTTTGCGCAGCATGTCGACATGGATCGAGGCGCCGCCGGTGATCTCCAGCGAGAAATAGCCCGCCGCCTCCCTTGCCCTGGCCGCCAGCAGGTCGGTGTGGAGCAGGATGCGGTTCTTGTAATCGGACTGGGAGAGGTCGCGGGCGGTGTTGGTGATAAAGTAGCCGTCGGCCTCCCGGAGGGTGGCGATGGCTTCGGCGGCCGGAGTATTCTGGGGGATTCGGATCATAGTGGGGTCCAGGGTGATTCGTTACGGGGTATTGGAAGGGTGTGAGACGGCCGCGGGTCTACTTGGCATAGCGGTTCTCGCCGCGGTAATGGATCTCGGCGATCAGCCGGGCCAGCTTGTTGACCTCGGAGTTGTCCTCCTTGTACTGGAACAGATGCTCGTGGGTCTCCAGGTACGAGGTGTCGAAGACGCCCCGTTGAAAATCCGGGTCGTTGACCAGGTTGAGGTAGAACGGGATTGTCGTCTTGGGCCCGGTGATGACGTAGTTGGAAAGGCAGCGGCGCAGCCGGTCGACCGTCTCCTTCCACGACCAGCCGAAGACGGTGAGCTTGACCAGCAACGAGTCGTAGACCTCGGGTATGGTGAACCCCTGGTAGCAGAAGCCGTCAAGACGCACGCCGTAACCGCCTGGCGAGCGGTAGACGCTGATGGTCTTGCCGCCTTCCGGCATGAAGTTGTTCTGCGGGTCCTCGGCGTTGATCCGCATCTCGATGGCATGACCGCGGGTCCTAACGTCCTCCTGGCGGAAATCGAGGTCGTGGCCCATGGCCAGGTTGATCTGGCTGCGGACGATATCGATGCCGGTGATCATCTCGGTGACGGTGTGCTCCACCTGCAGCCGGGTGTTGATCTCCATGAAGTAGTACGTGTTGTCTTTGTCGAGCAGGAACTCCACGGTACCGGCATTGAAATAACCGGAGGCCTTGGCGGCCCTGACCGCGGTCCGGCAGATCTCCTCGCGCAGTTCCTCGCTGATCTGGAATGCCGGGGCGATCTCCACCAATTTCTGGTTGCGGCGCTGGATCGAGCAGTCGCGGGTGCCGAGGTGGACGGTGTTGCCCGATTTGTCGGCGAGGATCTGCACCTCGACATGTTTGGGATTGAGCACAACCTTCTCGAGATAGACCGAATCGTCGTTGAAAGCGGCCTTGGCCTCCGCCCTGGCGATCAGGTACTGCTCCCGGAGTTCGGCTTCGTTCTCGATCCGGCGGATGCCGCGACCGCCGCCGCCGGCCGTGGCCTTGAGCATGATCGGGAAACCGTGTCTGGCAACAAACTCCATCGCCACCTCCAGCCCCTTTGCGCCGGCCGGCAGATTCTCGGTGCCCGGCACCATGGCGATACCTGCCTCGGCCATGATCTTGCGCGCCATGACCTTGCTGCCGAGGTTCTCGATCACGTCGCAGGGCGGGCCGATGAAGATCAGGCCGGCATTCTCGCAGGCCCGGGCCAGGTTGGGATTTTCGGCGAGAAAGCCATAGCCGGGATGAATGGCGGTGACGTTCGAGCGCAGGGCGGTGCCGATGATCTTCTCGACATCGAGATAGTCCTTCCGCGGCCCGTCGCCGATCCAGATCGCCTCGTCGGCGAGACGGAGATGCCTGGAGTTCTTATCCGGCGTTTCGTAAATGGCAATCGCCTCGTAATCGAGTTCCTGAATGGCCCGGATCAACCGGATGGCTATTTCGCCCCTGTTGGCGACAAGGATTCGTTTCTTCAAGGCTGGGACTCTTCCTTTGTGATGGACATGTGCGGCATTTCCGCGGAGACAGCGCTTCGACAGGTCTGACCGGCCGTCTTCCCTTCAGCCCGGGCCGACGGTATCCGTTGCGGTGTATCATAAACACAATGAATGGACAAGGCAAACAGATTTGATCTTTTTGCACCAATCTTCCGCGGTCAGCCCACCAGGTCCCCGGGGCTGGCAAAGAGTGCGGGACTGCCGCCGGTATGCCAGAAGAGGATCGTATCGCCGGCGCTAAACTCCCTTCTCCTGATCAGGTCGATCAGTCCGGCCATCGCCCTGCCGGTATAGACCGGGTCGAGGAGAATGCCTTCCAGGCGGGCGCAGAGGGAGATCGCCTCGCGCTCGGCATCGCCGATCACGCCGTATCCCCCGCCGGTATACTCATCAAGCAGGATCAGATCGGCACGAGAAAAGGCCTGGTTCAACCCGAGTCTGTCGACCGCCTGTCCGGCCAGCTGGAGGATGTGGTCGCCCAGGGGCACTTCCCCCGTCTCCCCCTTGTCGATACATATTCCGACGACCTCCGCGGCCACGCCGTACATCCGCCTGCCCAGCAGCAGGCCGGCGTGGGTGCCGCCGGAACTCGAAGCGAAGACCATATGGGTAATCGCGTTCACCTCTGACCCGAGCTGAAGGACCAGTTCCCGCATCGCCTCGGCATAACCGACTGTCCCTGTCGCATTGGAACCGCCATAGGGGATGACATACGGGGTGAGACCACGTTCTCCGAGCTGACGGCATATCTCAGGGATGTCCTCCCCTTTGCGGTGCTCACCGCACCAGTGCAGCTCTGCTCCCAGCAAGCGATCGAGCAGCAGGTTGCCGTTCATCGCCTCCGGCGCCTCGCCGCCGAGGGCAAGATGACAACCCATGCCGCAGGCGGCGGCCGCGGCGGCGGTCTGCCGGCAGTGGTTGGACTGGGCGGCGCCGCCGGTGACAACCACGTCGGCCCCCCTGGCCATGGCATCTCCCATCAGGTATTCAAGCTTCCGCGTCTTGTTGCCGCCAAGGGCCAGGCCGGTCTGATCGTCACGCTTGATCACGATGGCCGGACCGCCGAGGTGCCGGGACAATGCCGGCAGCGGCATGAACGGGGTCGGGAAAAAACCCAGGGCCCTGCGATGCAGGACAAGTCTTCGCGCTGGTGCTTTCATCTCGTTCTCCTCTGATTGTGCCAATGAAAGAATACAAGAAAAAAAACTTGCCTTGCCCCCCATTCTCCCTATCCTATACCAACAACCGCGACCGGAAGCAGCAACTCGCCCCGTGGCGTCTGCAGAACGCATTGTTTATTGCCGGGAGGCAAGCCATGTCACACATAATCTGGGATGAATCGTACAGCGTCGGCAACAGGGAGCTCGATGAGCAGCACAGGCGGTGGATGGAGATCCACAACCGCCTTCATGACGAACTGCTCTCCGGATCCGTCGACAGCCTCAAGGAAATTGCCGCATCCACCCTGAGGGAGATCCACAGCTACGTCAACCACCATTTCTCCTGTGAAGAGCGGTACATGCTCGAGATCGGCTTCCCGGAGGCGCGGGAACACTGGCGGCTGCACAAGGACTTCGACACGCTGATCTACTCCATGCTCCGCGAGATCGAAGAAGGCGACATGCCGGTGCTGAACAGCGAACTGATCAAGATCATGCAGAACTGGCTGGTCAACCATATCCTCGTCGAAGACCGGAAATTCTCCGATTTCAGCAGCACCAAGGCCTCCGGCAACGCGGACTGAGCGACAGACCGGCCGGAGCTGTCCGCTCACCGCCCTCTGGCCTCCAGGAATCGCAGGATCTCGGTGACTGCCCGCCCGCGGATCGCGTCCTCCTCCATCAGCACCTCGTGCCGGGCCCCCTGAAGCC
>WBUQ01000176.1 GCA_008933635.1 Desulfobulbaceae bacterium | reverse complement strand
GTAATCATTAAATGAACCCATTGATGTGGTCATACATACCTCCTTTTTCTTTTTCAGAAAAAACAGGATGTTAATGACCTGATTATATCATAGGTACATCTTCATTTTTGTTACGTATACTTCCTGAGTATGTTTCAGGAGGCCACTTAGAAAATCGCCGTTCGAAAGATTCACCACAGACATGGGCACATAGTGGGAAGTTCATCTGGGAGCATTGTTTGGATTAATGTATCTTCGCTTTGGCGGTGTCAGTTCGCGAGTTGCGCACTGTTTTCAGAAGATCCGTTATTTCGCTCGCAAATTATGGCTGAAATGTATGGAATCCTATGACCCCTATGGCCTATGGAATGGCGCAATCGGGGCATATCGTTTGACTTGTATTTTTCTGTTCTGTATCAATAATGATAAGTTGAGTGGATACACTGGCATTGCCGAGGGTTGTGTGGACTGTGCGATTCTGGCATGACGGAAAGAGGTGTCGGAGGAATTGTCAATCAGCTTCAATTCGGCCTGATTTGACCTGTTTCTCAAGCCTTATCGGCAAGAAAAGTTGCCAGTGTTATTTTTTCGGTGGGCGCTGTTATCACTTTTATCATGGAGGTTGATTTGGGCACCTATTACATTTTCAAGATCGTTCATCTTGCCGGAATATTTTTTGTTTTCAGCGCCCTTGGTGGCCACATGTTCAGGGCGGCGATCGGCAGCAAGGACGACAATCCGCTGCCACAGTTTATCGGCCTGTTTCACAAAGTGGGGCTTGCGCTGGTGTTACTAGCCGGCATCGGTTTATTGACGCACTTTGGCGAAATCGATGCGTTCGGCTGGATCATTGGCAAGTTTTTTATATTGATGCTGCTGGCGATATGGCCGCTGTATTTATATGGCCCGAAGGAGAGGCTGCCCTGGTTGGGGGGTGCTGCTATTGTGCTTGGTTTGGTGGCCGCATTTTTTGCATTGTATAAGCCCTTTTAAGAGAAATCCTGACGAAATTTGCCCGTGATACGTTTTTGATTCATCCGCCATTAGCGTACCTGGCTTGCTGAAGGGCCCAGGTTTTCAGTCTGAAGAACCTCAAGTCCTGAAAACCTGGGCTCGTTTTTGAAAAGGCCAGATCTCGCTGTGTGTCCATTCCATAGGGATCTGTGGATATCGGAAAATCGAGACAGAGGTTAATGCCGGGATCGATACCCTTCTAAGACCGGAATGGATTCATCAGAGATTTTTCCGTTCAAACCAGACAAAGCCCAAAAGGATGAGAGCTGAGAATATGGGCATTATGACCCAGGGAGAGATGTTCAACATTTCGGCCAGCCCTATCTTCCCGAAGTCTTTCCAGGCAAGAATCGTTGACTTGAAAAAAGGATACAATTCAGCATAGACAGCCGCCCCAGTTACCATTCCGGCAATAGCGAAGACTGCGTGCAAACGTCCCTCGCCAAGAGCACCAATGGAAGTCCCCGGGCAGTACCCCATCACTGCCCAGCCGCAGCCGAAAAGAGCGCCTCCGACCAGAACGGCCCCCACGTTCATGGGCTTGTGACTCAAAGATATGATCTCGGCTCCTGCTAGAAGCTGAATCCCGATCATGCCAACCAGTATGGCAGACAGCATGAATTTGAGGATGGTCATGTCCTGCAGGAGCATCGCGCCGACCTGCTTTTCAAAACGTAGAACGCGGCCCTTCTGCAGGAGGAATCCAAACACGATGCCTGTAAGCAATCCAAGAATCTGATCGTTGCTCATGATTGCCTCCTCCTGTACAAGAATCCGGCAACGAGAGTTCCGGTGCCAAAGAACACAGCCAGCGCCAGGAAAGCGCTGACAGAGAGCTGCATCATGCCACTGAGGCCGTGACCACTTGGACAGCCGTCTGCCATGCGGGCCCCTATCATGGCCACACTTCCCCCCAGAAAGGCTCCTGCGGCCCGTTTTCCAACCGACGGACCAAATTTCTCCTGCCAGATAGGCGGGACACGTTCGAGCTTGAAACTTCTGTCGGTTGTGGAGGAGATCAAGGCCCCGAAAAATATCCCGATGACGAGCATGAATTGCCAATCCACGCGTACTTTTTCCTTGATGAAATACTCATTGGAAGCGACTCGCTCTGGAAATACCGTCCTCTCAAGCAGCCCTGCGGCACGCACAAAGGTCGTTGATGCTCCGAGGTAATTCGTCTTTCCCAACCATTGAGTGGTTGCATACACAGAGACGATAGCGAGCACTCCCAACAAAGCCCCGGCCAGATACGGACTCCAACCACCATCTTCTGTCACTAACTTCATCGGTATCTCCTCCCTTCGTCAGTGTTGAGTTCACAGCATCCTCTACAACCGCGTCAGTACATCTTTTTCCCACTGCGCCGTCTGAGACGGCCGCGTTCTTCCTGCAATCTTAGCGAAGTTGCATCGAAATATCACTGCTCGACTCCGTCGATTGTCGTTGTGGTACTCCGTTTCGGTACCTCCCCGCACGTGAAACTTCACAGGGTACCCCCACACTGATGTTCACCGGCAAGGCCTGGTTTGTGTTCACGGCTAACGGTTGAGGAAATTCCTGGACAGACCACCGGCAGATCGGCACCCGGGCGATCTGCCGGTGGTTGACGGGGTGACGGGAAAAAGACCTTGCGGCTCAGGGGCGGCAGGACGCTGAAAAGACCTCCCTGAACATCTCATCTGCCATCCGGCCATCGCATACCTTGGTCACGGGGCCGGTCATGGTCGCCTGGAAACCGCTGCTGAACTGAATGCGGATAATGCCGCCCGGCATATGGACGGCAATGTCCGCATCGCAAAGACCCAGCCTGTGGGCAACGGCCGCGGCGGCCGTGCTGCTGCTGCCGGAAGCCAGCGTATAGCCGGCGCCGCGTTCCCAGATCTCGATCCGTATGCTGTTGCGATCCACCACCTTCATGAACTGGACGTTGATTCGGTTGGGAAAGCGGGGATCAACCTCGATCAGCGGGCCGAAGCGACGGGCCATCTCCGGTGTCGGGGCATCGGTGAGAACGACGCAGTGCGGATTGCCGACGGTGGCGGCACAGAATCGCAGCACCTGGCCATCGATGTCGATCTCTTCCTGCAGGACCTCGCGGGCTGGGCCCGCCACCGGGATCTTTCCGCTGTCGAAACTCACTTCGCCCATTTCAACCTTCACGCTGCTGCCATCGGGGCTGACCTCGCAGGATACGGCACCGCCAGGTGTCTCGACGGAAAAGGGACTGGTGCCGACAAGACGCCGATCCCAGAGGGAGCGCGCAAAAATGCGCAGCCCGTTGCCGCTCTTCTCCGCTTCGCTGCCATCGGGATTGAAGATCCGCAGCCCGAATGCACAGGATTCGCTTTTCAGGGGTCCAAGCAGGATGCCGTCAGACCCCACCCCGAAGTTGCGATGGCAGATCAGGCGGATGGTGTCGGCCTGGAGATCGTCAACCAGTTCCTGCGGGTCGATGACGAGGTAGTCGTTGCCCAGGGCATGGTATTTAGTGTAGTGCATCTCTGCTTCCGCATTGAAATCATTGAAAACTGTCTGCAGCCCCTCGCCGCCCGATGCGGAAGGGAGGACCCGGGCAGGTCGTCCTATTTCTTCCCCATCGCCTCGATCGTCACCAGGATGTCGACGTCCTTGCCGACCACGCCCATGGTGTAATATTTCCCGTCCCCGACGTTATAGGCCAGGCGGTCAAGGGTCAGATTGCCGTTGAACCCCACCACCTCCATGCCCGGGGCCAGGGCGTGATCCTTCCTGCCGCCATAGGTGAGGGGGAGAACCAGTTCTGTGGAAACGTCTTTTATGGTCAGCGTGCCATTGACGTTGTAGGTGTTCCCCTCTGCCTTGGTGACGCTCTTGCTGGTAAAGGTTATCAGCGGATACTTGGATGCATCGAGAAAATCGTCCGACAGCAAATGCTTGTCGCGCTTGCTGATGCCGGTATCGACGCTCTTCACCTTGATCTCGAAAGAGAATCTGCTGTCTTTGAGATTGTCGGGATCGAAAACAATCGTCCCGGAATACTCGGTGAAGCGGCCGCGGACCTTGGCATAGATATGGTCGACACTGAAATAGAAGTTGGTATGCTCCTTGTCGATTTCCCAGGAACGGGCCTCAGCATGCCGGGGGGAACCGAACAATCCGACGAGAACGGCGACAACGACGGGAAACAGCATGTTCTTGTTCATAGGTGCCTCCAAAGAGTGAAAGGGATCGCCCTTTGACCGTGTGCATTCACGGCGGCTGTCGGGAAATGGGCGGGGCGACTGCAATACTACGATAGTTGGTGATTGCAGAAAGGCAAGCCCGCCAGGTCAATTTGGCGGCAGTCCCCCTGTATCCGCCCCATGCACCCGGCAATGCGCGATCATGCGGGGCAGCCGGTGCCGACAGGGGTGCGGTCCGCCGCCGGTCATCTGAAATCCTCGAGAAACCCCGGCAGGAAGGTCTCCATCCCCGCATGGGGCGGCGGCTGATCGGGAAGCAGGCCGTCCGTGTATCCCCGGTCGCGGAACGGTGTCAAAAAGCGGGCGTTGCGGCTGATGACATGCACCGGCACCGACCAGGGTTCCCCCGGGCCGGTGAGCTGCAGGTTGGGCTGGTGATCGCCCATGACGATGGCCAGGGTGTCGCCTGCGACATACTGTGCGAGATAGTTGCCGAGGGTCTCGAATTCGTACTCCAGCGAGCGCAGGTACGCATCGCCCGCGTTGCTGAGATTCGGCCATTTGATAGGGTACGTGACGGGTTCGCGCAGGGTGTAGAGGCTGCCGTCGCCGAGCGTCTCCCAGTCCGCGATGTAGGGCGGCTGGATACTGAACGAGGCGTGGCTGCTGATCAGGACGTAGCGGGCAAAAACCGGCCCGGCCGGCGCAGCGTATTCGCGGCGCCGCACCCAGTCGAGCACGAACTGGTCCGGCATGGGCGCCCAGCCGAAGGTGCGCCCCTGATAACCGAAATGCCAGGCGTAGTAGGCCTGTTCGTAGCCAAACGCGGCCCCCTGCGGAAAGGCGAATCGGGTCCCGGGCATCACCGAGACGGTGCGGTAGCCGTTCCTGCGGAAAAGGGCGGCCATGGGCTCGACGGAGGAGCGGAGCAGGGCGGTCTCCTCCAGGTCGTTTTCCACCCGGACGCCGAACTCCAGGGTGGCATGGGCCAGCCACGAGGCGCCGCCGTAGGTGGGCGACACCAGAGAGGACGACACCGCCTCGAAGCCATGCCGGGCAAGGATTGCCCCCAGTCTGCCCATGGTCGACTCCATCGCCTGCCGGTAGCGGGGCTGGCTGTAGACGACGCGGCCATAGGATTCGACGATGAAGAGCAGGACATCCGCCCCGTCAAGGCCGCTGAGCGTGGCAGGCGTGGCCGACCGCTGCCGGGAGATGCGCTCCAGCTGGTCGATGAAGGCCTGCTGCTGCGTGCTCTGCTGGCGGACGGAGCGGATCTCCTGCCCCAGGCGGACCAGTGCCGGTGCCTTGGCCGGTTGCACGCCCCCTATCAGGAAGGCGCCGCCGAGGAGGCCTGACGCCCCGAAAAACGCGAGCCGGAGCCGGCGGTCGGTCAGCGCCCTGGCGGCCCACTGCCAGGCGAACCAGGTCAGGACGCAGACGGCCAGCGCCGCAGTGGCCGCGCCCGCCGCCATGAGGAGGAAATCGGGCTGCCGGGAGGAGGTCTTGAGCAGGTCGTAGAGCCCGTACAGATACGCCGAGTCGAGGTAGAGGTTGAAGGGCCGGTTGAGGTACATCGGCACGACGCTGTCGCCGATACGGACCAGGCGCAGGACGAGAAAGAGCGCCCATACCGGCAGTGTGGCCCAGAACAGGGCCCGTTTCCCCAGGCAGGCCGCCAGGGC
>WBUQ01000175.1 GCA_008933635.1 Desulfobulbaceae bacterium | reverse complement strand
TGCCAACACCCCCTAGACCACCCCGCACCCGCCACTGGAAGCCGGCGTGCGCCGCCGCGCTCATCGCCTTCGGCGGTGCCAGTCTGGCCGCCGACAACAGTTCCATCCCCACGCTTGATTGCAACACCAGGCCCTCGGTGTTCAACACCGGGTACAACGAGGCCGCCCCGGCGCAGATCGCTCCCGGACAGGCAGACCCGCAGTGGTTCGTCAGCTCCACGCAGGCCGCCTACACCCCCAGCACCCAGCCGCCAGTGAACGCCTCGTCTTCCTGGGGCGCAGCGTTTGTTCCGAACACCATATCCGGGGCCTGGGGCCCCTCACGTGGCCCGAGTGCGGTCTTCGTCGATGCGCAGGGCCGCCCCAACGCCGAATGGCTATCGCCACGGGCCGTGGGAACCAATCACGACCGGGGGCCAGCGGGTACGGAATACAACTATCCGTACAAGAACCCCTACACCAACTTCTACCGCACGCAGTTCTACCTGGCCCCTGGCGTGGCGCCGAGCAATGTGTCCATCGCGCTGCGGTACTACAACGACGACGGCATGCGGGGCGTCTTCGTCAACGGCGTGCGCCAGGCAATTCCCTGGGGCGGGTATTGGACCACCGCCATGCAGACCGCCACGCTGGACGGCCCATGGAAGGCGGGCCTGAACACGATCGTCTTCGCCGTGCACGACGTGGGCTGGGTCGCCGGATTCATGGCGCAGGCGGTCCCCGCCGCCACATCGATCTGCAAGGTTATCCCGCCCAAACCCTCCGCCGTGCCCACGCTGCAGACCACGGCACTGCTGGGCCTGTCGGGCCTGCTGGGCTTGCTCGGCTTCTGGCGGGCACGCAGACGGATTAATTGATAATGGGAACGTAAAACCATTAAAAACATGTAATAGGTAGCATGCCGGCACTCCCCGTCCTCCTCTACGCACGCAACCGAAATCCGGCGTGCGACGCCGCGCTGCTGGCCCTGGCCGGCTTCATGGCGCAGGCCGACCCTGCCGCTACATCGATCTGCAAGGTCCTCCTGCCCAAACCCTCCGCCGTACCCATGCTGCAGACCATGGCGCTGTTGGGCCTGTCAGGCCTGCTGGGCTTGCTCGGCTTCTGGCGCGCGCGGCGGCGCCAAGGCTGCCCCCCGGCACCCACCCCTTGATCCAAGAAGCCTTCCCGATGCTGTCTCGCTTCCTTTTTGCATTGCCCGCCTGCCTGCTTGCCGGCGCGGCACTGGCGCAGCCTGCCCCAGGCGCCGACTATTCGGTCACCATCACCGATGCCCCCGATCCCGTCACGACCGGCGCGACGCTGACGTACGCGTACACCGTGGAGAACCTCGGCCCCTTCACGGGTGGGGACACAGCCGTGGAACTGGCACTGCCCCCTTCCGTGGGCTTTGTGTCATTGGTCGCGCCGTCCGGGGCTCCCATCGCCTTTACCTGCACCACCCCGGCGGTGGGTGCCAGTGGCGTGGTCCGGTGCACCACGACGAGCTTCTGGCTGTTTTCGCCGCGGACGTTCACCGTGGAGGTCAAGGTCCTGGCCACCTCCGGCACCATCACCAGCACGGCGACGGTCATTCCCATCAACCCGGTTTTTCCCGACACCAACCTGGCGAACAACACGGCCGTGGCCATCACGGCCATCCGCCCTTCAGCGCCGGTGGCACGGGCGGTTCCGGCCTTGTCCGTCGGCGCGCTGGCGGGCATGGCGGCGTCCTGTGCCCTGCTCGGGGCCATCCTCCTGCGCCGTCGTCCGGGCGCGGGGTCGTCCTCGGGCTTTTGACATGTGCGAGTGCAAGAGCCTCCGCTGGCTGCGCTGCGCGCGCCCGCCGCTGCCGCGGGGCAGCGCATCTCCCAGTTTTGGTGAACAGACCGAGGTCCAAGAATGAAAAGAAATGGGTGCGAAGCATGGGCTCACCGCTGCAGGGGGTTGTGTCTGCTGGGTGCGGCATTTGTGGCCGGTTGTGGAACCCTGACCGGTCTTCCCTCCCACGGAGGCGGTAAGCGGTTTGCCACGGAGCAGCGTCTGGTGTCCGCCAGTGTCCGGGCTTCATTGAAGGAACTGGACCTCAGTCCGCTGCGCGGCAAGCGCGCGGCCTTGGTCTTTGACCTGGTGGCGGACGAAGGTGCCGGCACATTGCAGGGCGGGCGCTGGACCCCGGGTCTCGTCTTGAGCGCCGGGAACATTGCCAACCCGATCACGAACACCTACAACGCCTTTCAGGTGTATGGCCTGCAAGAAGTCGGCTCCAACTACAGCAACGGCAGTTCGGGCGGCTCCTCCAGCACGGTGGGCACCACGCTGCAAAACGGCACGAGCACCACGGACACCACCTCCAGCAGCACCACGGAAACCGCTTCTTCCAGTACCTCCACGGGGTCGAGCAGCGGGACCACCGTCACCAGCAACACCGGCAGCAGCTCAGGTAGCAGCACCAGCACGACCGGCGGCATCAGCACCAATACCCACTTCAACCAGACCGAGAACAGCTCTTCCACCAGCACCACCACGGGTAGCAGCAGCAACTCCACGAATTCCAACACCACCAGCACGACCAACGGTCACAGCAACAGCACCACCCAATCCAGCAGCACGAGCAACTCCAACACCGCCACCAACAGCAGCGGCACCCACCAGACCACCGGAGGCCAGAACAATTCACGCGAAACGCTGACACCGAGCCCATCGTCAAGCGTTTCGCACACCCGGGGCAACCGCCGGGAAAACTCAGCGGCACTGCAGTACCGCGGCTTGGGCGAATACCAGAACTTTTCCGTGCCCAAGAGCGATGCCAGCCTGCTCATGGGGCTGACCCGCAATTACTTCATGCTCAACGGCGTCATTCCCACCACGCCCAATGACCCTACGGCGGATCTGCTGGTCTACATCACGGTGGACATCTTTGGCACGGTGCGCAGCCGCTTCGATGCCTTCGCCTACAACAACGAAACCGTCAAGGCCGAAACCAGCTTTGAAGTCATGGCCTTCGATCGCGAGGGCCGAAACGTCATGCGCCCGCAGGTGGCCAACCATGAAGCGCAGTACCGCGAGCACTACCTGTTCTGGGTGGGCCCCGTCACGACCCGAGAAAAGGTGCAAGCCTCCGAAGGCTTGCTGGTGGATTTCAAGGACGTCAGTGCCGTCAGCACTTCCGCGGCTACCCGCAAGGAAGCCGAAACCCAACATCCTTTCGGAAAAAACTAGCCATGGAGCCCGATCTTCCTGCAGAGCGGAGCACCATGCCCCGCAATTCCTCCCTGATCTCCTGTGGTGCCCGGCTGCGCCATTGCGTCGCGATGCTGGCGTTTTGCGCGCAGGCCCTGCCTGTGGGGGCTGCCCAGGCCAGTGCCGGGTCCGTTGAAAAACTCCTGTCCGTCAACGGTGCGCAAAAGTCGCTGGTACAGGCCGTTGCCGCCTACGAAGCCCAGATTCGCCAGCAGGTGCTGGCCGGCCTGGTGCAGGCCAACGGCGGCGGGGCGCTGACTGCCCAGCAGCAGCAGGCGGCCGACAAGGCCATCCCCGGCGTGGCGGCGGTGCTGCGCGAGGAAATGGCCTGGGAAAAGCTCAAGGGCCACCTGGTCCGGATCTACCAGGGTCAGCTCACGCAGGCAGAAGTGGACCGGCTCATCCAGCTCTACCAGGACCCGGCCTATGTGCGCGCCATGGAAAAGATGCAGGCCATCAACATGCAGACCACCCGGCTGCTGCTTGAGCAGATGCCCCATATCGCCAACCGGATCCAGCCGGTGCTGGAGCAAGCCGTCAAGCCCTGACGGCCAGGCACCAGGCCACACCACCAGCAACGCCCATGCCCTATCACCAGCCCAACGCCCAAGGCCTCCGGCCCGCCGCACGCCTGTCCTTGTGGAAGCGGCTGGTGGTGTGGTGGGTGCTCGCCTGCTTCAGCACGATGAGCCTGGGGCAGGCAGTAGGCCCGATCATCCTGGACGGCCGTGGGGCGCCAATGACCGGCTACAGCGCCCAGGGCACGTACGTGGAAAACGGCCGCACCCGAGGCAACCCCCACCAGATACTGCACGACCTTGTCAACGGAGCTTTGTGGACCAGCGCGGCCATGAGCTTCAGCAACACCACGGACCCCCAGTTCGTGCATCCCACGCTCACGCAGATGGAAAACGCCCTGGCGCCCAGCCCTGGCGGCCTGAGCATCTCGGTGCTGAGCATCGGCGCCAACCCTTACACCAGTTCCACGCTGCCTAACGCGGCCAGCAACAGCGTCATCTACGACCAGGCCGCTACAGATGCCCGTGCCCAATCGGGCGTACAGATGGGCAGCAACCCTGAACTGGTCGCTCTGGGCTCTGCGGCCCTGCTCTCGAGCCCCGTCTTCAGCGCAGCCCAGGGCCCGGGGGGCCGCGGAGCCGTCGGTGTCATCGTCAGCCAAAGCCCCGAGGCCGTCGCCCACCTCTCGGCCCTGCGCACCGCCAACGCCGCCATTCTGGGCTCGCCCATCTACTACACCCAGCATCAGGTCGACATCCCCCATTTTGTCCAGGGCGGCTGGAGTCCGGGGAACAGCGACCAGGGCCCCGATGCGGTCGCTCCCTTGGATGGAGCCGCACTGGGGCGGTTGCTCACGCACACCACACAAAGCGACAAAGGGCTGACCCTGGGCTACATCCAGGACAACGGGCAGGCCCACCAGTTCGACCTCCAGACCAACCCATACTTCACTCCCTGGAACCTGCAGGCGCTGCAGGACATTCCCAGCGCGGCCCCCGAACTGCTGGGGCAGAACCTGCGCACCGCGGCGAGCCAGCACACCAAGGGCCAGAAGGCGGTCGGCGACATCGACTTCGGCTACTTCAAGGATGACGTGGGCCTGTTCATGCAAGGCTTCGACATCACGGGCTATGCCAACAGCGCGCAAGAAAAAGAGCTCCTGCTGGCGCTCAGGAACGGCAGCATCCCGCCTGGTGACGCACGGTACGCACAGGCGCGAGCCCTGGCCGAAGGCGCCTTCCGGCAAGGCTGGGCACGCCACATCGAGTTTGAAACCAAGCTCGTGTACAACCGGGAATCCGCGCACTGGCAGGCGCAGCATCTGCCGCTGGAAAGACTGGGCGACAGGGAACTCTTCCAGAAAGGGCTGAACCTGTACTGCGGGAGCTGTGATGCGCGGCCGGAGGCGCTGCTGCGCCAGCTCGAAGCCGGCAGCCTGAAAGACACCGACGCGGGATACCAGGAAGCGCGGGACCTGGCGGAGGCGCGCTTCAAGCTCGCCTATGAAAACAGCCTGATACCGCCAAAGAAGAAAAGCCTCTTCAAGCAACTGGTCGCCGTAGTGGTGGCGGCCGTGGCGGCCTACTTCGTCCAGGCGTGGGCGGCCAACTGGGCCTCGAGTCTCCTGGGCAGCACAACGGCCTCCACGGTGAGCAGCGTGGTGGCCGCCGGCATAGGCACCACGGCGGCGGGCATGACGAGCTCGTTCCTGAGCACCACCATCCTCACCGGGGATCCGAAGCAAGGCTTCAAGGCGGCGGGCAAGGCCCTGACGAGTGGCCTCGTCGCCACGGCCATCAACACGCTGGCGCCCGGGCTGGACCTGCCAGCCGACTCCTGGGGAGCCAAGGCCATCAACGTTGCGGCAACGGCCGCGGGCCAGACTGCCGCCTACCGGGGCAGCTTCCTGAACAACCTGGGCGCGGCCGCACTGAACCAGGGTGCGGCCGACGCCAGCAAGGAGGGCGCCGAGCACATAGGAACCCAACTGAGCACGGTGCAGCAGCCCCTGCAGAACATCGTGGCGCACGCGATGCTGGGCTGCTCGGTGGGCATGGTCAAAGCCCAAAGCGGCAAAGGCTGCGTGCCGGGGGCCGCTGGCGCGATGGCGGGGGACTGGGC
>WBUQ01000174.1 GCA_008933635.1 Desulfobulbaceae bacterium | reverse complement strand
GATCGGCCCGCACCATGCTGATCTCGTCGATCACCAGCAGATCGAGGGTCTTGGCGATATTGATCTTCTCCCGGCTGTAGCGGTGCCGGCCGAGATAGTTGGCGTCGCCGGGGATGAACGGGCCGAAGGGCAGCTGGAAGAACGAATGCAGGGTCATGCCGCCGGCATTGATGGCCGCCACCCCTGTCGGCGCCGTGACCACCATCCGCTTGCCGGCCTTCCTGCCGAGATCGTGGAGGAAGGTGGTCTTGCCGGTGCCGGCCCTGCCGGTCAGAAAGACGTGGCAATTGGTCTGGCGGACAAAATCTTCGGCCAGCTGCAGTTCGGGATTGGCACTATTCATCGCGAGAGGGAGGAGAAGGTTGCCGGAGTCGGGAGATTGCCAATCCGCCCACTATAACAATCAATCCCCTCTGCTCATAGCCAATTTATCGCCTCCGCAACCGGGTGCGGCGGGCATCCCGAAGCCGCGGCCTCCCCTGCCGTCGCGAGGGCAGGCCGCGGTCGGATCTCTGACTCAGTTGACCCGTTTCTCCCGCCCCTGCCACTCCTTCTCACGCAGCTTGAACTTCTGGATCTTGCCGGTGGCGGTCTTCGGCAAGGCCTCGAACACCACATACTTCGGGGCCTTGAACTTGGCCATGTTGGCCTTGCAGAAGGCGATGATGTCCTCGGCAGTCGGCGTCGTTCCCTCCTTGGCGACGACGAAGGCCTTGGCGACCTCACCCCACTTCTCGTCCGGGACGGCCACCACCGCCACCTCCAGGACGTCGGGATGACGGTAGATGACGTTCTCGACCTCGACGGTGGAGATGTTCTCACCGCCGCTGATGATGATGTCCTTCTTCCGATCCATGATCTGGATGTAGTTGTCGGGGTGGATCACCGCCAGGTCGCCGCTGTGGAACCAGCCACCCTCGAAGGCGGTCGCCGTCGCCTTCGGGTCTTTGTAGTAGCCCATCATCACGTTGTTGCCGCGCATGACGATCTCGCCGATGGTCTTGCCGTCGCGCGGCACCGGCTGCATCGTCAGCGGATCGACCACATCGGTATACATTGCGACAATATAGGACACGCCCTGCCGGGACTTGATCCTGGCCTGTTCTTCAGGCGAGAGGTCCGCCCACTCCTCCTTCCAGGAACAGACGGTGTGGGGGCCGTAGACTTCGGTCAGGCCGTAGACATGGAGGATATTGGCGCCGATCGATTCCATGTTCTGGATGATGGTCGGGGCAGGCGGGGCCCCGGCGGTGATGACCTGCAGGGCCTGTTTGAGCTTGATCTGGTTGGCCGTGGCATAGGCCGACATGCCGATCAGGATGGTCGGGGCGGCGCAGAGATGGGTGACCTTCTCCCGCTCGATCATCTTATAGATTTCTTCGGGGACGACCTTGCGTAGACAGACATGGGTGCCGCTCATCGCGGTCACGCCCCAGGTGAAGCACCAGCCGTTGCAGTGGAACATCGGCAGGGTCCAGAGATAGGCGGAGGTCGAATTGAAGCCGGTCTCGAGCATCTCGCCGAGGGCATTGAGGTAGGCGCCCCGGTGATGATACATGACCCCCTTGGGCAGGCCGGTGGTGCCGCTGGTGTAGTTGATGGTGATGTTCTGGTATTCGTCGTCGACTGCCGGGACGATTTCCTCGGCCGATCCGGCGGCGAGAAACTCTTCGTATTCGGGACCGTCGAGCGGCCGCTCATCGCTGATGTCGCAGATGTTGACGATCTTCCTGACCTGGCTGAGTTCCCCGACGATGGGCTTGACGACCGCGGCAAACTCGTTGTCAACAAAGACCGCCTTCGAATCGGAATGGTTGATGATATAGCTGATCTCGGACGAGGCCAGACGGATGTTGACGCTGACCAGCACCGCGCCGATCAGGGGCACGGCATAATGGGCCTCGAGCATGGGAGGGATGTTGGGGCAGACAAAGGCCACCTTGTCCCCTTTTTCGATGCCTGCCTGGCGCAGGGCATTGCCCAGGCGGGTCACCCGCTCGTAAAACTGGCGGTAGCTGTAACGCTGGTCGTTGTAGACGACAGCCGTCTTGTCCGGGTAAACCATGGCGGATCGGCGGATGAAGTGGACGGGGGTCAAGACGTCAAAAAAAACATTCATGTTTTCCATACGCTGCAATTACCTCCTTGTTGGTTGCGGGAGCAGCTCCTGCTCCGCCCTGCGATTCCCGCTCCGGAAACCGGCCAGGATGTCCCGGCCTGCCGGAGTCGCCCTAGTCACCTGCCCTGCCTGATCGTCACAGCACTGTCCGCCCGGCCCTCACCGGCAAGGGGAAAGTCGACCCGTCCGTTCTCCATGCGATACGCCTTGCCGGCATCTGCCGGGAAACATGAACGAGCGCTCGGTCAAATGTTATAATCGATCATTCCGGCGTGTCAATATTTTGTTGGGCATCGACTCCGGCCCGGCGGCAGATCGCCTCAGGCGGCCGAGTTTTGCCCTTGCAAGGACGGCGGATTCGACTATCATGGCAGACGCCGCAAACGGCAGCGCATCTTCCCGTACTACCTCACCCGGAAAAGACCGCATTATGCCCCGTTCCCTCACAGTCCAGACAGGCCACGCCGTCCCGCTCGCCGGCATCCTCTGCGTCGCCCTCTCCGCCGCCGCTTTCGGGGCCCTGCCGATCTTCATCAAGGTCGCCTACGCCGCCGGCGCCGAAACGGTCGCGGTCCTCGCCCTGCGCTTCTCCCTGGCCGCCCTGCTGATGGGCTCTCTGATGATCGCACGGCGGCAGCGCTGGCCCCGCGGCCGCAACCTGCTGACCCTGATCGCCATGGGCGGTCTGGGGTATGTCGGCCAGTCGTTCTGCTTTTTCTCCGCCCTGAACCATGCCTCTGCCGGTCTGGTATCCCTGCTGCTCTACCTCTACCCGGCCCTGGTGACGGTGCTCGGCGCCCTCTTCCTCCGCCAGCCCCTGAGCCGGACAAAGATCGCAGCGGTGCTGGCCGCCCTGGTCGGCACCGCCCTGATCATCGGCGGCGATACCAGCGGCGATCTGCAGGGCATACTGCTGGGGATCGGGGCTGCGCTGATCTACTCGGTCTATATCCTCGTCGGCAGCCGGATGATGCAGGCGGAGGGGGCGTTGCCGGCGGCAACGGTGGTGATGATCTCGGCGGGGGTGGTCTTCGCGGTCATGGCGGCATTCCGGCAGCCCGCCCTGCCGGCAGGTGCGGACGGCTGGGGAGCGATCGCCGCCATCGCGCTGGTGTCGACGGTGGTCGCCATGGTCTTCTTCTTCGCCGGCCTGGCCCGTCTCAGCGCCGCCGACGCGGCGACCATCTCAACGTTGGAGCCGCTGGTCACCGTCCTGCTGGCGACTATCTTCCTGGGAGAAGCCCTCACCCCGGTCAAACTGGCCGGCGGCGGCATCATCCTCGCCGCACTGGTGGTGCTGGCCCGCGCCCGTTAGGGCGGCTACGGGCCGTCTTTCACTTCCTGCCGGCCTGCTCTTCCTCCAGGTCATAGGCCTGCTGCAGTTCCGTCTGCAGATTCGCCGCCTCGGTCAGCAGCAGTTCCCACAGCTCATCGACATCGTCGAGCTGGTTGTTCCGGCCGGCCCGTTCCAGGGTATGGGCGATCTCGCGGACGCCCACCGCGGCGAAGTGGTTCACCGCTCCCTTGTAGGCGTGGGCCGCCTCACAGATGGCACCGGCATTCCGGGCCCCGACCGCCTCCTGCACGCGGAGCAGCAGCTGGGTGTTGCGCTGGAGGAAGAGTCCCATCATATCGTGCAGCAGTTCGCCGTCGCCGCCGACAAACTGCAGGGCCTTGGCCCGGTTCCAGCTCGAAGGCCGCGACGCCTTCTGCCCGGCCGCTTCCTCCGCCCCGCCCTCGACGGATACGCCCAGCCAGGGGTGGAGCCTCTCCGCCAGAACATCCGGCTTGATCGGCTTGGTGATGAAATCATCCATGCCGATGGCCAGGCATTTCCGGCGGGTCGTCTCCATGGCGTTGGCTGTCATGGCGATGATCACCACCCGCTTCCGCCCCTCCTGCTCCTCGCGCTTGCGGATGATCTCGGTGGCCTCGTAGCCGCTCATCTCAGGCATCTGGATATCCATCAGAACCAGGGAATATTCCCTGGCCTGGACCATCTGCACCGCTTCCCAGCCGTTGTTGGCCAACTCGGTCTCCAGCCCGAACTTCTGCAGGATCGCCTCGGCGACCTTCTGGTTGATCGGTTCGTCGTCGACGAGCAGCACCCGGCCGTGCAGGCGGATATCCCGTTTCTCCTTGTCTTCACTCCGCTTCAGCGTATAGCGGCGCCCGGCGACGATCGAGGCCAGGACGTCGTAGAGCTGGAACTGGCGGATGGGCTTGTAGAGGATCGACCTGATGCCCGCCTCCGCCGCCTTCTCCCTGGGAACTCCGCCCGAGCTCAGCATGATCATCTCCGGCGTCTCGCCATCGAAGCGGTCGCGGATCAGGCCGGCAAGCATCAGGCCGTCGACCTCCGGCATATGGTAGTCGAGCAGGACCGCATCGACGGCCAGCCCCTGGCCGTGCAGATTTCCGAGAACGGTCATGGCGGTGGCGGCATCGCTGCAGGAGTAGATCTGGACGGTGCAGACATGGAGATAGTGTTCGATGATCATCCGGTTGGTGGCATTGTCGTCGACGATCAGGAACCTCTTGTTCTCCAGCCTGGAGCAGGGGATCAGCGGGCTCGACTCCTCCACCACCTCGAAGGCGAGCGTGAACCAGAAGGTCGATCCCTCGCCGGCCGTGCTCTCGACACCGATCCGGCCGCCCTGCATCTCGACCAGCTGCTTGCAGACCGAAAGACCAAGACCGGTACCGCCGTACTTCCGGGTGGTGGAACCATCGGCCTGGGTGAACTTCTCGAACAGCCGGTCGATGACGGCGTCGGAGATGCCGATGCCGGTGTCCTGCACGGAAAAGCGCAGGGTCTGCCGGTTCCCGTCCCGCTCTGCCTGCTCGACCCTGAGGATGACCTCGCCGCGCTCGGTAAATTTGACCGCATTGCTCACCAGATTGGTCAGGACCTGCCGCAGCCTGGTTGGGTCGCCCTTGATCCGGCAGTTGATCTCCACCGGCACGAAACAGATCAGGTCGATATTCTTGAGATTGACCGCATCGATGAACAGTTCCGACGTTTCCTCCATCAGCTCCCGCAGATCGAAGGGAATCGACTCGAAATCGATCCTGCCGGCGTCGATCTTGGAAAAGTCGAGGATATCGTTGATGATCAGCAAGAGCGAATCCGCCGAGCGGGTGGCGCTGTCGAGCAGGCGGCGGTGCTCCTCGGCCAGCGGCGCATCCCTCAGCAGCGACAGGACGCCGATGACGCCGTTCATCGGCGTGCGGATCTCATGGCTCATGTTGGCGAGGAACTCGCTCTTGGCCCTGGCCGCCGCCAGGGCTTCATCCCTCTTCATCCGCAGCTCCTCGGTCCGCTCCTGCACCAGGATCTCGAGGTTCTTGCGATGCTCCTTCAGCTCGTTCTCCCGCAGTTCGATGGCCTCCACCATGTTGTTGAAATCGTCGATCAGGTCGCCGATCTCATCGCTGTATTTGCGCGAAGCCCGGATCGAATAATCGCCCTCCTCGGATATCTTTCTGGCCATCCTGGCCAGCGAATAAATCGGCTTGGTCATCAGCTGCTGCAGGCTCGACGAGATCAGCTGGGTCACCAGCATGGTCAGGAGCAGGCTGGCAACCAGCATCAGGGCGGAACCCCGGATCTGGGCCGTCTCCCGCCTGGTGTTGGCGAGGATGGAGATGGTGCCGACCTGCCGGCCGGCCGCGACGATCGGGTGGAACAGCTGCAGCTTGAGGCTGCCGCCGCTGAAGTGGAAGTCGTGCCCCTTTCCCGGCGGCTGGCCGGGAATGGCCGCCGTGGCCGCATATTCCGGGTTGATGTAGCGGGCAAAGGGCTCCCCGCCGCCGGAGTAGATGACCGCCATCTCGATTCCCGGATCCGACTCCAGGGCTGTGAGGGTCGCCTCCGCCTGGCGGGGATCCCGGGAGGCGAGCGCAGCGGCGCTGAGATGCGCCACCGATTCGGC
>WBUQ01000173.1 GCA_008933635.1 Desulfobulbaceae bacterium | reverse complement strand
GTCTCGGCATCCGGATCATCCCGATGGTCACCCGCCCAGGTTTCGGCGGCATACCACTGCAATCCTTCATATCTATCCCAGTCATCCTGGCTGCTGACGAGCGTGTAGGCAAGCTCCAGCCAGTGCTCCCGGCCGGCCTCTGTATTCTGATAGTGGGTTCCGAGAGCGCTCTCTGTCATTCCGATCGCCTCCAGATACTCTGGATGCGGTTCATGCCGCCAGAACGGTTCCCCCACGACGATCCAGCTAGCCGGGGCCGCCATCTTCTGCAGGGCGTTCAGCGTCTGCCGGTGCCCGCCGAATATCCAGCTCGCTCCGATGCAGGCTGCCAGATCAAAGCTCTCCAGGGCCTCCGGAACGAAGCTGGCCCCGTCCATCTCGAGGTAGTGGAGCTGGACGTCCGGAACACGTTGCTGGTGCTTCCTGCGGAGGTCGGCAATGCAGTAAGGGGAGATATCGACCCCTGTCCCGGTCATCTGGCGGTACCGCTCCGCAAGCCGGATCAGGAACTCGCCTTTGCCGGTGGCGATATCGAGCACGCGCGCCCCGGGTTTCAGCGATAGCAGCGTGATAAGTTGGTCGAGTTTTTCAAGACTCATCGGATTGCAGAGGATGTGCTCCCTATGGGTGATGGCAAAGAATTTCAACATGTCCATGCGTGTACCTTCTGTATCGATGCCAGCCGATCGTAAATTCTTCCGGATCGGCGTTGTACCCCGGTCCTGTGTTGAACCGGGGGATACTGCAAAGTTTAAATTTCGAAAACCGAACCTATCCTGCGGTAGCCGTGTTTTAAGTAGTATGTATCTTCGTCGGACAGGGCATACACGGTTACAGTTTGAAAATCGTGTTTGATTCTCTCGATCAAAGCGTGACCGATCCCTGAATTTCGATGCTCCTCCTTTACATACAGCTCGCTGATATAGAGCGCAATTCCTTCATCCGAAATTGCTCTGATAAAACCACAGAAAACCGCATCTTGACGAGCTACATACGTGACGCTACTTTTCAGGGCTATCTTGTATTTTTCGATTGTTGCATCGTTTGTCAGGATATCCCAGTTGCGATCTCGTTTGAGGGTGTTCAGAATATCGGTTTCATCAGCCTCTGAATACGTATAAATTGAATTCATTTTCATAATGAATGATTGTATGAAATTGGCCTGATTGAAGCGTGTTTTCTGGGTGTTCTGCTCAACAACGTGGTTGGCGCCAGCTGACAATTCTGGATATCAAGATAATTATAGAACTATGATCGAATAAGCGCGGATTACCGGCCTTGAATAGGATAAGGGGATTTCGCGTAAGGGCGCTGGAAACATGGTGTTTACCCGTTCGAAGCTGAGCGGATTTTCTTCAATGAACCGCTGCAGGTGCTGGAAGACAGCAAGCATAGCCAAATGGAAGCTCGTTTTCACGCCCTTGGTGAAACCGCTGACGCCCGTTTGTTGCATATCACCTTCACATTGAGAGGCAGCGGTACTCTCATCCGAGAGATTTCCGCACGTGAGATGCAACGTAAAGAGAAAGCAATTTATGAGCAAATTATAAAAGACTCCTGAGTTTAAAAAATGAAGCGGAGGAATGAAATTTCTGGGAAAGCCATGACTCCAGCGAGTACGTGAACTGGGACCAGGCTCGACCCGCTTCTTTTCCAAACCTGAAGCCCTCAACGAAAACAATATCACTTCGCCTGCCGGAAGCACTGCTTGCTCGCATCAAAATCGAAGCAAATAAACGTGATATGCCTTATCAGTCATTGATCAAGGCCTGGCTCGCAGAAGATGTGGAAGAGAGCCGCCGCGCGCGATGAAAATCTAACGCCACGCCAAGCGGCGCAAGGCTTTTCTCTGCATCCATCTGCAAGCGCTTTGTTAGGCGTGCCGTTTCCTTTCATGCCGGTTTAATGTTACGGTTCGTTCGGAAGAGATTCTCCGGATCCCATTTCGCTTTGATTTTTCCGAGTCGCTGCAGGGCGTTTCCGAGCGCGGCCTCCATGCGGTCTTGACCTTCGTCTGCGGTCTGAAAGTTGATGTATGTGCCGCCAGTCGAAAACGGTTTCATATCCGTCCATGCAGCGCGCGCCCACTCGATATTAGTCATGTCCGCGTCCGCCTGTTCCCACGAGCCGGCGATATTGAGCACGAAGCGCGCATCCCGGTTGCCGACGGGTGAGTGATCCTCTTCACGTTGATTCAAAGCCCCTCCGATCTGGAAGAAGATTACGGCGGAGTGAGGCGACGGGATCTTCGACGCATGCTCGATAAACTTTTCGCACAAGGCCGGTTCAATGCTTGCGAGATACTCGCTCTTCCAATAGTAACGCCTGCCTTTCGGCTGTGTCCCATCGAGCAACTTCTGCAGCTGCGCATAGGGTCGCCGCACGAGTACATCACCGACGGGATTGCCAAAAGATTTGATGGGAGCGACGAACTCCTCGCCTTCTTCGGGCTTCCCGCTGCAGCAAGCAAGGATGGCGATGATTGGCTTGCCATGTATTTCCTTTGGAAGCCACGGGGCGGGCGGGGCCAGGCGCATCATCGTTACGAGAGTGACCTCGGCCGGAGACTTCTCGGACAGTGTCCGGTACAACTCGATCACACCCGCCGCCTCGCTCGCCGGCCAAGCCACAATCCCGCCGACGATCTCCGGACCGACTTCGTGCAGCTGGTAATCGATGCCGGTCACGACTCCGAAGTTTCCGCCGCCACCACGCAATCCCCAGAAAAGGTCGGCGTTTTCCTCGTTGCTCGCCCGAACGAGTCGTGCATCGGCGGTTACGACATCAATCCCTACAACCGTGTCCGAGGTCCAGCCCCAGCGCCTGGTGAGATAGCCGAAACCACCGCCCAAAGTTAGTCCTGCGACGCCGGTAAGTGAGACAAAGCCGAGAACGGCAGCTAGTCCGTGGAGCTGAGTTTCTCCATCCACGTCACCGAGCAGGCAACCCGCCTGTGCATGAGCGATCCGTCTCTCTTTGTCGACCCAGACGCCGCGCATGAGTGACATGTCGAGCATCATCGCGACATCCGCCGTGGCCAGCCCGGCAATATTATGACCGCCGCCTTTGATGCAGAGAAGAAGATCATGATTCCGGGCAAACTGCACGCATGTGATCACGTCCGCAACGCCAAGGCATTGCACGACCAGAGCCGGCTTTTTATCCGTCATGGCGTTCCAAACGGTTCGGGACTCTTCGTATCGGACGTCGCCGGGCAGGAGCACTGGCCCTCGCAACCTTGTTTTCAAGTCGTCGATTGTCTGCTGCTTCAGATCGATCTCGGAATCTTTGAGTGTTTTCAGTCTCATGGTCTCCTCCTCTCTGGAAGTTTTATTGTGACGAAAACATATCTCCTCGTGAAATCATCATGTCATAGCGAACGTTAAAGCTGTGCGGCGCAAACGAAGCGCAGCGTAGTTTGCGTCCGAACGAGCACCTTGTTAGCCATTCTTATGCACCACCAAGATGGGCTTTTAGCACCGCTACAACTCCAACACCAGCGGCTTTCGCAGCTCCTTCTGCAAATTTCAGGGCGACACCCTTAAAGGCTTTCACTCTCTCCTCTGCGGTCTTTTTCTTCTTTACAGCCTCATAGCCACTTTTGAAGTTCTCTAACTCTTTTTTATCGAAGACAGTTTCTAAAACCTGAAACAGCCCAGCAGCGTACACCTTAACTATTTCAGTATTGAAAGAATGATCAAATATGTGCTGATGGATTTTTAACTGCCCTTGCAGCCAATTCTTGGCAAGAGAATCTTCGATAATAAGACATATCTTTTCCCCATCTGGCTCCAAACTTGCTTTGCTTAATGCTGCCAACAAACGCCCCATCGCTTGGTCTTCGATTCTTCCGCCAAATTTTAGGGCGGCGTCATATCTTAATTTCTTGATTTTCGAAACGGGTGTTTTTAATCGCTCACTTACGGTTTGATTGCTAAGCGTTGCTAACGGGCCAGAACCGTTTGGCCCGTAGACATCTAGCAAATGCATCACGAGTGCATCTGTGTCCGACTTTGGCATAGAGCCGAGACCAAATTTCAAATAATTCTCAAGAAATACCTTTTTAAAATCACTCATATTCGTGATGTCTTTTTTGTGGCTAACATATAATAGCAGGAAGCCGCTGTTTGAGAAAATTTTCCTTAAGCGACGCTGGTTGTAATCTGCTGGCAGGGAAGAATCATACTCCTTTTCAAGCGGATATGTGCTATTCCCATATCATCCTTATCTTGCATCTCTCAGAAACTCCTTCAATTCTGATAATAGTATAGCAAGGCTTATGGAGTGGCAAGTCTATCCTGTTAGGAAGTTCCCAGCGTGCTTTTACGAGATCAACCTTGTTATACGGACGCAGCATAAATGGGCAAAAGCGTTCGTCATGGCTTTCTCTTGGATCATCCTCAATCAAGGTCGCTGCAGGATTCCAGTGCGTTGTCGGATCTCCCGTTTCATATCCCCTGATTTGCAATGCAGCAGGGCGAATTCCCCTCTACTTGCCAACCGCAATCACCCCGTCCCAGTCGGCGGACAGTGGTTGATCACGGTAGGAGCGGCAGAGCTGGTGGTAATATCGTGACGGTCCGTCTTCGTCCTGCAGGGTCAGGCACCGTTCGAATCCGGTTGCCGCTTCCTCCCATCGCTGTGACCGGAACTCTGTCAGCGCTTTCTCGAAGAGTTCATCGAGGACGTGTCGTTCAGATGCTGCGAGTTCCTTCGTCGTCAGCAGCTGGTAAATCGTGATTGGCTGGGTCTTGCCGGCGAACAGGAAGCGGCCCAGCAGGCGGCTGGCGACCCCGTGCACGCTGGCGATCGCCGCTTCGGAGGCGAGGGCGCGCGTCCCCAGCAGTTTGTTCAGGCCCTCGATGCGGGAGGCGGTGTTGACGATATCGCCGATCGGCGCATACTCGAAGTGGCTGCCAGCGCCGATGTTGCCCATCAGCAGGTAGCCATAGTGGAGGCCGATGCGCGTCGGCAGTGCGTTTTCCGGATTCAGGCGGTTGAACCGGTCGATGGCTGTGAGCAGCTGCAACGCAGCATGGCATGCCTTCTCGCGGGGCTGGACCTCCTGACCGGCAGAGGGCCAGATGGCGAGCATCGAGTCGCCGATGATGTTGCAGACCTGACCGCCCCAGTCGGTCACCGGCTGGAAGAGATGCTGGTAGTACTCCTTCATCACCCGGCTCAGTTCCTCCGGGGTCACGCTCTCCGACAGCGTGGTGTAGCGCTGGGCGTCGGTCAGCAGGCAGGCGCCGTAGACCATCCGGTCGCCGTTGCGGATGAAGGACAGGTCCCGGGTCAGTTCGTCCACCGCACTGCCGGGCAGGTACAGCTCCAGGGCGCGGCGGATGTTGCCCCGTTCGCGGCTGGCGCGGACGGAGTGGTGGATGGTGGCGACGACGAAGGCGAGGGGCAACTGCAGCGACAGGGGGATGACCAGCGGCGGCCAGAGGCAGTGCCGGTCAAAGGTAAAACCGGCGGCTGCCACGGCGCAGGCGGAGAGCAGGAGCAGGATGCCCCCGGAGATGACCGGCGGGCACAGCGTGCAGATCAGGGCGGCAGCGATGCCGGCTGCGGTCAGCAGCAGGGTGCAGGAAAGCGGCGACAGCCGCCGCACCGCCGTGTTGTCAATGAGGTTGCCGTAGACGGTCGCCGCGATCTCGACCCCGCTGAGGTCGAGGCCGTCCGGCTGGGAGAAGACGGTGTAGAAGCCGTCCTTCTGGCCGGACCACGTCGTCCTGGCGGCGCCGATGAAGACGGCCCGGCCGCCGATCCGTTCCCTGAGCCCGGCCAGCCCGCTTTCATCCGCTGCCAGGATATCGTCGTAGGACAGGGTCGGGATGGTCGCCGGCGGCCCGTAATAGTTGATATGGATGCTGTCGCCGCCGGCGTAGAGCCGCAGCAGCGCCTGCAGCAGGGATCGCTCTGAAAGCGGTTTGGCTGCAGCCGTTGCGGCTGCGATATCGTCCATCACGCGTTCGGCCAGTTCCGGGTGCCGCCTGACAGTTCCCTGGTCGAACTGATGTCAGCGGTCAGTTCTGTATCGACAGCGGCCGGCTGGGAAACTGCGGCGGGAAGATGGCGCCAGAGGATCGTCTGCATTCCCGGTGCCTCAGTGCGTGCCATCGCCGCCAGGACCACCGCCGGCATCGTCGGCACTTCGCCGGCCGACTGCTTGAACAGCCAGGTCTGGTTGATCC
>WBUQ01000172.1 GCA_008933635.1 Desulfobulbaceae bacterium | reverse complement strand
GATCAACGGCGTGGTGCGTTCGCTGGAGCATACCGCCCGGGAGGCCGAAAACCTCGGGGCGGACATGCAGTTCCTCTCCCCGCAGGGCTTCCGCACCGTTCCTTTGCCCACCTACAACGAAATCCGGCTGGCCCTCGCCACCCCGCGCATGATCATGCGGCGGATCGAGGCCATGCAGCCCGACTTCGTGCACATCGCCACCGAGGGGCCGATCGGCATCCTGGTGCGTCGGGCGTGCATCGCCAGCCGGCGCACCTTCACCACCTCCTACCACACCAGGTTCCCGGAATACGTGCGGTTGCGCCTGCCGGTGCCGCTCACCCTCTCGTATGCGGTGATGCGGACCTTCCACCGCCCCTCCCGCCATGTGATGGCCGCCACCCCGGCCCTGAAAGCCGAACTGGAGAGCAGGGGCTTTAACAACGTCGCCCTGTGGTCCCGCGGCGTCGACACCACGCTGTTCAGCCCCGGTCAGAAGAGCTTTTTCGACCTGCCCCGCCCGGTCTTTCTCTACATGGGACGGGTGGCGGTGGAGAAGAATATCGAGGCCTTCCTTTCCCTCGACCTGCCTGGCAGCAAGGTGGTGGTGGGCGATGGCCCGGCCAGGAACGAGTTGGAGCGGAAATACCGGGACGCCAGGTTCTGCGGCATGCAGACCGGGGCCGCGCTGGCCGCCCATGTCGCCGCAGCCGATGTCTTCGTCTTCCCCAGCCTTACCGACACCTTCGGCGTGGTCCTCCTCGAGGCCATGGCCTGCGGAGTGCCGGTCGCCGCCTACCCGGTGACGGGGCCGCAGAGCGTTGTCACCAGCGGCTACAACGGCTGCCTCGACCACGATCTGCGCCGGGCCGCCCTCCGCGCCCTGACCATCCCTGCCGGACACTGCCGCGGATCGGCGATGGAGTTTTCCTGGGAGAAATGCACCCGGCAGTTTCTCGCCAACCTGGTGATCTGCGAGAAATCGTTTGCTCACTCTCGCCTCACCGATTTTTCACTGAAGCCGAACGGATTCCTGACACGGCCCCTGTAACATCATCCCTGTTTGCCACAGCTTCTCCACCTCCCCATTTCCCGGACGGCCTCTGTCCGGGAAACGGGGGCGCACCTTCGCCAGCGGAGCACAGAAATGGGACAGATCCGGGCCGAAAATCTGACATTGGGCTATAGCCGGAAGAAAGTCATCGAGAGCATCTCCCAAGGTTGCAACCTGGTGGCCCGATTGAGTGTTTTCGACAATAACCGGCAGGGGTAAGTTGCTAACATCATGAAGCTCCTCCGAGAACTCCACATTGCAGATGAGCATGACCTCGCGGCCGAGGCCGATTTCTTTGCCCGCCGTCTGCGCAACTTCGAACTGCAGCCCTTTGCCGCCGGAGACGCCAGCTGCGGCATGGAGTACGAGTTGCAGGTGGCGGTGGCGGGCAGCCACCGGCATGTCGACCTGCCGCTGACCATCCGCGAATCGACCTTTTTCCGCAATACCGTCAAGCGGGCCTCGCGCGGCGACCTGCCGGCCAGGACAGTGGACACCCTGCAGGATTTCCTCTCCCGCAACGAATCGGGGGTCTGGGAAAACAGCTGGGTCCGCTTCCCGGAGGCCCATCTCGAAGATCAGACCAGGCGGTTGTTCAGCCGGGACCTGCTTGCCGACAAACGGCAGCCGGACGGGCCGCAGCGCAGCGATGCCCACCGCTTCTTCGTCAACGTCGACGGCGAACGCCTGCTGCGGCTGCCGGTCAGCTACCTGCTGAAACTGGCCCTAGCCGACGCCGTCGCCGCGTCTGCCGCGATCTCGCCGGTGCTGTTCAAGACCGGCCGCGACCTGCTGCCGCATTTCTTGAGCGACAACACCTCGCCCGAGATTCTCTCCTTCACCATCCCCCGCGCCACCAGCGGCCAGATCGGCCACGCCGCCGCCCGGGAAACGGCCCGCACCTTCCTCCTCAGCCAGCTGCTGCTCCAGTACGCCAACGGCAAGTTCGGCCTTGTCGCCTCCGGCCAGCGCTGCCTGCTCTACAACGCCCCCCACGCCCCGCACCGCCAGAAGCAGCTCAACGAGATCGTCCCCGACGGCTTCTACCGCCACCTCTTCATGAGCCCCTGCCTGTCTGGCTGGGACCGCGGCGAGGACAAACACCGCTACATGGACCTCTGCCACCGCACCCTGTCGCGGAGCCAGCTCAACACCATCGGCAAGCTCAAGGATGCCGGCATCATCACCAACAACCTGGTGGTCTTGCCGAACACCTCCAATACCTGCCTGGCCAACAACGGCACTCATGTCTCGCTGGGCAGCCGCCTGCTCTCCTCGCTGGCGGAGGACAAGCAGTCCGGCTTCACCCCCGGGGTCGAGAAATATCTGGGCGACCTGGTGATCAAGATCGTCGAGCATTTCCTGCCGCTGTTCGTGACCACCTACACCGCCGCCCCCTACCGGCTCGACTTCGCCGATTTCCACCCGGAAAAGGTCCTCGGCTTCCTGCCCCACGAACTGGACTACACCCACCTGCGGATGCTCTGGCGGCGCTGGCGGAAGAAGGACGGCCTGCGCTTTCTCGGCAACGCGGTCACCCCTTTCGGCCCGCGGGCCCTGGACAGGCTGATCGCCCGGCTGCTGCGCCTGCAGGGCGACCTGGTCCCCGATTTCCGGCTGATCGACTACCTGGTGACCCTGCTCTCCACCGAAACCTGCCCGGCCCTCGACGGCCGTCCCGGCAACCAGCTGCGGCTCAAGCAGGAACTGGCCGAGATGGGGGTCTTCGACCAGCGGATGGCCATCTACCTGCCCTACCGCCAGCGCGAGTTCACGGCCATGGGCTATGCCGGCTTCGAGGGGCGGAGCTATTCGCTGTTCCCCAGCCTGCTCGGCGACATGGCCGACGCCGTAGGCCTGCAGCAGCTGATCACGGCGCTGGCCTACCGCTATGCGGTCGAGGGCCGGGTGCGGCACACAGACATCCCGGACCAGCCGTCCATCGAGAGCGAGAGGCGGCAGATCTTCTTCGCCACCGCCATCGGCATCCCCACCTTCTTCGTCCGGGCCGACAGTCCCAACCGCTTCCTCCGCCGGATCCTCAGCCATGTCCGCAACCAGCGCAACAGTGGCCGTTACCGGGGGTACGTGCGGATCCGCATCGACGAATACCGCCGGGCGCTGCTTGAGGTGATAGAACACGATGCCCGCGGACTGATCGAGGAGCTCGATCTCGCCCCGGTCATCGACCGCCTCCGCGCCCGTCTGGCCGACAGCCGGGAAACGGCTCTCAGCCGGATTGTCGGCGAGACCTTGCGGGAGACCCGTCTCGGTGCACAACCCCTGCGGGTCCCCGCCGACGCCTTCAACAAGGCCACCGAAGCGTATTACCGGACGACGCTGAAGCAGCGGCACAGCGAGGAGGGGCTGCAGGTGCTGATCGAGGATTGCCGGCGGCTCGAACGCGGGGAAGACCCGCATCTGCGTCAGCTGATGGCCGCAACCGGCCGCAGCGCCGCCGCCTTCGTCAGGGAGAGCACAGCCGCCGTCCTGGCTGAAACGGCTGGCCCTGAACACCTGCAGCAGCTGATCTCCATCGGTCTGGCCGTCGTCCATGCCGAGAACACCACGGAAGCATGACATGAGCCGCGCCCTGCCGCCCCACCAGTATGTCGAACGGAGCTCCGGCCGGGTCGTCACCGAGACCCTGATCGCCGACCGCACCGTTTCCTTTCTCTACAACCGGCTGCGCGAGACGGCCCCGGCCATGCTGCGGACCCTGACCTCGGCCAGGATGTCCGGCCTGCTCGGCTTCTGCCGCTACGACCTGCCCGGCCGCGGATTCGCCAGGCCCTTGGCGGTTTTCGATAAACTGGGCATCGACTGGCACGAATGCCTCGATCCCCTCCAGCACTACACCACCATGCGCCGGATCTTCGAGCGGCGGATCCGCTACTGGGATCTCAGGCCGATGAACCCCGATCCGGCCGCCGTCGCCTCCCCGGCCGACTGCCGGCTGCTGCCCGGCTCCTTCACGGAGACCTCGGCACTGTTCATCAAGGAAAAGTACTTTGATTGCAAAGAACTGCTGGGGGTCGACAGCCCCTGGACAGGCCGTTTTGCCGGCGGCGATTTCGCTATCTGCCGCCTGACGCCGGACAAGTACCACTACAACCACCTGCCGGTGAGCGGCCGGGTGGCGGATATCTACGAGGTCGACGGCCGCTATCACAGCTGCAACCCGCTGGCATCGGTCGCCATCGCCTCGATCCACTCGAAGAACAGACGGGTGGTGACGATCATCGACACCGAGGTCGAAGGCGGCTCCCGGGTTGGCCTGGTGGCGATGATCGAGGTCGTCGCCCTGATGATCGGCGATATCGTCCAGGCATACAGCCGCAGGCGGTATGACGACCCACAGCCGATCAGGCCGGGGATGGAGGTTGTCCGCGGCTGCCCGAAAAGTCTCTATCGGCCCGGCAGCTCGACCGACATCCTGATCTTCGAGGCCAACCGGGTCCGCTTTGCCGCCGATCTGGTCGCCAACCGCCGCCGGGTCGACGTGCACAGCCGCTTCACCGGCGATGACGGCCGGCCGCTGGTGGAAACCGACGTCCGGGTCCGCTCTTCGATTGCCTGGAGAAAGGAAAAACGATGATGGACACTGCCATGGACAACCTGATCTTCCTCGCCGCCCTTACCATCTTCCTCGTCCTGCTGCTCGGCTGGGGATTCACCCACCTGCCCGGCGAACGCTGGCAGATGCTGGCCGCCATCCCCTGGCGCAAGAGGAAAGACGGGAACTGGCAGGGGATCAACCTGACCTACTACGGCCTGTTCCTGGCCAGCGGTCAGACCCTGGCGGTCTGCCTGCTGCTGGTTCTGACAGGCGCCGCCGGCATCTCCGTTTGCGGCATCCTGCTGGCCCTCACCGCCCTGCTGGCCGTCTGCCTGCCGGCCGCCAGGATCGTCGCCATCCTGGTCGAAGGCAAGCGCCATACCTTCACCGTCGGCGGCGCCTCCTTTGTCGGCATCGTCCTGGCCCCGTGGATCGTTCACCTGGTCGACCGGATGCTGCAGGGATTCGCACCGGGTGAGTCCCTGCCGGTGCTGCCGACCATGGCCGCCATGGCGGTGGCCTACGCCCTAGGAGAAGGCTTCGGGCGACTCGGCTGCATCAGCTTCGGCTGCTGCTACGGCAAGCCGCTGAAAGATTGCCCTCCCCTGCTGCGCAAGCTCTTCGCCCGGCGGGCCTTCACCTTCGCCGGTCCGACCAGGAAAGCGGTCTATGCCGGCGGCTATGCCGGTGAATCGCTGCTGCCGGTCCAGGCCATCACCTGCAGTATCTATTGCCTGACCGCAGTCGCCGGCAGCCTGCTCTTCCTGCACGGCCGCTATCTCGCCGCCCTTTTCCTCGCCATCCTCGTCACCCAGCTCTGGCGTATCGCCTCGGAGGTCATGCGCGACGATTTCCGCGGCCTCGCATCGATCAGCGCCTACCAGAAAATGGGCGGACTGGCGGCGCTCTACACCCTCGCCATCGCCATGCTGTGGCCAGCTGCGGAGCTGCCGCCGCCATCGGTTGCCGAAGGCGTCGTCCTGTTCTGGCACCCTGGGATCATCCTCGGCCTGCAGCTGCTGTGGCTTATCTTCTTTATCTATTTCGGCCGCAGTACCGTCACCTCTTCGGCCCTCTCTTTCGAGCTGATCAGGGACCGTCTCTAGGGCGCGGCGGCAGCATCAGCGCCGGCGCATCTCCCGCTGTAGCTGCACGATCGTCTCGCTGGTCCCCGGCGGGCCGTGCACCCCCCGGTACCTGACAAACAGGCGGTCGGTCTGCCGGAACCAGAAGGTTCCGTGCCAGAACGACGAGAGTACCCCGGCTCGCCGGATCTCGACCCTGAAGGCCGGCACCACCTCACCGGCTATTTCGACCTCGTCCAGCCCCTTTCTCTCCGCCTGCATGGTGACGACATCGAGGGTGTCGGAACGGATCGTCCAGAACGACGTTTTCGGCGCGTCGGCCGCAAGGAAAAACCGTAGCGAAAAAGAGAGGGGCTGGTACCACGGCCGGTCGTCGAGCGCATGGACGCTGTCGACCCGCCTTCCCTTCAGGGTTCCGCTGATCAGCAGATCGTTGCCGCGACGCACCGCCTCGATATTCGTCGACTCCCCCTGCCGGAACTGCCAGGAAAGCGTCCTGCCCGTCCGGTCGCAGTGGTTGACGAAGACCCCGTTCTCCTCCTGCACGGTGATCACTTCCCGGTCAGCAAGGGAAGCATGCTGCCA
>WBUQ01000171.1 GCA_008933635.1 Desulfobulbaceae bacterium | reverse complement strand
GGTGAAAAGCATGGCGGCACGGGATATCCCGGTCTCAATCTTCATCGACCCGGATCCGGCCCAGATCAGGGCCGCCGCAGACGTCGGCGCCACCTTCGTCGAAATCCATACCGGCAGATACTGCGACGCCGCAAGTGAGCTCGCCCGCGACCAGGAGTTCCAGCTGGTGGCCGCCGCCGTTGAGGAGGCCTGCCGTATCGGCCTGCGGGTCAATGCCGGTCATGGTCTGAACTACCGGAATACCGCCGCAATCGCCGCCCTGGAAGGCATCGACGAGTTGTCTATCGGCCACGCGATCATCTCCCGGGCGGTCTATACCGGCCTGGACCAGGCTGTCCGGGAAATGCTGGCCATCATCCGCGAGGCCCGCTTCGAATAGACCGGAGGCGGCATCGGCCAGCGCCGGCCCTGTCCGCCTTCAACTAAATCAATGAAAATAATGGGATATAGCATTCATGCCAGCCATGCTGGCGGCAATTTTGCCAATTGACACCGCAACAACGACTATGGTAATAACAGCGGACTCGCCTGGGTGGTGGAACTGGTAGACACCCGAGACTTAAAATCTCGTTCCCGCAAGGGAGTGCCGGTTCGATCCCGGCCCCAGGTACCAGGGAATATGAAAGGGCTGCAGGAAATTCCTGCAGCCCTTTTCCGTTATCGGCAGACGGGTCCCCCCACCCTGTCGGCCGATCCTGAAAAGGCATCCGCGCAGGCAGCGGCAGATATCCTTTGCCGCCAACACGGCCACTCGAGGGGGTGGGAAGCGGAAATGCCCTTTCCTGCCCCCTCTCAGTGACCTTGTTTTTCCGTTTCCTCCGGCAGCAGTGAATGTTTGGAATAGGCCTGGAAATCGGCCTGCGATTTTTCGATGCTGGGGCGCATGCTTTTGATGAAAAGTCCAAAAACCAGGATGATAAGCAACAACAATATGATATTTCTCATATAATGTTTCTCTTGCGTCTATTCTTTCAGCCATATTGCGACCAACGCTTCTCGCTCCGGACAGCAAGAATCAGACCAGTGCGGAGGATCCGGCGCGATTTGCCGACCGGAAAAGAACGTTGGACCTAACGGCCGAAATCTCCGTGCAAATCTATGTGCCATACCCGTCGGCGTCGACGAGACAGGTCCACAGCATGCGATCGAGGCTCTGCAGTGATCGCATCGGAAACGGCTATTTTTCCGGATTTACAGATTTTCCCAGTCCGCCATCGCGGAAATTCATCTGGTGGATATCCGGAGGAACCAACCGGACCGCGACGGGTTTTCCCTTTATGCCACTGCAGCCATGACCGGAATGTGGTATGGTCCGCCGTCGTCGTCCTCAACCGGAAAACCTCCCGACGCTGACGACAGGAGACCGGAGGGCCGCTCCCCTCTGCCGCCTTCTTAAACGACCATACCGTGGACCTCCTGCCGACGGGAGCCGTCAGGCAGCGCCGTGATCCGCATCTGCGCGGCCGATTCCGGCATGCCGCTTCCCAATCCGGATAGAGAAAACATATCGTGTCCCCATTCGTCATCTCCCAGACGCTCGTCGCCGTCGCCATCTGTTTCGATCTCCTCTCCTTCCAGTTCAAGGAACGGGGCAGGATCATCGCCTGCCTGGTGATCTCCTGCACCCTGATCTCCATCCATTTCGCCATCCTCGGCCATTGGACCGCCACCGGCCTGGGGCTGCTGGCGACGCTGAGGTTCCTCTCCAGCCTGGTCACCACCTCGAAGAAGGTCATGGTGGTCTTCATGGCCGCCACGGCAGCGATCACGATCTTCACCTTCAACGGTCTGCTCAGCATCCTCAGCGGCTCCGGCTCGCTGTTCGGCACGGCCGGGACCTTCTGCCGCGACGACAAGCGCCTGCGGCAGCTGATGCTGATCGGCACCAGCCTCTGGCTGATCCACAACATCCTCGCCGGGACACCGATGGCCGTGCTGATGGAGGTGCTGTTCATCAGCAGCAACCTCGTCGGCTACTACCGGTTCTACCTCAAGCGACTGTGAGCGGCGGCCGGGCTTGATCTTTCCGCCAACCGCCCCTATCTTGAACCAAATCATCGCCGGCAGCAGAGAACGCGGCAGCATGCAACCAATACCTGTGGAGAAGAAGATGAATCCTGCAGCAGAACAGAACAGTCCGCTCGTCCCGAGCATCGGCCTCGGCACCTGGAAAGCGAAACCGGGCGAGGTCTATGCCGCCGTCAAGGAGGCCATCGTCGCCGGCTACCGCCATATCGACTGCGCCCCCGCCTATAACAACGAATCCGAGGTGGGAGCGGCGATCCATGAAATGATCAAGGCCGGCACCGTCGCCAGGGAGGACCTGTGGGTCACCTCGAAGCTGTGGAACGACGCCCACGAACCCGACCAGGTCATGCCGGCCCTGCTCAAAACCCTGCACGACCTGAGACTCGACTACCTCGACCTCTTCCTGATCCACTGGCCGGTGGCCTTCAGGGCCGGGGTCAGCTTTCCCCGCAGCCGAGAGGAGTGGCTGACGCTGACCGAGGTGCCGACCGCGGCCACCTGGCAGGCGATGGAGGAATGCGTCGCAAAAGGACTGGTCCGGCATATCGGCGTCAGCAACTTTTCGATCCCAAAACTCGACGACCTCTGCCGGCATGCCGATATCGCGCCGGCGATGAACCAGATCGAGATCCACCCCTACCTGCAGCAGCAGAAGATGCTCGAATTCTGCCGGGAGAAGGGGATCCTGCTGACCGCCTACTCTCCGCTTGGTTCCGGCGACCGGCCGAAGGCGCTGAAAGCAGCCGACGAGCCGGTCCTGCTGCAGGACCCGGTGATCGGTCAGATCGCCGACAAGCACCGCTGCACCGCCAGCCAGGTGATCCTGGCCTGGGCCCTGGCCCGCGGCATCATCGTCATCCCCAAATCGGTGCAGGCCAAACGGATCAGGCAGAATCTCGACGCCGCCAAACTCGAACTCGACGATGGCGACATGGCTGCCATCGCCGGACTCGACCGCGGCCGCCGCTATGTCGACGGCACCTTCTGGCAGTCCAACGGCTCTCCCTACACCGTCGCCCAGATCTGGGACGAGTGAGAGGGGCCGCCGAAGCTGGCACCTTTACCGGCGAACTTCCGGCGGGCAGTCCCACGGTCTGCCACGAATGCGCCTATTCGCGCCGCCGCCATCAAAACTCAAGACGACAACAGATCCATGCAGCATCGCATCCATTACCCTCCCCTTCTCGACAGGATCACCGACCCGAAAAGTGCGGCCGCCCATATCGGCGACGGCACCAACCTCTTCATCTCCGGCTTCACCTCCGGTTACCCCAAACTGGTCCCCAAGGAGCTAGTGCGGCGGGCGCAGGAGGGCGAGCGGTTCAGGGTCAACCTCTTTGCCGGGGCCTCGACCGGCGCATCGGTCGACGGCATCCTCGCCGAGGCCGGAATCGTCGCCTGGCGCCGCCCGTACATGAGCGACAGGACCATGCGCCGCCAGATCAACGACAACCTGATCAACTTCAAGGACGACCACCTGTCGATGCTGGCTGGCCAGGTCCGGGCCGGCAACTGGGGCGAGGTGGACGTGGCCATCGTCGAGGCGGTGGCGATCACCGAGGACGGCAATTTGATCCCGACGATGTCGGTCGGCAATACCCCGACCTACGTCAAGAAGGCGAAAAAAATCATCATCGAGATCACCCGCGAGCCCGAGGACCTGTTCGGCATCCACGACATCTTCATCCCGGAGGACCCGCCCTACCGGATGCCAATCCCGATCTACCGGGCCGCCGACCGGATCGGCAAGCCGTATATCGACATGGACCCGAGCCGGGTGGTGGGAATCCTGTTCAGCGAGGAGGAGGATTGCTGCGCCGTCTTCACCGAACCGGATCAGACCGCCCGGGCAATCGCCGGCCATATCCTCGACTTCGTCCGCCACGAGATCAGGAAAAAACGGCTGCCGGCCGCCCTGCCCTGGCAGTCCGGGGTCGGCGATGTCGCCAATGCCGTCCTGCGGGGCTTTCTCGAGGACGAGTTCTACCAGAACATCGACATCTACTCCGAGGTGCTGCAGGACTCGGTCCTGGACCTGATCGACATGGGCACGGTCCGTACCGCCTCCGGCTCGGCGATGACCCTGTCCTACAAGGGGCGCGAGCGCTTCTTCAACGAGCTCTACCGCTACCGGGAGAAGATCGTCCTCAGGCCGGTGGAGATCTCCAATTCCCCGGAGGTCATCCGCCGCATCGGTGTCATCGCCATCAACACCGCCATCGAGGTCGACATCTACGGCCACGTGAACTCGACACACGTCACCGGCTCGCAGATGATGAACGGCATCGGCGGCTCCGGCGACTTCATCCGCAACGGCGCCCTGACCTTCATCGTCACCCCCAGCACCGCCAGGGACGGCCGGATCTCGGCCATCGTCCCGATGGTCTCCCATGTCGACCACAGCGAGCACTCGGTGGACATCATCGTCACCGAGCACGGCCTGGTCGACACCCGTCCGCTCACCCCGCGGCAGGTGGCCGAACAGGTCATCAGGAAGTGCGCCCACCCCGACTACCGCGACCTGCTGTGGGACTACTTCCAGCGCGCCATCCACCGGCACGGCGGCCACGAGCCGCATATCCTCGGCGAGGTCTTCGCCCTGCACGAGCGCCTCCTCGCAACCGGCGACATGCGACCCGGGCGGTAAAGTCCCTGCCGGAACGTTCGCGGTGGTGCCCTCCACTGACATGGAGCGGCACCGCCGATCTCGGCCGGCCAATATGGCGCCTCCAGCCGCCCCTGTCCCCGGAAAGACATCCCTGCGACAAAATGTCTGCTATTCCCTAATGTTCTGACTGCCACCGGTCGATGATAGAGTGATCGGGGGCAGCAACGGCAGCCTGGCTGCGTGGCGCCAGGCCTTGCCCAGTAACCGGCGGAATTCTGTCGGGCCGGCGGGGCCGTTTTTCTGCCTGTCGCCGGCGGGGTATTTACGGTATCCTGGCATCAGATTCGCCCGGGCAACCGCCGTGATCAGCCTCCGGCACCACCGGGGGACGATGCCGGCAGCCAGCGGCATGCGTGCATTCTTCACCATCGACAGGCGGGGCCATGATCTTCTGCAAGGAATGCGGAGAAGCACTGAACCTCTTCGAGACCCACGACGAGGATGTCTGCTATTCCTGCCTCCGCCTCCGGCTCGAACCGGCAAAACCCCCTGTCCCGCCTCCGCCGGCCGCCGCCGGGAACCTGTTTCCGCCCGGGGCGACGCTGAGCCGTGAGCAGGGCTCGCTCGTCCTGCGCTCACCGGAAGGATGGGTGCTGTGGAGCGGTCCGGACAGCGAGCGCCACAGCCTGGAGGCGATTCTCAGCCGGGCGCAGCGGATCGATGCGATCCGCCGGAAACGGAAAAGATAACCGCGGCATCAGCATTCTTCCGGACAGGAACGGCTATGGCGATCACCATTTCAGTTGGCTCAGGCAAAGGCGGCACGGGGAAAAGCATGGTCGTCACCAACCTCGCGCTGCTGCTGGCCGCAGGAAAGCGGCGCGTCTGTGTCGCCGACCTCGACCTCGGCGGCGCCGATATCCACATCCTCTACGGCCTGTTCGAACCCGAGGCGACCCTCACCGATTTCCTGACCCGCAGGGCCGGATCGCTCGCTGAGATCATCCACCCCCTCGAATCCTTCGGCAACCTGCAGATCATCCCCGGCAGCGGCAACACCCTGCAGACCGCCAACATGTCCTTCCAGGAAAAGCAGCGGCTGCTGCGCGCCCTGGCTGCCATCGACACCGACGTCCTGCTCGTCGATGTCGGCGCCGGCACCGGCTTCCACGCCCTCGACTTCTTCATGTTCAGCGACATCCAGATCTGCGTCACCAACCCGGAACCGGCGGCGATCATGGATTTCTACAATTTCCTGCAACTCGCCACCATCCGCCGGGCCCTGAGCGGCTTCCTCGCCCAGAGCGAGATCGCCAGGACCCTCAGGGAAAAAAGCTATCAGAATCTGGCCGAGGTCTTCGCCGATGCCGAGGCCATCCAGCCGGGGGCGAAACGCCTGGCCCAGCAGGCGCTGGTCTCGTTCAACCCGCTGCTGATCACCAATATGGTCGGCAAGAACGCCAGGATCAACCAGCTCAAACTGCGCAAACTGGCCGAAAAGTATCTCGGTATCTCCATCCCCAGCCTCGGCGACATCCCCTGCGACAGCCAGGTGCAGGAGGCGATGCGGGCTTACCTGCCGGTCAGCGGGTTCGCCCCGAAGGCGCCGGCCGCGATGGCTCTGGCC
>WBUQ01000017.1 GCA_008933635.1 Desulfobulbaceae bacterium | reverse complement strand
AGTTCTGGCAGGGTTGATTTTCAGCACCAGGGACGGCTCACTGGCGTTTTCTGCGCATATCCGGCGCATTTCCGCTTCACCGAAATGCCGGCGCCAGCGGTCTGTCAGCCAGGGGGGATGGTTGAGATAGGGTTCTCCTGTCTCCGGATCTGCCGAATTGCCCGGCAGTTCAGCCTGTTGTCGGATACTCTCCCGCAGGATGCCGTTGACAAAACCCTGCAGTCGCTGGGGCAGGCCTGCCGCCTTTACCGCGTTGACCGTTTCGTTGACGGCCGCCGATTCCGGGATGCGGTCGAGCAGGAAAAGCTGGTAGAGGCCGATCTCCAGACTGTGCAGGACGAAAGGGCTGAGCTTGGTTAGCGGGTGGCGGCACAGGCGCTTGATCAGCGTCTCCAGGAACTGACGCTGCCGCAGGACGCCGTAGACGAGTTGCATGGCCAGGGCGCGATCTTCGGGCGCAAGCCGGCACTGGCCGACGATGCCGTCCAGCACCGGTTTGACCGGCAGGCCCTGCTGCTGGATCAGGCAGAGCGTTTCGATGGAGGCAAAGCGGGCGCTCTTTGGGTATTTTTTTGATAGTGAAGTTTTTTTTGCCACGTCTTCGTTCGTCTGGATGTCTCTGATGAAGATCACCGGCATGCGGCGGCATGGCCTGCCGGATGGCCCGATGAAAGCTGCGACTCCACAGTTACCGGGGAACGGGCTGAAAAGCAAACGGAAATACCGGGCGGGTCGGGCGACAGATGTGCAGAGGCTTCTGATTATGGACCCCGGCGCGAGGTCGATAAGATGGTGGAACTGTCCCTGCCTGCACAGTGGTGCCTGCGCTGCGATCTGGAAACTGCAGATGATCGGTACCCGTCACAGCGGGCCTGGTGTGTATAGCATGGTCCTGCGTCAGCCGTTGCATGTCCATGAGAATTCTGTGTATGGTGTACATTAAACCAGGCGGTGGCACCCGCCGGCTTGATCTCGCGAGGGAAACCAGGACAATGGTGCGGAGGAGAAGGCCCATGAAGTGGATGATCAGCGTGATGGTTGCAACACTTTCCGTTCTTGCCGCAACCATGGCCCAGGCGGGGATCAGGGAAGCTGTGATGGACCGGGGGTATCTGCAGTGCGGGGTATCCACCGGTCTGCCCGGCGCCTCCAGCCTTGATGACAAGGGGAACTGGACAGGACTCGATGTCGATATATGCAGGGCCGTCGCAGCAGCAACCCTCGGCGATGCCAGCAAAGTCAAATACATCCCCCTGAATGCCGGCGAACGCTTTATCGCGCTGCAGTCAGGCGAGATCGACATCCTTGCCAGGGTCACGACCTGGAACCTGACCCGCGACTCTTCCCTGGGGGTCAATTTCACCGGTGTGATCTATTATGACGGCCAGGGATTCATGGCGGCCAAAAAGCTTGCTGCGAAAGGCGTCGACGATCTTGAAGGCACCACGATCTGCGTCCAGGCCGGCACAACCTCAGAGGCCAATTTGGCCGCCTATTTCAGGATGAAGGGCATGGCTTTCAAGGTCGTGCCATTTCCTTCCGTTGATGGGGCGATCGACGGCCTCCAATCCGGCCGCTGCGACGTACTGACCAGCGACGGTCTCCAACTGCACGGGATGCGGATGAGACTCTTGCGGCCAGACGACTATGTCATCCTGCCGGACATCATTTCCAAGGAACCCCTGGGTCCGGTGGTCCGCCATGGAGACGACAACTGGTTCGACATTGTCAAATGGTCGCTGTTCGCGATGATTGTCGCCGAGGAACTGGGCATCACCTCGGCCAATATTGAGCAGATGAAGGATGGCATCGACCCTGCGGTCCTGCGGTTTGTCGGCAGGCAAGGCGGTGGCGGGGAGGGTCTCGGCCTGAGGGCGGACTGGGCGGCGCAGATCATCAGGCAGGTCGGCAATTACGGCGAGGTGTTCGACCGCAATATTGGAAAGCAATCGTCGCTCAAGATCAAGCGCGGGCTGAACAACCTCTGGAATCAGGGTGGGCTGATGTATGCGCCCCCCATGGAATAATGCCGGTCCCGGGTATTGGCTCGGGAAGAAGACTACTCTCAACAGATGATCGAGATGACACCACAGAATGTGCGGGCCACCGGTGAAGTGATGGTGGAACTGAAGGGCGTCCACAAATGGTACGGTGATTTTCACGTCCTCAAGAATATCAACCTCAGGGTTTACAAGGGCGAACGGATCATCATCTGCGGCCCGTCCGGCTGCGGCAAATCAACGCTGATCCGCTGCATGAACAGGCTCGAGGAGCACCAGCAGGGCGAGATCATCGTCAACGGAGTGCGGCTTGACGATGATCTCCGCTGCGTTGACGAGGTGCGCCGCAACATCGGCATGGTCTTCCAGCAGTTCAATCTCTTTCCGCATCTGACGGTGATGGAAAACTGCTGTCTGGCGCCGGTCTGGGTGCAGAAGAAGTCGCGCAGGGAGGCCGAGGCCATCGCCATGAACTATCTGGAACGGGTTCATATCGCCGACCAGGCGGCGAAATACCCCGGCCAGCTCTCAGGCGGTCAGCAGCAGCGGGTGGCAATAGCCCGCAGTCTGTGCATGAACCCGTCGATCATGCTCTTCGACGAACCGACTTCGGCTCTGGATCCCGAGATGATCAAGGAAGTCCTCGACGTCATGGTCGACCTGGCCAACGAAGGCATGACCATGCTCTGCGTCACCCACGAGATGGGTTTTGCCAAGACGATAGCCGACCGGGTGCTGTTCATGGACGCCGGCGAAATCATCGAGGAGAACGAGCCCGAGGCCTTTTTCGACAATCCGCAGTCGGAGCGGACCAGATCGTTTCTCAGCCAGATTCTGTAGTGTTGCCCGGAGTGGACTGACAGCTATGGATGCCAGGACTTTTGAACGCCTCGTCGAGCAGGCTATCGCCAGGATTCCGCCGGAACTGGCCGGATACCTTGAGAATGTCCTGATCGCCGTGCAGCCGTCACCGAGCCCGGAACTGCTGGCGGAAATGGGGTATCCACCGGACGAAATGCTGTTCGGCCTGTTTACCGGAGTGCCGCTGAACGAACGCAGCCCGCTCGATCCACCCCTCTATCCGGCCACGATCTATCTTTTTCAGGAACCGCTCGAGAATCTCGGGCTCAGCCGGGAAGAGCTGATCGAAGAGATCGAGATCACAGTCGTTCACGAGATTGCCCATTTCTTCGGCTTTGGCGAGGATGAGCTGGACGCGCTGGGGTATGGGTGAGGGGTGCCGAGCAATAGACGGTACAAAGGCGGAGCCGCATGCGGACTCCGCCTTTTTCTTCCGGGCGGGCGACCAGGAATTATCCCGCCTGCTCCAGGGCCACGGCCACGGAGACCGAAGCGCCGACCATAGGGTTGTTGCCCATGCCGATCAGGCCCATCATCTCGACGTGGGCCGGGACCGACGAGGAGCCGGCGAACTGGGCGTCGGAGTGCATCCGGCCCATGGTGTCGGTCATGCCGTAGGAGGCGGGGCCGGCCCCCATGTTGTCCGGATGCAGGGTGCGGCCGGTGCCGCCGCCGGAGGCCACCGAGAAGTAATTCTTGCCCTGCTGGATGCATTCCTTCTTGTACGTCCCGGCCACCGGGTGCTGGAAGCGGGTGGGGTTGGTAGAATTGCCGGTGATCGAGACATCGACGCCCTCCAGGTGGTTGATCGCCACGCCCTCGCGCACGTCGTCGGCGCCGAAGCAGCGGACCTTCGACCGTTCACCGCTGGAATAGGGAGTCTCGGCAACCACATGCAGATCGCCGGTGGCGTAGTCGAACCTGGTCTGGACATAGGTGAAGCCATTGATCCGTGAGATGATCTTGGCGGCGTCCTTGCCCAGGCCATTGAGGATGACCCTGAGCGGTGACTGGCGCACCCGGTTGGCCGATCGGGCGATTCCGATCGCCCCTTCGGCTGCGGCAAACGATTCGTGGCCGGCCAGGAAGGCGAAGCATCGGGTCTCTTCCTTCAGCAGCATGGAGGCCAGGTTGCCGTGGCCAAGCCCGACCTTGCGGTCGTCGGCAACCGAGCCGGGGATGCAGAAGGCCTGCAGCCCCTCGCCCAAGGTGGCGGCGATATCGGCTGCCTTCCTCTCGCCCTTCTTGACGGCGATGGCGGCCCCCAGGGTGTAGGCCCAGCAGGCGTTTTCGAAGCAGATCGGCTGGATGCCGCGGACGATGGCGGCGACATCGACGCCTTTGGCCAGACAGACTTCCCGCGCTTCTTCCAGGCTCTGTATGCCGTATTTTTTCAGGACCGGGGTGATCTGGCCGATCCGCCTGTCATAACTTTCGAACAGTGCCATGATGATTCTCCTTATGCGTGTCGCGGATCGATGGTTTTCACCGCTTCCTGGAAGCGGCCGTAGGTCCCGGAGGCGCCCTCAATGGCCTTCGCCGGGTCGACGCCCTTCTTGATGGCGTCCATCATCCGGCCGAGGTTGACGAAGGAGTAGCCGATGATCTCGTCGTTGGCGTCGAGGCCGATTTCTTTCACATACCCTTCCGCCATCTCCAGATAGCGCGGCCCCTTGACGCGGGTGCCGTACATCGTGCCGCAGACCGAGCGGAGGCCCTTGCCGAGGTCCTCGAGGCCCGCGCCGATCGGCAATCCACCCTCGGAAAAGGCTGACTGGCTGCGGCCGTAGACGATCTGCAGGAACAGTTCGCGCATCGCCACATTGATCGCGTCGCAGACCAGGTCTGTGTTGAGGGCTTCGAGAATGGTCTTGCCGGGCAGGATCTCCGAGGCCATCGCTGCCGAGTGGGTCATGCCGGTGCAGCCGAGGGTCTCGACCAGGGCCTCTTCGATAATGCCGTTCTTGACGTTCAGCGTGAGCTTGCAGGCACCCTGCTGCGGAGCGCACCAGCCCACGCCGTGGGTGAGGCCATTGACGTCGCCGACCTCTTTAACCTTGGTCCATCCGCCTTCCTGCGGGATCGGTGCCGGGCCGTGGTTGGTTCCCTGCGCCACCCGGCACATGTGCTCTATCTCAGAAGAATACTGCATGCTGTTCTCCTTCAAAAAAAAATTGGGTTGAATGGGTTCTGCCGGCAGCCGGATTCCTCCATGCGATGGGAGACCGGCACCGGAAAAATCACGGGAGCTCTTTCTTTGCTGTCAGCAGGAAGACGGGGTACGACTGCTCCACACCGGCGGCGTTCGGTTTGACGACGGTGTGCACCGTCTGTGCCTGGATGATCCTGCAGCCGAGCCGCTGGAGGATATCGCCGAGCTCATCCCGGTCGAAGCCGTGGTGCATGACACCCTCGGAATTCTCGCCGTGGAATGAACCGTCCTCGCAGTCGAGATCGGCCAGGGCGATGTAGCCACCGGTCTTCAGCCCGGTGACCAGTTTTTCGATGACTGGGCCGACCTCGGCGAGATGGTGAAGGGTCATCGCCGAAAATATCAGATCGAACTGTCGGGGACAGTTTTCGCCGTGCAGGTCAAGGTGCAGCGGATAAACGTTGGCAAGCCCTGCCGCTGCGATCTTGTCGGTCAGGGTCGCCAGCATGCCCGGCGACGAATCGGCGGCGGTAAGCGATTTCAGTTGCGGGGCCAGTGTCAGGCCGACCAGGCCGGTGCCGCAGCCGTATTCCAGCGCTTCCATGGCCGGGTGCAGCGGCAGTGCGGCAATGCCGGCGGCGATGGCGGCGGCCAGCTGCACCCGCTGGTCTTTCTTGTCCCAGTCGGCAGCGGCGCGGTCGAAGCGGTTTGTGCTCATCTCAAAGCTCCGTCAATGCGGTGAAGAGGTCGCGGTCGGCCTCGATTTTGGCCCGGTTACCGATAACGGCACGGTGGCTGGCCGCCTGCATGGCGCTGAAGGCCGGGGCGAATGAACGGAGGTCGGCGGGGGTGGTGGCAATGATTTCCGCGAGACATTTTCTCTTGCAATCGCTGTCGATGCCGCTCAGGTATTCGTTCCGGGCGGCAGCCCCCCGGGAGGCCGGGCTCTGGTGGGGCGTATAGCTGCCGTAGGTGCCGATGACCAGCTGTTCCATCGTCGACTGCGGCAGATCGAGCCGGGCGACGATATCGGGTATGGCGCCATAGGCCTCATAGGTCTTGCGAACCTGCGGGTCGCGGTAGCTGACATAGGCGATGTTGCCGGTGACCTGGCTGAACTGGATGAAACAGCCGTAGGCACCGCCCATCTGGCGCACCGAATTCCAGAGGTAATCGCGGGAGAGGAAGGTCTTCAGTACTTCGAAGCTGCCTCTGTAGCCGTCGCCATCCGGCAGTATGCTGCCCCCCTGGACGGCGTACACTACTTCGGCGGAGGTGATGAATGCTTCGTGGTCGGGGAGCGAGAGGCCCGGCAGCTCGTGGCGACTGACCGGGAGCGTGTCCAGGGCCTCGGGGATGACCCTGCCGATTCCGGCCAATCGCCCGATCTCTTTTCCGTCGGCGGTGACGGCGAACAGGAGGTTGTTGCGGTTGAACAGCAGCTTTGCCATCAGTTGCAGGGCGGCGATGAACTCCTCTTCCATCCCGCCATAGCCGAGGGCGAGTTTTTTCGTCGCCAGGTAGGCGGTGGCGCCATTGAACATTTCAGAATATCGGCCGGCGAGACTGAGATGGGCGGAAACGCGGGCGGCGGCCAGGCCGTATCCCTCGCTCTGTACTGAGTGCTCGGCCCAGGCGAATTCGCGGCCGACAATTTCCCTGATCCGGGTACGGTCGGCGAAGGAGACGTCGCTGAGGACCTCGGCGACCAGCTGCAGGGCCTGCTCTAGATATTCCGGCAGACACTTCAGGTGCAGCCAGAGAACCGGCCGCACCCGCTCGCTTTCTCCCCTCCTGCTGTAGGTGGTCAGCGAGTGGTTGAAACTGCCTGTGCAGGTGGCGATTTCTTTAGCAAAATGGATATAATCGAGCCGGCTGGTACCGATCTCGGTGACGATGGTGCCGAAGAGGTCGATCCAGGGCAGCAGATCCGGCGGGATGCAGGAAAAATCGAAGCCGATATCGATATACGAGATATGGTTGGTCTCCAGCTCACTGACCAGCACCTCCTGGTCGAACATCCTGGTCGGCTTGACCGCATGGAAATCGACGTCGGCGGAGAGGTCGGACAGCGACAGCTGGGGAAGCAGGGCCAGGGTCGCCGGATCATTGGGTGTCAGCTGCATCTCCATCAGTTCGCGGGTGCGGCTGACCAGCTGCTCCTCCTGCACCGGGCTCAGGGTCTGGGCATACTCGGCCAGCCGCTGTTCTTCGGCTGCACGGGTACGGGCCGGTTTCTCCGGGTCGGGGATCAGGGTGACGGTCACCGTCGAGGGGTTGCCGAGCAGGTGGCTACCGATCAGCTCCTCGAAATAGCGTCCGTCGAGGGCTTTTTGCCGGATGCTGGCGATCAGGTCCTCTGCCTGCAGGCTGTCGAAGGGGTCGAGACCGTATTTGAGGGCGTTCATCGCCTTGCCGATCAGGTCCAGTCCCCGCTGGGCCTTGCTCGATTCCTCACGGAAATTGAATTCGTATTTGTTCAGCTCCGACAGCACCAGATCCCGGTCCAGTCCCTGCTCGACCATGCCTTTCAAGGTGGTGGTGTAGAGATCGAGGAACCGCTCGCGGTGCTCGCTCTCGCTACCGACAAGGTAGGTGATCATGAAGGTCCGGGTGCAGGACGAGGAAAGGAAGAAACCGCCGAAATCCCTGCACAGGCCGCTGGAGACGATGGCGTTCTTCAGCGGTGAACCGTCTGAATTGTACAGGATGTTGGCAATCACCTGGAAGGCGGCGTTCTGCAGCCTGTCGGCAATCGAACCGATCGAGGTGCCTACGGCGAGGAAGGTCTTGGCGGTGGTGTCGGGCGAATCGACGGCGTAGGTATCGGTGATGCTGATCGGAGAGACTGTCCGCTCTCCTTCGACAATGGCGCAGACGCTGCCCTTCTCCGGATAAGAGGCAAGAAAGCGGTCCTGCAGGTATGCCAGTTCGTCGGTCAGAGGGGCGTCGCCGTAGACGAAGAACAGGGCATTGGAGGGGTGGTAATGCTCCCGGTGGAAGGCGCAGAAGGCTTCATAGCTGAGGTCGGGGATGTTTTTCGGGTCGCCTCCGGATTCATGGGCGTAGGTCGATCCCGGCATCAGGCCGGCAAAGATATGGTAGAAGATAAGGCGGATCGGATCGGAGAAGGCGCCCTTCATCTCATTGAAGACCACTCCCTGGAAATGCAGCGGGTCCTGTGGATTCTCCCGGTGGTAGTGCCAGCCCTCCTGTTCGAACGTGCTGCGGTCGAGCAGGGGGTTGAAGACGACGTCGCAGTAGACGTCCATGATATTGAAATATTCCTTGATGTTCCGCGTTGCGAAAGGATAGTAGGTGACATCGGAGCCGGTCATCGCGTTGAGGAAGGTCATCAGGCCGCCCTTGTGGATCTCGCCGAAGACATCCTTGACCGGGTATTTTTTCGATCCCATCAGCACCGAGTGCTCGAGAATGTGGGCGACGCCGGTGGAGTCGGTGGGGATGGTGTTGAAGGCCACCGAAAAGGTTTTATTGCTGTCGTCGTTCTTGATGGCGATCAGCGGGCATCCGAGTATCGCGTGCTCGAAGAGAAAGACGTCGGAACGGATTTCTTCGACGAAGGTGCATTGCTTCAGGGTGAATCCCGAATAGGTCTGTCCTGGAGTGAAAGTCATGATAATCCCTGGTTCTGCCGGCTGCAGTAACTGCCCGGACAGATTAAAAGTGTTTGTCTGAGTTGATGAGCAGGGTCACCGGGCCGTCGTTGACCAGCTCCACCGCCATGGTCGCCTGGAACCGTCCGGTGGCGACCCGTATCCCCCGCTGCCGAGCCTCGTCGACGAACTGCAGGTAAACCGGTTCGGCGAGGGCTGGAGGGGCGGCTTCAGAGTAGCCGGGTCTCCGCCCCTTGCGACAGTCGCCATACAGCGTGAACTGGGAAACGATAAGCATGTCCTGATCGAGGTCGAGCAGGGAGCGGTTCATTTTTCCGTTGTCGTCTTCGAAAATGCGCAGGTTGGCGATCTTATCAACCATCCATACTATCTCATTTGCCCCGTCCTTTCCATGGATACCGAGAAAAACCACCAGGCCGGGGCCGATGGTGCCGAGGCTTTCGGTTCCGGAGGAAACTGTGGCCCGGCTGACCCGCTGCACTACCGCCCGCATTTCCGGTATTCCTCGGTTGCAGACGGTGACGGGGTGTCCGTCGGTATCAGGCCGGGCAGGACGTTGTCTTTCCGGAGAGGTCCGGACTGGGGGGAGAGGGTGGAGGCAAGGGCGGGCATCTGACGGCTGGTCCTCGAAAATGGGGGAGATCGATAGCGTTGGCTGGCATGTTTATCCGGAATATGACTGGCCTACAGGATATACCGCCAGCCCTGGGGCCTGTCAATTGGAGATTCCCGCCGGCTATCGCGGCTAAAAGCCCACACCTGGCAGTCATCGGTATGAACTCATGTCCGCCATTCAGGGCGGCTGAGGCAGGCCGAATCGTTTGGGCTGCCGGCCGGGTTGCTGCAAGTCTTCAAAAAAATGGTATGTAATCCGAGGCTCAGGAAAATGCAGCTTCTGTGTTCACTTTGTATTTCTGAGGTGGTATGATGAAAAAATTCGTATGAATCATATTCGTTGGCCATATGGAAAGGATACTCCATGATACACAAACTGCAGAGTCTCATTGAGAGGATGTCCAAGGAACTGCCCGGGATTCTGGCAGCCGCCGTTGTCACCGTTGACGATGGGATGTCGATTGCGGCGGTGAGACGCCGCGAAGATATCGAAACGGATGCCGCTTCGGCCTATCTGGCTTCGATCGTCCGCTCAAATGCCAAGGCGATCCGCCTCCTTGCCGATAACGAGGAGGTTGAGGACATACTGGTGACAACCAGTCAGTATCACTTCATTATCAGGCATATGCCGGAGCAGCCGTTCTTCATTTTTGTCATGACCACCAAAGAGGAGTGGCTGGCCAAGGCGAGAATTCTGATCAGAAAATACGAAATCCAGTTCGCACAGTTTGCCGAGTTTTATCGGAAGAACTACGGCGAGGAATAGGATCGGGGGACGAGAACTCCTGCGTATCGCAGCGGCGTGGTAACGGCAGCCGCCATAGGCCGTTGTTGCTGTTGCCGGAGAAAAAAGAGAAGGCCGGGCCCATGCGGACCCGGCCTTTGCTGTGTTAGAGGGATGCCGCTTCCTGGATTCTCTTCGAATTCTTTTTGATGGCAATGCGGATCCAGCCCAGGTTGGTATCCTTGTCGGCGACGATGACGAGGAAGGCCTCATCGCCGACCGGCGCGAACAGAACTGGCCCGTTGCCGTACTCAAGCATGGTCATGGAAAGATCCCCCTGACCGAGCTGCATCCCCATCGATTCGGCAGAGCCGAAGCCCGAAGAGGCAATGGCGCCGATCATTTCGGCGTCGATCCCTGACCGGGCGAGACTGTCGAGGAGAAATCCGTCCCGGCCGACCAGACAGGCTGTATGAACGCCTTCGATGTTGGTGAATTCAGATAGAATTTTCTGGATATTGGTCATGTCGTTTTCCTCTGGTGATGGTTGGTCGTTGTCCCGTTTAACTGGCGGAGGTCCTGGTTTTTTCAAATCACTGGCGCCCTGGTGGTCTGCTGGCTGAGTTGCTGCAGCAGGCTTCGGTGCAAAGACATTGGCAGCGGGGTTAATTCCCCCGGTCGCTGATTCGAGCATGTCGCTATCGAGATCCTCGAGGGCGGATTCCGCATCGTCCTGCACTTCGTTTTCATCCGAATTGAGTGCGGCCTCGAACAGCAGTGACTCCAGATTCTTTTTGATACTGACGATCGGCGGTTCGACTCCGCGGATATTCTGCAGGGTTCCTCCCTGGAATCTGAGGATGGAGAAAAAGGCGTTCTCACCGCTCTCGTTGCCGCACATCGCATGCACGACCTCGCCATTCTTGAAGAAGATCATCCCTTCATGATCGGTGGTCGTCACTTTCAGGGCGGCAGTCGCCCGCGACAGACCGTTGAACTGGACGATATCCATCAGTTCGATTCCCTCGACAGTTCCCTGGAAGCCCTCGCTGCCTTTCAGGATCTGTTCGACAATCTTTCTCATGTCGTTGATATCGAAAGGCTTTTCGATGAATCTGAGGCTGCCGCTCAGCATCGCCTCATTCTTGTAGGCGTTTGACGGGTATGCCGTCATGATAATGACCCCGGTCTGGGGGTAGCGGTTGTTCACCTCGATCAGCAGATCAAGTCCGTTCATTCCCGGCATATTGATGTCTGTTATGACCAGGTTGACATTCTTGTCGCTGATAATGGCCAGGGCCTCTTCACCCGATTTGGCGGCCAGGATTTCGACGTCCGGCATTCCTTTGTTGAGATTTCTCTGCAACATCCAGAGCATATCTTCTTCATCGTCAACTACCAGTACTCTTTTCATGTGTTCTCCTCGTCTGTTTCTCTCCCAATGTTTCGAGGTGGAAACAACCCGGATGGGGATGATGGGTGACTGTATAAGATGCTTGGAAGGTACTATATATAACTGACACAGCAAGAGATGTGCCATCTAGTGGATGGCTGGGTTGTCGTGTAATTTTATGAAAAGACATGTAATTTATCTGATGCAGATGAGCTGCGTAAAAAATGACCAGATCAAATTGGTCAAAAATTGATCAATCGGCCGGAATCTGGTCGGATTCGAGTTTCTCGCGCAGTGTGGTCCGGGAGATGCCGAGAATCCGGGCAGCCTTGGATTTGTTGTTGGCGGTGAGGCTGAGTATTTTCCGGATATACCTCTTCTCCATCTGGCGCAGGGAGAGGAGTTCACCGGGCTTTTCCTGGGTGGCGGCTCCCGGCAGGGATGCCAGACCGGAGAGCGATATCCAGCCGTTACGACAGAAGATCACCTCTCTTTCTATCATATTGCGCAGCTCACGGATGTTGCCGGGCCAGTCGTACTGCAGCATGCCCTGACTGGCACTCGTCGAGAAGCCGCTGATCTCCTTCTTCAGCTCCTTTTTCAGAGTGTGGAGAAAATAGCTGGCGAGGAGGAGGATATCTTCTCCCCGCTTTCGCAAGGGCGGCAGGGGGATCGGGATGACGTTGAGCCGGTAGTAGAGATCTTCACGGAAATGCCCCCTGGCGATTTCCTCTTCAATGCTGGAATTGGTGGCGGCGATGATCCGTACTTCCACCTTGATGTCCTTGACCCCGCCGACCCTCCTGAAGGTCGACTCTTCGATCAGGCGGAGGAGTTTTGGCTGCATCGTGACCGGCAGGTTGCCGATCTCGTCGAGGAAGAGGGTACCGCCATTGGCGACCTCGACAAGGCCCTTTTTGTCCCGGACGGCGTCGGTGAAGGCTCCTCTGTCGTGCCCGAAAAGCTCTGACTCGATCAGGCTGGCGGAAAGGGTGCCGCAGTCGATCTTGACGAAGACCCCGCTTTGCCGCGACCGGCTGTCGTGGATGGCGCGGGCCACCAACTCCTTGCCGGTTCCGGTTTCACCGGTAATCAGGACCGGTGCTCTGACTTCCGAGGCCATCCGGATCGCCTCCTTGACCCGGCGCATCGGTTCGCAGTTGCCGACGATGCGGTCAACGCCGACCGCTTCTGTCTCAAGGAGGGCTCTTTTGCCTGTCAGGCGGGATTGCATGATTCTTTTCAGGGCCGAACTGAATTCGATCAGGTCGAAGGGTTTGACGATATAGTCCACGGCACCGGCACGCAGGCAGTCGATGGCGGTCTTGGCATCGTTGATGCCGGTGAGCATGACGATATCGAGATCCGGACTGATCTCCTTCAGACGGCCGATCAGGGAGATGCCGTCGATGTCAGGCAGGCCGATGTCAAGGAAGACGAGATCGATGACCGAGGAAGCGGTTATGTCGATGGCTTCGGCTCCATCCGCGGCCGAGAAAACGGTGCAGCCTTCTTTCTTGACGAGGGAGCTCAGGGAAAAGCGCAGGTCCTCCATGTCGTCGACGATCAGCACTGCCCCCATTATTCCACCGCCTGGAAAAACATTGTGAATGTCGTCATTTTTCCTTCGATGCTGTCGACGGTGATAATGGCGTCGTTTTCCTTCAGGGTGCGGTAGACGATGGAGAGGCCGAGGCCGGTGCCGGTGTTCTTGGTGGTGAAAAACGGCTCGAACACCTTGTCGAGGATTTCGCCCGGCATGCCTGCGCCATTATCGGTGAAGGTGACGATGACATAACGGCAATCGGCCTGCAGCCCCGGATGGAGCTTCCGGTAGGATGGGATCCTGTTCTTCTGGACGGTCCGGCCGGCAATCTCGATCCTCCCTTCTTCCTTGATCGCGTCTATGGCATTCAGAATCAGGTTGAGAAATACCTGCTGCAGCTGGTTCGGGTCGACGATGATGTCCGGGAGATCCCTCGCGAGGACCTGGGTCAGCGTGATCCGGCGTTTCATCAACTTGTTGTTGATCAGCGGGACGGTCTCGGAGAGAATGTCGGCGAGCGATGTCGGGCGTTTGTTGGGAATAACCGGTCTGGCATAGGAGAAGAACTCGGTGAGCAGTTCGTTCAGCCTGTCCACCTGGCGGATGATTCGGCGGGAGCATTCGAGCCGTTCCTCATTGCCCTCGGCATTCTCCTCGATCGACTGGGCCATGATCTTGATGCCGGCCAGGGGATTGCGGACTTCATGAGCCACCGCCGAGGCGATTTCAGCCACGGTCGAGAGGCGATTCATCTTTTCCATCTCCCTTCGTACGTATTTCAGTTCCGAAATGTCGCTGAAGGAAATGATGAATCCGACCCGCTTGCCTTTGGCATCTTCCCTCGGCACAGTGGAGAATCTGATGATCTTCTGCTCACCTGCTGGGGTGATGATGGTTATCTCGTTTTCTGTTTTTGAAACCAGGCTCTTTCTGCTGTCCAGCAGATCTTTCGCCGCCTCGCTGCCAAGGATCTCCGGCAGCGGTCGACCTTCGAGGCTGGCAGAGAAGGGGTTGAGTATCGATTGGGCAACGGCGTTGCTCTTGATGATGTTACCCGACAGGTCGGTGACGAGCAGGCCCTGGTTGAGGCCCTGGATGATCGATTCAGAGAATTTTTTCTCCTCCCGCAGGTTGATGATCGAGATCCTGAGATCGTTGACCAGATTGATCAACTGCTGGTCCATGCGCTGATTTTCAATGACCGTTGCCAGGATATTGGCTATGGACTCGAGGAGTTGCTTGGTTGATGGGCTCTGCGCGTGATGAGGATTGACATAGATGACCATCAGACCGGAAGTGTCACCATCCCTGATGATCGGGATGCAGTAATGGTTGCCCGAGGGCCGGCCATCGCCGCCTGAAGTCTGAAGGGGCGGCGGTGTTGCGAAAAAACCCATTGCGTTGTTTCTGGCGGTCTGGCCGCAGTGGCACAGGCCGAAGCGCACGGTCCGGCAGATCAGTTCCTGTTCCTGGCTGAATCCTCTGGCGGCGGTCAGGACAAGGCGCTCGGCCTTCCGGTCGACGAGAAAGATCGCTGCCTGCCGACCGAACGCAAATTCGTTCAGGGAGATGATGTAATCAAGGATGTGCTCCAGCTGGTCCTTCAGCTGATATGGTTCGAGTGAGATTTTCAGGATATCATTGATGATTTCCTGGTGTTTGGCCGGATCGGGCGGCTGAGGTGGTGATATGTCGTATTGCCTGCTGTCCATACGCCTCGACTGAACGTCGTTTCGACATCCTGGTTGGAACAGTGTCTATTTTTCCGGCGGCATTTTCACTGCCGGCAGCTGGCAGTTGCCGCCGTGGAACTGGTCTTTGCAGCTACAGCAATGAGAAGCATCCCGAAAGGATACATTTTTTTGGCAAACCTTGTCAATTGCGAAACCGTAACGGCGGCTGCCCTTGTTCGGCGCTGCTGCGGACTGCACACCATGGATGGTGCTGTAAATTGTCAGGGGTTTGTTATGGTTGTTTATGGTTAGTCTGTTAGAAAATCGGCTCTTCTGTTGACAGCCTGGGGTATATGTTGAAACAGTTGTCCACGTTTGCAATATGGCCGTTCCGTCGGAGCACAGAAAACAATGACTGCAGTGAAGGATAACAAATATCTGACGACCCGGGAGGTAGCCGCCTTTCTCAACATCAATGAGAAGATGGTCTATTCCCTGGTCAACGAGAAGGGTCTGCCCGCCACCAAGGTCACGGGAAAATGGCTGTTTCCGCGGCGTCTTGTCGAGGAATGGCTGGAGACGCATGTGCTCAATTACCAGCGGACGGGAATCGAGCGATCCTCCAACGATGGCATCCTGCTGATGGCCGGCAGCGATGATCTGCTGCTGCAGCGGGTCCTGTCGCTGTATTACAAGAAGGGGCTTGGCACCGTGTTCTTCGCCAACCTCGGTTCAATGGGCGGACTGAAGAGCCTCAGGATGGGGCTCTGCCATATCGGCACCTGCCATCTTCTGCAGGATGACAATGCCGAATACAATTTTGATTTCGCCAAGGAGGAACTGGATCGGGCTCCGGTCTTCGTCAATTTCAGCAAACGGGAACAGGGGATACTGCTGCAGAAGGGCAACCCGAAGGGTATCCACAGCATCGCCGATCTGGCGAAAAAGGGTGTGAAGATCGTCAACCGTCAGTTGGGTACCGGCACCAGGCTGCTGCTCGATTACGAGATTGCCCGGTCCGATATAAGCTCCAGTCTGATTGATGGTTATCAGCGGGAGGTAGCCCGGCACCTGGATGCCGGAATCGAAGTCCTCGCCGGTCGGGCCGATGCCGCGCCGGCGATCAGGGCGGTGGCCGGTCTGCTTGACCTCGACTTCCTGCCGCTGCGCTGGGAACGCTACGATCTGCTGATCGCCCGGGAGCGGTTCTTTGAAAAGGGAATCCAGGATTTTATCGGCCTGCTGCATGAGAAGGAGTTCAGGGATATCGCTGCATCGTATACCGGCTATGACATTTCCCTCTGCGGGAAAATGCTTTTTCCAGACAATCTGCGAACACAGGAGTAGGGAATGTTAAAAATCAATTGCATGATAATCGGAGTGTTGATGCTGGCCTGTGCCGGTGCTGGAAGTGCCCTGGCCGAAGACAAGGTGCTGACCATGTCGACCACGACCAGTACAGAGTCATCAGGTCTTCTCGATGTCCTGCTGCCGGAATTCAAGAAAGATACCGGCATTTCCGTCAAAGTCCTGGCCAAGGGAACCGGCGCGGCGCTGAAGGACGGAATGGATGGCAACGTCGATGTCGTTTTCGTTCACGCCAAGGCAAAAGAAGCGGAGTTTGTCGAGAAGGGTTTCGGCACCCAGCGTTACGCCGTCATGCACAATGACTTCGTCCTGATCGGACCGCCGGCCGACCCGGCTGGGGTCAAGGGTGCAAAGGATTCGATCGAGGCCTTTGCCAAGATCGCCGGCGCCAAGGCCATGTTCATTTCCCGCGGCGATGACAGCGGAACCCACACCAAGGAACAGTCGATCTGGGGCAAGACCGGGCTGAAGTTGGTGGAATCCAGCCAGAAAATCATCAGCGAAGGCAAGGAAACGGAGGTTGTCGCCAAGAAGCCCGAGAACTCCGACGAATGGTACTATTCGATCGGACAGGGCATGGGGAAGACCATCACCTTCGCCGATGAGAAGAATGCCTACACCCTCGCCGACCGTGGCACCTATATCGCCTACAAATGGGGCAAGACCCCGGCTGTCGATCTGGATATCCTCAGCGAAGGGGATGCTTCGCTGGCCAACCCCTACGGCGTGATTCCGGTCAACCCCAAAAAATTTCCCCATGTAAAATACGATCTGGCCCAGCAGTTTGCCGACTGGCTGATTTCGCCCCGCGGGCAGCAGGTCATTGCGGACTTCAAGGTGGAAGGCAAGCAGCTGTTCTTCCCGGATGCGGTAAAATAGTCGTTGCCGTCCGGTCGTTTCGGGGGGAGGAATCTGTTTTCGGGTTCCCCTCCCTTTTTTTTGCGGTAACGGGCCCTTCCCGGAGGCTCTCTCTCAAAATGGCAATTGTTCCCAGGTCATAGTTGACAGGAAAAGCACATGGAACTGTTACGAGACAGCATGTATTCAGCCATTCTGCTGCTCATCCATCTCGATGCGGAAACGCTGTTCATCATCTGGGTTTCCCTCAAAGTCAGCGGCCTCTCCACTCTGATCGCCTCATTGATCGGCATCCCTGCCGGTCTGCTGATCGCCCAGTCGACCTTCCCCGGCAAGCGCTTCGTCCTGACCTGTCTGAACACCCTGCTGGCCCTACCCACAGTGGTCATCGGCCTGGTCGTCTACGCCTTCATCTCCCGGCGCGGGACTTTCGGCTCGCTTGGGCTCCTGTACACCCAGGAGGCAATGATCATCGGCCAGGTCATCCTCATCGTGCCGCTGGTTACCAGCCTGACCATTGCCGCGGTGAGCAAGCTCGACAAGCGCTACCGCCTGTCGGCCATGACCCTTGGCGCCGACAGGCTGCAGACTGCCCTGGTGATCTTCAGCGAGGCCAGGTTCGGTATTTTCGCCGCGGTGATAGCTGCTTTCGGGAGGGTAATCGCCGAGGTCGGGATCGGCATGATGCTCGGCGGCAACGCCAAGGGCTTTACCAGGACGATGACCACCGCCATGGCCCTTGAATACGACAAGGGCGAATACGTCCTTGCCGTCGCCCTCGGCATCGTGCTGATGAGCATCGCTTTTGCCGTGAACCTGCTGTTCCAATTCTTCCAGGGAAGGACGAGGACCGATGCTGTATGAACTGACCGGCGTGGAGAAGGTCCTCGGAGGCCGGAAGATTTTTGAAATTCCGGCTTTCTCGATCAGATCCGAGCGAATCTATTCCCTGACCGGCCCGAATGGTGCCGGCAAAACAACCCTGCTGAAGATTCTCGCCTTTCTTGACCGGCCGAGTACTGGCCAGATTCGTTTCTGCGACAGGATGGTCCCGCAGGTCGAAAGCGAGCTGCTTGAACTGCGGCGCCAGGTGGTGATGGTCGACCAGTCGCCGCTGTTGTTTACCCGGACCGTGGCGGCCAATGTCGGTTATGGACTGAAGTTGCGGAAGGTACCTTCCGCCGAACGCCGGAAGAGGGTGATCGAAGCCCTCGAGCTGGTGGGCATGGAGAAGTTCCTCCGGACAGAGGCCCACCGGTTGTCCGGAGGCGAGACAAAACGGGTTGCCCTGGCCAGGGCTCTAGCCATCAGGCCGAAGGTCCTGCTCTGCGATGAACCGACGGCCAACGTCGACAGTGAAAATCAGAGGATCATCCTCGATATCCTGGCCGGCATCAACCGGCGGGAAAAGACCTCGATCCTCTTTTCCACCCATTACCAGTCGCTGGAGCAGCAACTGGCGCACAGCAGCCTGCACCTGCAGCATGGCCGGCTCAGCGAGAGTCAGATCAATGATGTCTTCGATGCCGAACTGATCGAACACGATAACGAGCAAGCCTTCTGCCGGCTGGCCGGCAAAGCGATTCTGCGGCTGCCACGGCGGTTGGTGCCGGAGGAGCCTTTTTTCACTGTGCGGATTGAGCAGGAAAAGATCAGGCTGGCGACGGAAGAAGAGCCAGCCCGGACGGCCGGTACTCCTGTCACTGGGCGGGTGGTCCGGGTTGAAGAGAGCAGCGGTGCGATCCGGGTCGGAGTCGATTGCGGAATCGTGCTTCACCTGACGTTGTCAGGCCGGCTGTACGCAGAGCAGCCAATCCCGGTAGGCGCTTCCGCGGTGATCATCATCCCCGATGATGCCGTGCGCTGCCTGGCCAACAACGGCAGCCGCGATCGGGGGTGAGCCGCCGGCTTCCCCGTTCAGTTTCTCAGAGTCGCCTGCAGGCGTTTGGGCGACAGCAGCAGGTCGAGGGCGCCGGCGATGTCGGTTGAGACCAGGTCGGCGGCTGCCAGAGCCCGGCCGCTTGCCCCCTCCTCCCCGACGATGGCAATGCTCAGAACCGCCCGTTCGAGCATCAGGCAGTCATTGCGGCCATTGCCGATGGCGGCGACCCGTTGCGGGCCGATGTGTTCGATATAATCCAACTTGGCCAGATCCTGGTTGTTCGGAGGGATGACCGCCAAAAGGCAAGGCAGGCCTTCCGTTTCTCTCGCTGCCGTGCCGTGGGTGTCTGCAGTCAGAATATGGATCTGCAGGTCAGGTGCCAGCCGGGCCAGGCGTTCGGCGACTCCTTCAATCAGCCTGCCGTCCAGGGCGATGGTTCCGTTGTAATCGAGGACCAGGTGGGCAATTAGCAGCGTCTGGCCGCCAGGAACAGCTATTGTCAGCATCGCATATCACCACTGGTTTCAGGTGCGGAAATGCATTGTCCCGATACCGATCAGATCCTGCCGGTGAAGAGCAGAAATGCCACCACCATTGCCAGACCGACGCGGTAGTACCCGAAGATCGCCATCCCGTGCCGGTTGAGGTAGGCGACCATCCACTTGATGGCGGCGACGGCCGAGACGAAGGCGAAGACCAGTCCGGTGGCCAGCGCCGGGAGGTCGAAGGTCTGCAGCATCTCCTGGCCGTGCTTGACCGTGTCGTAGGCGGTGGCGGCCCCAAGCGTCAGGACGCCGAGCAGGAAGCTGTATTCGACCGCTGCCGGCAGCGACATCCCCACCATCACCCCGCCGACGATGGTGATCAGGCTGCGGCTGACCCCGGGCCACATGGCGATGCATTGGGCAAAGCCGATGACCAGAGCCATCTTCCAGCTCAGCTCTTCCAACGAGACGCCTTTTCCGGCGGTTGCCGGCTGTGACTTCCGGTGCCGGTGAACGGCCAGGATCGCCAACCCGCCCGCCAGCCATGCCGCCACCACCGGCCAGGGGCCGAACAGCCATGCCTTGATCAGTCCGTTGAACAGCAGGCCGATGACCGCCGCCGGCAGGAAGCCGACAACGATATTGATGAAGAGGGCGCGACCGTCCCGGTCCTTGCCGGCCAGACCGGCCAGCATCTGGCGGACCCGGCGGAAATAGAGGCCGAGAACGGCGATGATGGCTCCGGCCTGGATACAGATGGTGTAGGCCTCGATGGCGTCCTGAGAACCTTGCCCGCCGTTGGCGCTTCCGATTTCCATGATCCGTTCGGCGAGGAGCAGGTGGCCGGTGGAACTGACCGGCAGGTATTCGGTCAGGCCCTCGACGATGCCGAGCACTGCCGCCTGGGTGGTACTCATGGCACTTCGCCCTGTACCTTCGGTTTCCGGGTCGCCGGCTCGCGCCGGTGCCCCGGCGGCCAGCAGGAAGACGCCACAGAGCAGTGACAAGAGAATGCGTTGTACCATCATTGTAAAGGGCTGGTGTGAAGCGTGTGGGAATTGCACGGAATTATTCGACGTGCTGTCAATGAAATTGCGGCTGAGCCTACCATGGCCCCCCGGCGATGGCAAGGGCCATGTCGGCTGCATGCCGTCTGGATCCGCACCTTGCCGGTCGGCTATTTTCTCCCCAGCACTTTTTCCAGCTCGGCCATGGCGATCCGATACCCATACAGGGCGCGGAAGTAATTGCCTTCGGCCTGGCTGAGCAGGGTGCGCGAATCGAGGACATCGGTCGAGGTTGCCACCTGCTGCCGGTACTGCAGGTTGGTGATCCGCCAGTTTTCCTGCGCCTGTTCCCGGCCGCGTTCCGCCGTGCTGATGCTCGCCGCCGCTACCTGCAGATCGAGGAATGTCTTCTTGACCGCGAGCCGCAGCTGATCCTCCGTCTCTCTCTGCCGCTCCTCCAGGGCCTGCCGGCCGTATCGCTGTCTGGCCACGTCGGCTGCGGTCTTGCCCCATTCAAAGATGGTCCAGTTGGCGGTCACGGTGATGCTGGCATTATGGTCGTTGCGATAGTCGTTGGTGGTCGCCCCCAGGTCGCTGCCGCTTTGCTCATAGGTGCCGTTCAGGGCGATAGTCGGATAATAGCCGCTCTTTGCCAGAGTGATGCTGTGGTCGTGGCTCTCCAGGCCCAGTCGGATGCTCTGCAGGAGTGGGCTGTTGCGCCGGGCTTCGTCGCAGAGGGATTCCAGATCCAGCTTCTCCGGGGTGATCGCGATGAAATCCTCCAATTGCAGCTCCGGCGCAAGTTCAATACCGATGATCGTTGCCAGCCGGTTGCGGGCGACTTCGCTGGCAGCCTTCACCCTCTCCTTCTCCTGAATGGCGTTGGCCAGCGACACCTCGGCCTTGAGCAGATCGTTGCGGGAGATGAGGCCCTGGCGGAAAAAACCGGCTGCATCATCACGGTGGCCGGTCAATGCGCTGACATTATCCTCTGCCACCAGGGCCAGCCGGGCGGTCAGCAGGGTCTCGAACCAGGCGATCCGCAGATCCTGGCTGACGGCGACCAGCTGCCGCTGCCGCTCGCTTTCGGCGATTTCCGCGCCGATCTTCGCCTTTTCGTGACGGCTGCTGATGGCGTGGCCGGTGAACAGGGGCTGGCTGATGCTGACTTGCCAGTGATGGGCGTCGTCATCGCCGATGACCACCGGGATGCCGCCGATACGCTGGAAAGGTTCATCCTGCAATCTCGAATAGCCGTACTGGGCTGAGGCCCTGGGCAGGAAATCGGCCTTGGTGCCCTTCATCTCCTCGAGCGCTCCACCCTTGTTCGCCTCGGCCTCCCCGATCCGCGGGTTGTGTTCGACAGCGATGGCGATGGCCTCGTCGAGGGTCAGCACGGGAGCTTCCCTGTCGGAGGCGAACACCGAGGCCGGCAGGATCAGCGGGAAAAGAGCGATGGCGGTCACGAGTCTGTTCATGGATACAATCCTTGCTGAGAAGCGCTTCATGAGAGGGTTTTCTTGAACCGGGCGGCGGCTATGGCGAGAAAACTCAGGGCCAGGGCCGACTGAGCGGCGATACTGGGCCAGAGCACGGTGACATCGACATCCTTCATGACGATACCGCGCAGGATCTCGAGGTACCAGCGCATCGGGTTGAAAACGGTCGCGTACCGCACCGCATCCGGCATGTTGTTGATCGGGAACAGGAAGCCACTGAGCATGACCGACGGCATCAGCACCAGGAAACTGGTGAGCAGGGCCTGCTGCTGGGTGGCGGCGCTGCCGCTGATGATCAGGGCCAGCCCCATGTTGCCGGCGAGATAGATACCGGACAGCAGGTACAGGAGCGGCAGGCTGCCCGCGACACGGACATCGAACACCAGCCAGGCGACAGCCAGCATCAGCGTCATCGAGACATAGCCGGTGAGCATGTAAGGGATGGTCTTGCCGAGGATGAACTCGAGGCCGCGGATGGGGGTCACCATCACCTGTTCGATGGTGCCGATCTCCTTTTCCCGGACAATGCCGATACTGGTGAGGATCAGGCTGAAGATGAAGAGCATCACCGCGATCAGCGAAGGGACATAGTAGAACCGGCTTTCCTGGTTGGCATTGAACCAGGCCCGGCTGACCGTTGCGATCTGCACCACCGGGGTGGTGAGGCCTTTGAGCGCCTGACGCTCGGACTGCTTGCGGTCGTTGAAGGCATTGACGATCATTCCTGCATAGCCGAGGGCGATGGCGGTACTGTTGCTGTCGGTTCCGTCGGTGATGACCTGGAAGTCGGCGGTCCGGCCGGCGTGGAGCTCTCCCCCGAACCCGGCAGGTATTCTCAGCACCGCCCGCACCTCGCCGCGGTCGAGCAGCGGGGTCAGCTCGCTTTCCGACCGCAGGTATTCGACGATGGCGAAATAGTTGGCGGCGGTGAACTCGGCGATCAGTTCCCGCGAGACCGGGGTCTTGTCCATGTCGAGGACGGCGGTGCGGATATTCATCACGTCGGTGGTCAGGGCGAAGGCCATGACTGTCATCTGGATCACCGGCACACCGAAGATGACCACCCGCATCCGCGGATCGCGCAGCATCTGCAGGAACTCCTTGACCAGCATTCTCCGGATGCGGTTGAACATCGCTTACTCCAGTTTGAAGGCGAAGGCGCGGTTGGCGGCAACCATCATCAGCAGGGCATAGATGGCGAGGAACAGCGCGTCGATCCAGAGGATCTCGAGACCGATCCCCTTGAGGTAGATGCCCCTGAGGATGGCGATGAAATAGCGGGCCGGGAAGATGTAGGTCAGAAACTGCAGGGGCAGGGGCATGTTCTCGATGGCGAAGACGAAGCCGCTGAGCAGCAGTGTCGGCATGAAGCCGGTGATGATCGCCATCTGGTTGGCAAGTACCTGCGATTTCAGCCGGATGCTGAGCAGCAGGCCGAAAAACAGGATACCGGTAAGGAAGACGGCGGCAAGGGCAAAGAGCAGGCCGGCATTGCCGACGATCGGCACGTCGAAGACCCATTTACCGATCATCACGGCCAGGGCGACATCGGTCATGCCGATGACGAAATAGGGCACGACCTTGCCGAAGATCAGTTCCGGCGCCCTGAGCGGGGTGCTGATCAGCTGCTCCATCGTCCCGGTTTCCCATTCGCGGGCGATGGTGGTGCTGGTCAGCATCGCCGCCACCACCACCATCACCAGCGCGATGATGCCCGGGATCAGCACGGTCTGGCTGCGCAGATCCGGGTTGTACCAGGAACGCTGGACCATCTCGACCGGCTGCTTCAACTCGCCCCGTCCCTTCAGTTCCATCTGTTCGGCTGCGATATTCCTGGCATAGATGGCGGCGATGGCGGTGGCGTAATTCAGGGCCAGCCGCGAGGTGTTGGCATCGCTACCGTCGCCGATGACCTGGATTGCGACCGGTTTGCCTGAGTGGACCTTGCCGGCGAAATCGCCGGGGATGACCAGGGCGACCATCGCCTTTCCGCTGTCGAGGTCGCGCTGCAGATCGTCGTAGCCTTCGTGGTAGTCACGGATCGAGAAATAGGGCGAACCGGCGTAGAGCTCGAGCAGTTCCCGGCTGGCGGCGCTGCGGGACTGGTCCCAGACCACGGTCGGCACCAGGCGCAGGTCAAGGGTCAAGGCGTAGCCGTAGAGCAGGATCAGCACCAGCGGGATGGCCAGGGCCAGCGTCAGGCTGCGCCAATCGCGCAACACGTGCAGCGTCTCTTTGCGGGCGATGGCCGCCAGGCGGTTGATATTCATGATCGTCCCTTCTCCGGACGATGGGCGGCGGCCTGACGATCGACTTCCTCGATCAGCGAGATGAAGACGTCCTCCATCGCCGGCATGATGACCGTCATCGTCGTCCCGCCGATATCCATCTCCTCGAGCAGACGGGTTATGGCGCTCTGCGTCCGGGCCGCATCGGCTGTGACGACATGGAGGCCGGCACCGAACAGCGCGGCGTCGCGGACCCCGGGCAGGGAAAGCAGCGGCTCGATCAGCGGATACGGTTCGGGACAGCGCAGGTCGATGATTTCTTCCTGCATGTGGGTGGTCTTCAGCTCCAGCGGCGAGCCGGCAGCGATCATCCTGCCCCCGTAGATCAGGGCCAGGCGGTCGCAGTACTCGGCCTCTTCCATGTAGTGGGTGGTGACGAAGACGGTAATGCCCTGGTCGGCCATGGTGTAGATCAGGTCCCAGAAGCGGCGGCGGCTGAGCGGGTCGACGCCGCTGGTCGGCTCGTCGAGGAAGATGATCGGCGGCTCGTGGAGGATGGCGCAGGCCAGGGCCAGGCGTTGCTTCCAGCCGCCGCTGAGGATGGCCGTGAGGCTTGCGCGGTGGTCGGCGAGCCCCGCCATCTCGAGGGCCCAGTCCTTGCGGCGGGCCAGGCGGTCGCCGGCGAGGCCGTAGATGCCGCCATAAAAATCGATGTTCTCCTCGACCCTGAGATCTTCATACAGGGAGAATTTCTGGCTCATATAGCCGATATGTCCCTTGATTTGCTCTGCCTGCCGGAAGATGTCGAAGCCGGCGACCGTACCGCTGCCGCTGGTCGGCCGCAGCAGGCCGCAGAGCATGCGGATGGTGGTGCTCTTGCCCGCCCCGTTCGGACCGAGGAAGCCGAAGATCTCACCTCTTCTGACCCGGAACCCGATGTCGTCGACGGCGACGAAGGAGCCGAAGCGACGGGTCAGGTGTTCGACACCGACGGCGATGCCTTCGCCAACCGGAGAAGGCGGCGGGGTGAATGCCGCGGCGTGTCCCGGCAGGCCTGGACCGCTTTTCCCTGTGCCGAGCACGCTGACAAAGACGTCCTCGAGGGAGGGCTGGGATTCCCCGAATCTCTCCCAGCCGATGCCGGCCCGCTCCAGCAGCTGCCGGGCCTCGCCGGTGGTACGGTCGATGTCCGGGCAGACCAGGTGGACAGTGTCGCCGAAGACATTGACGCTTGCAGCCGAGGTGCGGTCCCGCAGCAGGGCGGTGATTTCGCGGGACCGATTGCTGCGGATGGTCAGGAGCCGGCCGGACATCAGGCCCTTGATCTCGTCCGGTGTACCCGAGGCCAGGATACGGCCATGGTCGAGCAGGGCGACCCGGTTGCAGCGCTCGGCCTCGTCGAGGTAGGCGGTGGTGATCAGGATCGCCACCCCGGCCTGCAGCAGCCGGTGCAGTATCCGCCAGAAATCGCGGCGGCTGACCGGGTCGACGCCGTTGGTCGGTTCGTCGAGGAGCAGCACCTGCGGGGTGTGGATCAGGGCGCAGATCAATTGCAGCTTCTGTTTCATTCCGCCGGAGAGGTCGCCGGCCCGGCGCCCGATAAAGGGGCGCATATGGCTGAAATCGAGCAGTTCGCCGACGCGCTCCTGCCGTCCCTTTCTGGCCACTCCGTAGATATCGGCGTAAAACTCGATGTTCTCGCCGACGGTCAGGTCCTGGTAGAGGCCGAAACGCTGGCTCATGTATGCAAGGTGGTCCTTGACCCTGGCGGACTCGGTGCCGACGTCGCAGCCGGTGATGGCGGCCGAGCCCGCATCTGGGTCCATGATGGAGGCGAGCAGCCGCAGGGTGGTGGTCTTGCCTGCGCCGTCCGGGCCGACCAGGCCGAAGATTTCGCCGGGGTAGACTTGGAAGGTCAGGTCGTTGACCGCAGTCACCCCACCGAAGGTCTTGACCAGTCCCCTGGCGTCGATGGCCGGTCTGTTCCCGGTTGCAAGCCTTTCCTGTGTCATCGCTTTGTCGGGTGCGGCGGGCGCATCAGCGGTCGGCAAGGGGGATTTCGGCATCGGCCGGCATGCCGGGTTTGAGTTCGCCCTGCGGGTTGTCGAGGTCGATCTTGATCCGGTACATCAGTTTGACCCGCTCCTCGAAGGTCTGGACCGTTTTCGGCGTGAATTCGGCCTGGCTGCTGATGAAGCTGATCCGGCCGGAATAGGTCCGGCCCTGAGAGGAATCGGTTGTCACCCGCACCTCCTGATTGAGTCGTATCCGACCGAGATCGGTTTCGTTGACGTAAGCCCTGAGCCAGGGGCGGGAAGTCTGGCCGATGGTCAGGACAGGGGCGGCAGGGTTGAGGTACTCACCGTCTTCGGCCGCCGTACTGAGGACGACGCCATCTGCCGGGGCGCGCAGTTCGGTATAGCTGAGCTGCTGCTGTGCCTGCTTCAGCATCTCTTCGGCGGCGGCAACTCTGGCCCTGGCCTGATCGATACTCTCCGGTCGCGGTCCGGTCCGGCGCAGATCAAGCTGCTCTTCGGCGGCGGCAACCCGGGCGCGGGCCTCCTCGCGGGCATTTTTCGACGATTCATGGATGGTCAGGTAGTTTTCGAAGGCCTTGCGGCTGACGCCGCCTTCGCGGTACAGGGCGGCATAGCGGTCGAGGTCGGTTTTCGCCTGGTCGAGATGGATCGCCGCTGTCTTTTCTGCTGCAAGGGCGCGCTCATATTCGGCCTTGGCGGTCTCGATCTCCTGTCTCCGGCTGCCGGCTTCCAGCTCGGCCAGTACCGCCCTGGCGTAGGTCAGGTTGGCCTCGGCCTGGGCGACGGCAATCTGCTGGTCGGTATGGTCCAGACGGGCGATAGCCTGCCCGGCAGTGACCGTATCGCCTTCCTCGACTAGGCGTTGGTGGAGCCGGCCCGGGATCCGGAAACTCATCCTGGCCTCGGTGACCTCTATATTGCCGGATATCCTGAGAGCGGAAGTATCCTCCCTGCGGTTCAGTGCCTTGTAGGCGAAAGTGGCGGCCAGCACGAGAGCGACGAGGACGAAGGCGATGCGGATCCGTTTTTTCATGGTTTGATGGTCGGGGATGGGGTTGTCGGTGGTTGCGGCTGAAGTCTGTCAGCAGCCTGGTCGTCGGTTATCCGGGCGATACCGCCGAGGGAGAACTGCCAGACGAAGGTCGCCAGCTGGTCGAGCCGGGCCTCCATCGGGCTTTCATCGCCGGTGATACGTTTGATAACCGGAGCGGCGAAGGCATAGTAGATGCATTGGCCGATAATGCTGACGGCCAGCGGCAGCAGGATCTGCGGACCGGGATCCCGGCCGATGATGGCGATCAGGATCTCGGTCAGAAACTCCTTGTGCGGTCTGATGTAGCGGTCGAGGATGTTCTCGAAGGCCGGTGTTGGGGCGAGCAGTTCGCGGGCGATGAGCCGACCCTTGCCGCTGTAGCCGAACCAGCCTTCGCTGCTCAGCAGCCGGTAGAACATGCCCCGGATGAACACGTGCAGCTGCTGTTCGGGCGTCATCCCTGTTTCGATGCCACCACGGGAGGGAAAGCGGGTGAATCCCAGGTGGAAGACGTGTTCGAGGACGGCGGCGTAGAGCCCTTCCTTGTCCCGGAAGTGATAGTTGATGGCGGCGATATTGACATGGGCGGCTTCCGCGATCCGGCGGATCGTTGCCGCCTTGAACCCTTCGCGGCCGAAAATATCGCCGGCCGCCTCCAGAATCCGCTCTTTTGTCGATGCTGTTGGTTCGGACATGTCTCCTCGGCTGGTGAACAATTGATTCAAACAAAAGAATAAAACATTTGTTTCAATGCCGCAAGTGAAACTCTGTTTCGCCGGCAACCGCGCGCAGGAGCTTTCAGTCCTCTCTCCGAAGCAATCGGCCGCAGCGCCGGGAGCTGAAAAAAGAACTTGAGGCACTGTCGTGTTGAGGTTAATGAATACAGATAGTTGGTATTTGTGACGGGGATCCTCCGGCATGCCGCCGGCCCGGGGGCCCTGGAGGAAGAGATGAACTGCGGCTGCCTCTGCCGATGCAAAACGCTGCGGTCTGGAAACAGCGGCAGCTCAGGAAGGATATCCCAGGAGGAACGATCATGAAAAGACTGCTGTTATTACTGATTGCCGTCATGCTGTGCAGCTGTGCCAAGTCTCCCCACAAGACCAACCTCAATCCGGAACTGGCCGAACAGCCGATCGGGGTTTATCCGCCGGGAATCCTGGTGACCATCGATGGCAGGGACAACCGGAAGGAAAAACAGGTGGTGGTCTTCACCTTCAAGAACGAACCGGCGATGCTGCGCAACCAGGTTGCACCGCAGGTGCTGATGGCGGAGCGCCTGGCCGACGGCCTGAGTCAGCAGGGCCTGCTGCGGGCCGGCCAGACGCCGGTGGTGGTGACGATCGCGGTGGAGGAACTGCTGGTGAAGGTCGGCAAGACCAAGAGCGGATTGCTGTATAACTCAGATGCCCGGAGCCGGATCAAACTGACGATCAACAACCGCGGATCGGTGCTGACCAAGGACTACAATCGCCAGGAGAGCAAGGAGACTGCGACCAAGCCGAGCATCGCCGATCTCGAGAAGATGCTCAACACCCAGCTCTCGGATGTCCTCCAGAGAATTCTCGGCGATGGCAGTGTCCGGGAGGCGATCCGCGGCAAGAGCTGATTCAGGGAATTCCGACAGGCGGTGTCATCCGGACTCGGTTGCACAGGAGTCCAGGCGGAGACCCGGGGTCAGTCCCGGCTCTCCGCCTTTCTTTTTCCGGCAATTGGCGTGCTCAGAGCAGTTTGCGGACTGCGGAAGATGTGGCGATGCCGCCGCTGGCACTGTACGATTCGTGGTTCTTTTCGATGTCGGGCAGCTTGTAGAGGTAGTTGACCATCATTCCGGCCGACTGCCTGATACCCTTGTCCGAGAGATCGGCTGCCCAGTTGATCTGTTCGATCCGGGCGCCGTTGGTGAGGTGGAAGTGGGCGACGCGATCGATGGCCTGCCGGCCCTTCTTCGCCTTGGTCAGGTAACGGGCACAGAGCCGCAGCATGGTCTCCTGCAGGGTGGATCTGCCGCCTGCCCCCGGCAGTTCATTTTTACTGATCAGTTCAGCCAGGTCCGTCTCGCTGCCGGCGACCGGCGCGATCAGGTCGAGGGCTTGCAGCTCGCGATCACCGAGCCCGGCCCCGCGCGCTCCGTTCTGCAGCCAGTCCATGAAACCGGGTGCTGGGGACAGGGTGGAAAAGGTCTTCAGGTTCGGCCGCCTGGCGCTCAGGTCCCTGACCACCCGCTTGATCAGGAAGTTGCCGAAACTCACTCCCGCCAGTCCCTTCTGACAGTTGGATATCGAGTAGAAGATCGCCGTGTCGGCCTTGTTCGGATCGACCACCGGCGCCTTTTCGTCGAGCAGTTCATGGATGCTGGTCGAGATGCCGTTGACCAGCGCCACCTCGACGAAGATCAGCGGCTCGTCCGGCATCCTGGGGTGGAAGAAGGCGTAGCAGCAGCGGTCGTCGCCGAGCCGGTTCTTCAGATCGTCCCAGGAGCGGATGGCATGGACCGCCTCGTATTCGATCAGCTTCTCGAGCAGGGCGGCCGGCGTTTTCCAGGTGATCTGCTGCAGGTCGAGAAAGCCGATGTCGAACCAGGAGGAGAGCAGGTCGAAGACGTCCCGGTCCAGGGCTTTGAGCGACGGGTCCTCGCGGGTCAGCGGCATCAGCTCTGCCCGCAAGTCGACCAGGAACTTGACCCCTTCCTGGAGTTCGTTGAACTGGCGCAGCAGCCTGGTCCGCGGCGGTTCCAGCAGGCGGCGCAGGCGGTGGGTGGCCTCCTGCAGCTCCGCCGGGCCGTCGCTGTTCTCGCGCGCCTCGATGGCCGCCTCCACCGCCGCGTTGTCGACATCGTACTCGGTTGCCAGCAGTTCCAGGAAGCGGCGCCTCCCTTTGGGATTGAGGACCAGGTAGGCCTCGCCCAGCTCGGCGGCCCTGGCCCTGGCCGACACCTCGCCGCCGCGGCCGTCGAGGCAGGCCCTGATCTTCTGGCGGAGGATATCGATGTCGTCCTTGGGCAGGCCGGGTTCGACGAGATTCTTCAGTTTGCCGGAATCGCCCAGTGGCCAGATCTTCCGGATCCGTCGCAGGGTCCAGTTCCAGATCGGTTCATCCTCGCTGCGCATGGGGCCTCCTTGAGGGTAACAGCCTGAAGTCGTGGGGAAACAACCTGTTGTCTGCTATCTTAGCGCAGGGCGGACGGAAATGACAGGATTAAAGCACGGCGGAAAATGTCCGGTTGCGCTCCCTTCTCCGGGATTGGCCAGGCTGCGCTCCATCGTTGGGGCTCGCCAGGCGGAAACGACTTCCCAGCTGGCGATGCTGTCCGCGGCCTGGGTCGGTACAAGCTGAACCGGAACGGATTCCCGGCAGGGCCGGATTCAGCGATGGCATGGCGAAAGGCGTAACAGGCAGGCGACGAAGCCGGCAACGTGTATCAGCCGGCGAAGATCACGAACTTGCGCATCACGTAGTTGATCATCACCGCGGTGACCAGGTTGGTGGCGAAGGCGTAGGTGGTCAGCAGGCCAAAACGCTTGATCAGCAGACCCATCAGCGACGTGCCGATGGCCATGCTGACGCCGGAGACCAGGTAGAACAGCATGATCTCGACGACGATACCGTGGCGGCCGCGTTCGAAGACCCAGAAGATGTTGATCAGGTAGCAGACCAGGTTGGAGAACAGGAAGGCGATGAAGTTGCCTATCATCGAGTTGCGGGACCGGCTGTAGTCGTTGACCGCGCGGATCTTCAGGCGGAAGAGGCGGACGGCGTGGTCGCTGGGCCCGAGCGCCGGGAAGATCTTCCAGGCGATCAGGTGGAACAGGACGATGTGGCAGACGGTGGCGATGCCGCCGGCGATGACGTATTTGACGAACTGGATCAGGGCGGCGTATTCGCTGGGCATGGGCGGCGGTGTGAGAACGGGTTGAGGTGTCCGGCGGAAAGGTAGTTCTGTACTGCATTCAGGCGGGCAATGCCAGGGAAAACAGTGCCAATCCCCGGCAGGTGAACCTACCCGGTGAAGAGGAGCACCATTCAGCGGTGCGGCGGGGAAAACGGGTTGACAGCAGCGGCCGTTGGTATTCCAATTGCCCCTGGCTGATCCAATGAACAGGCGTATCCTACGGATACGCACCCACACCAGAGAACCAGCAGGAGCACCATGCAGCCGCCGCCCGATGCCGTATACCGGCATGAGTTCACCGTTCCCGAGAGCGCCCTCGACCAGAACGGCCACGTCAACAACGTTGTCTATGTCCAGTGGATGCAGGATGTCGCCATCCTCCACTCCGAAACCATCGGTGGCACCAGGCTGGTGCAGTCGCTGGGGGCGACCTGGGTGGTCAGGACCCATAATGTCGAATACCTGGCTCCGGCCTTTGCCGGCGACGACATCGTGGCCCTGACCTGGGTGGTCGATTTCCGCAGGGCCAGGTCGCTCAGGCGCTACCGCTTCATCCGCAAACACGACGGCATTCTGCTGGCCCGCGGCGAGACCGACTGGGTGTTCGTCGATTCGGCCAGCGGCCGGCCGAAGGCGATCCCCGCCGAGGTGACGGCGGTCTTCCCGCTGGCCCCGGACGGCCCGGCGGAGTGAATGCCCGGTGCCGGTTATGAGCGCGGAGCCGGCAGACGGGCCAGTTCCGCCGCTATCTCCCTACAGCAGCGGGCAAGCGCCTCGCTGAAGGCCTTCACCAACCCTTCATGGTCGGCCGATGCGGCCGGCACCTCCTGGCGGGAACGCCGTTGCGGCACGACGATTTCTCCCTCCCGGTCCAGTACCGACCACAGGAATTCCAGTTCTGCCTGTTCAAGGCCTTGCCCTTCGAAGCGGACGATCTCGACCTTGACCTGGTAATCCACCCCGGTGCCCCGACTCCAGGGGTAGATAATGATCTGCTCGGTCCCCAGCAGGATGGCGAGATCTTCCCGCATCACCCGGGCGATGTTGTCCTGCAGCGGTTCCGCCCAACGGTGTCGGTCGGCCAGCTCCACCCGGCTGGCACCCGCGCGGGTGACGATCTGCTGCCGGTTGAGGAACTCCGGCAGTATGATCGGGCCGAGACCGATGATCAGCTGAGCCGTAGCCGCAACGCCGGCGTCCGTCTGACCGCCTGCGCCGGCGGCCAGCTGATACCAGTTTATCGGCTGGGTACGGGTGCAGCCAGCGAGCAGCAGGGCGACGGCGACGACAAGGCAGAGGCGGCTGGCCGGTCGGCGTGGTGATAGTGCGGTCATGGCTGTTCCTCCTCGGTGCGTTTGCCCCGCAGGATAGACTCCGGCTGCTGCTCGAGGCTTTCGGCGAGCAGTCGCAGTGAGCGGGCGGCGCGGGACATTTCCTGCAGTGAAGCGGTCAGCTGCTGGATTGTGGGAGACTCCTCGTCGGCGAGCAGTTGCACGGTTCTGGAAGCCTCCGCCAGTTCGCCCCCGGCCTCCTCGATTCGGTTGAAGACCGGTGATCCGGCATCGGCCAGTTTGCCTATCCGCTCGGCCGTCCCGCCGATCCTGGCCATCGCCGAGCGAATGGCGTCGATCGCCTCGTGCATCTCGGCCAGGACGGTATCAACCTCCTGCAGCAGCGGTTCGCTGCGGCTGTCGAGTTTGGCCGACAATGATTCCAGGTTTTTCAGCGTCGCGTCCAGCCTGTCGGGGAGCTTCTGCGTTGCCGATGATGCCAGCAGCCTGCTGGTCGATGTCCCGATCGAGGCCAGGTCGGCGAGGAACTGTTTCACCGGGAAATCTTCAAGCATCGATGCCAGTTCCTCGACGGTGGTGGGAATGGTCGGGATTTCACCCGCGTCCTCGTCGCCATTGACGAAATGAGCCGGCTTGCCGGGATAGAAGGCGAGATCGACATAGAGCTGGCCGGTGAGCAGGCTCTGCATCTTCAGGCGGGCCCGCATGCCCATCTTCACCAGCTGGCGGATGGTCAGCCGGTCTTCGGGGGCGATCTGCCTGCCGCTCGTGGTATTGATCATCTGCAGGTCGAGTTCGATGGTCACCTGCACCTTGAAGCGCTGCCCCTTTTCCTCGAGTCCGATCTGGATATGCTTGACCGTACCGACCCTGACGCCGAGAAAGACCACAGGCGCCCCCACTTGCAGACCCTGACCGGCCTCGTTGAAATAGAGGACGTGCTGCTGGCGATCGCGGAACCACTCGTCGCCGGCCAGCAGCAGGACCGCGATGATGGCGAGGATCAGGGCGCCGAGGACGAAGGCGCCGATCAGCGTGGGATTGGCCTTCCTGCTCATGCCTCCCCCCTGGTGAGAAAATGGCGGACCCGGGGATCGCCGGACTGCAGGGCCTGTTTCGGGTTGCCGGTGGGGATCATGGTCCGGGTCTGGGCGTCGAGGAAGACCGAGTCGTCGCAGATGCTGAGGATGCTGGCCAGCTCGTGGGAGATGACGACGATGGTGGTGCCGAAGTTCTGCCGCAGCTCGAGGATCAGCTCATCGAGATGGCGGGCGGTAAGCGGATCGAGGCCGGAGGACGGCTCGTCGATGATCAGGATGTCCGGGTCGAGCGCCATCGCCCGGGCCAAGCCGGCCCGTTTGCGCATGCCGCCGCTCAGTTCGGCCGGGTAGAAGTCCTCGAAGCCGGCCAGGCCGACCAGCGCCAGCTTGAAGGAGACGATCTCGTCGATCAGGTGTGACGACAGGCCGGTGTATTCACCTAGCGGCAGGGCGACGTTTTCGGCGAGTGTCAGCGAGCTCCACATCGCTCCACCCTGGAACATCACCCCGAGCCGGCGTTTGAGGCGCTGGTGCTCGGTCTCGTCGACGTTCCAGAAGTCCTCCCCGTCGTAGAGAACAGTCCCTTTGGCCGGTCGCTGCAGGCCGATCAGCGACCGCATCAGGGTCGATTTGCCGCAGCCGTTGCCGCCCATGATGACGAAGATCTCACCTCGGTTGACGGTGAAGCTGATATCGTGCTGGACCACGTATTCGCCATAGGCCATGGTCAGATTGCGGACTTCGATGGGTACTGCTCCTTCCATGATGTCAGATTCCCAGCTGGTAGAAGAGGATGGTCAGGATCGATGCCGAAATGGTGATCAGCAGGATGCTGGTGACCACCGCGGAGGTCGCCGCCTCGCCCACCGCCTCGGCGCTGCGGCCGCACTGCATGCCGCGCAGGCAGCCGGAATAGGCGACCATGGCGCCATAGACGCTGCCTTTGATCAGGCCGACCGCGAAGTGCTTGAGCTCCAGGGCGCTGATAGTTTCGTTGTAATACTCGAACAGGCCGATGTCAAAGATGGTGGTGGAGATCAACAGGCCGGCCAGCATGCCGACGAAGCCAGAATAGAGCGTCAGGAGCGGCACCATCAGCATCAGGGCGATGATCCGGGGCAGGACCAGGAAGTCGATCGGCGAGATCCCGAGCGTCTTGAAGGCGTCGATCTCCTCGTTGACCTGCATCGTGCCGAGTTTGGCGGCAAAGGCCGAGCCGGTCCGGCCGGCGATGATGATCCCGGTCATCAGGGCCCCGATCTCGCGCACCATGCCGATGGCCACCAGGTCGGCGATGAAGATCTGCGCCCCGACCATCCGCAGCTGGTCGGCCCCGAGATAGGCGAGGATCAGGCCGACCAGGAAGCTGATGACCGAGACGATCAAGAGCGCCCGCGGGCCGACCTCTTCGACCTCCCACCACAGGTCGCGCCAGCGCAGGTGGATCCTGCCGGTCAGCAGGTGCCCGAAGGAGAAGATGATCTCGCCGAGGAATCGCAGCATTTCCGGTGCGCCGCGGAAGAACTCCACAGACGCGATTCCAGCCCGGTAGAGAAAACCCCGGTGTTCTCGGCCGCGCCCGGCGATCTTCTGTTCCGGCACCGCGGCGGCCATGGCCAGCAGATGGCGGACTCCCTCCGGCAGGGCCTCCTGCTCGACCTCGATGCCCCGCCCGGCACAGAACTTGATCATCACCGAAAGGTAGGCGAGAAAGGCCGAATCCCAGGCGGTGAGATCGGTAGTGAACGTCAGGCGGGAAATGTCGCCGCTCAGACCGGATGCGAGGTCATCGGGCGTGGGCAGCTGCTGGTCGAGGCACCAGCGGCCGGAAAAGGCGATCTCCATGGTCGACGGGTCCGGCTGGCTGGTGGTCAGCCGCCACGCGGTAGCGTCTGTATCCGTGGGCATCGTATCAACCGGTGTCGTGGACAAATTTCAATTCCTTTACCGCCTGGCGGCCCGGTAGAGGACCAGGATGAGGATGGCGCCACCGGTGGCGATCAGAAAACTGCCGAAGTTGAAGCCGGTGAACGAGCCGAAGCCCAGGAAACGGGCGACAGCCCCGCCGACGAAGGCGCCGCCGATCCCCAGCGCCACGGTGAGGAAGAATCCGCCGGGGTCTTCACCGGGCATGACGATCTTGGCGACGATGCCGACGAGCAGTCCCATGACGATCCAGGAGAGAATTCCCATGACTGTCCTCCGAGCAGGTAGAGTTGCGTGTGCCGGTGCCGGCGGCAATCCATGCGGCGGCCGGTCATTCCGGATATTTTGTCTTCTGCTCTTAGGAGGTTATGTGATCAGGGCGGGAAAGTCAAATCAGGATATGGAGAAGATTTGTGTCATTTTGTTCTGTCAGCTGGAGACATGGTTGTGGCGCCATGGTTACGGCCAGGGATACTGCCACGGTTGACTTTCAGCCGCCATTTGATGATAATGCCGCACCCGGCACGCCGGGAAGGGTGCCGCCGAAGTCTTTTTCATTACCGACTAGCCTGGAAGAGAGAACGAACATGTCCCTGCTGATCCCCGTATCCTGGGGGGAACTCCTCGACAAGATCACGATCCTGCAGATCAAGAGCGAACGGATGACGGACGCCGTCAAACTTGCCAATGTGAGAGGCGAGCTCGAACTGCTGGAAGGAGTCCGTGACCGCCAGGGCGCCGGTCCCGATGGCCTTGCCGGACTGCTCGCGGACCTGCGGGCCGTCAACGAGCGGCTCTGGGAGATTGAGGATGCGATCAGGGACTGCGAGAGGAGGCGGGATTTCGGGGAGGAGTTCATCGAACTGGCACGGGCGGTCTATTTTACCAATGACCGGCGGGCCGAGCTGAAATACCGGATCAACGGCCTGATGGGCTCGCGGGTAATCGAGGAGAAGTCCTACACCTCCTATGCCGATGGCAAGTGAGCGGCGGCAGAGGGTCCTGATCATCAAGCTGAGCGCCCTGGGCGACATCGTCCAGGCCGAAGGGGCGATGCACGATATCCGCCTGCACCATCCGGCGGCTGAAATCACGGTGATGACCACCCCGCCGTACCGGCGACTGATGGAGCGCTGTCCCTGGGTGGACCGGGTCTTCATCGATCCCCGGGCCAGCCGCTGGCGCCTGGACTGCATGTTTGCCCTGCGGTGCCGCCTCCGGCGGGAAGGTTTCCATCTCATCTACGACCTGCAGCAGGTTGGCCGCACCGGTTTCTATTACCGCTGGTTCCTGCGCGGCACCCCATGGGTGGGCGGAGCCAGGGGCTGCTCGGTGTATTGCCGGCGACCGGAGGACCGCTGCGCCGCCGACCATTTTGCCCTCTGCCTTGAGCGGGCAGGGGTGCCGGTGGAGCATACCCTGCGTTGCGACGTCTCCTGGATGGCCGATGATGTCGGCGACATCCTCGGTCGGGCGGGTCTGACCGGCCCCTTCATCGTCCTGGTCCCCGGCGGATCGGCCGAACATCCGCAGAAACGCTGGCCCTTCTACCGGCAACTGGCGGAGCGGCTGATGCAGGCGGGCTGGCAGATTGCGACCGTTCCCGGGCCGGGCGAGACCGGGCTCTGCCGTGAGACCGGCGGCCACGTGCTGCTCGAGGCAGACGGCCGTGTCCTCGACATCTTCCGGCTGGCGGGGGTCCTGGGTCGGGCGGCGCTGGTGGTCGGCAACGACACCGGGCCCACCCATATTGCCGTCCACCTGCAGCGGCCAGGCCTTGCCCTGTTCAGCGACCATATCCCGCCGACCTTCTCCGGCATCCAGCATGGCCGCTTCCTCTGGCTCGAGCAGAAGGATCTGCGGGATATGACGGTGGAGACCGTCTGGCAAGCATTGACGCCGCTGCTGGCGGACCTGAGTTGAACCCGGCCTGTTCCCTGGCCGAACAGGGAACTGACCGTTTCCTTATCCGATCCTGTTGTCATTCTGCTTAACTCGTCGGAAAAACGATGGAGAAAAGCGCATGGCCGCGGAAGGGAAAGCCAGGATGCTGTCGGTGTTCGACCGGACGGTCGACAGCATCATCAACGTACTGATTGTCTACATTATTTTTCTGCTGATCGCCGGGCTGCTGAAGGTCCTCTATCCGCTCAACCTGCTGTTCGAGAACTATTTCCGCGCCGTCGACCTCTCTCACACCGTCAGCGACATCCTCACCTTCCTGGTGATGATCGAGCTCTTCCGCAGTTTCATCGAGTACCTGAAGGTCAAGCGGATCCGCCTGCACAGCATGATCGACCCGGCGATCATCTTCATCATCCGCGAGCTGATCGTCATGCTCTACTCCCATGCGACCCTGGTGGCGGAAACGCTTGCCGGTTTCGCCATCCTCCTCTTCTCCCTCGGTCTGGTCAGGACGATGGCGGTGATCTTCAGCCCGAAGGAGGAGCGCAAGGTCGGGATCTGATCCCGGCCGCTGTTCAGCGGTGCTTGAGGAAGGTGCCTTCGTGGTATTCGCGGAAGGCGGTCTGCAACTCCTCCTCGGTATTCATCACAATCGGGCCGCGCCAGGCCACCGGCTCCCGCAGCGGTCGGCCGGAGAACAGTAGAAAGCGGGCCTGCCGGTTCGCGGTGCGGACGGCAAGCCGGTCGCCGTCGGAGAAGACCAGCAGGCTGCAGTTGCCGGATTCGGTTTTTGCATCCGGCGCAAAGCAAGCCGACCCGTCGATGACATAGGCGACCACCGTGTCGCCCGGTCGGGTCGGATGGCTGAAGTCGGCGCCGGCCGGGACGGTGATGTCGAGATACTGCGGGGCGATGGTGATGTCCTCCACCGGTCCCGCCGTCTCGCCGACCCTGCCGCAGATAACCATGATGACCGCGCCGTCTGCTGTCGTCACCGTCGGGATCATTGCCGCCGTCACGTCGCGGTAGCGCGGTGCGCACATCTTTTCGGCGGCAGGCAGGTTGCACCAGAGCTGGAAGCCATGCATCCGGCCTCTCTCGTCGCCTTTGGGCATCTCCTGGTGGATGATGCCGCTGCCCGCCGTCATCCACTGCACGTCGCCAGAGGAGATCGTGCCTCGGTTGCCGAGGCTGTCGCCATGTTCGACATCGCCGGCCAGCACGTAGGTGATGGTCTCGATGCCGCGGTGGGGATGCCAGGGGAAACCTTTCAGGTACTGGTCGGGATGGTCCGAGCGGAAATCGTCGAACAGCAGGAAGGGGTCGAACAGGGCCGTATCGCCGAAACCGAAGGCGCGCCGGAGATGGACGCCGGCCCCCTCCAGGGTGGGGATGCTCTGGGAAATCTTCACTGGGGTGCGGATGGTCATGGTGTCCTCCTCGGCATAGGGTGGTTCGGGCAGGTGTCTTCGATATCCTGGTACGCTCCGGGCTGAAAAGGCGGGGTGCAGATGGCGAGAAAGAGCAGGTCGCCGGCACCGGTATTGGTGATCCGCTGCCGGCAGCCGGGCGGGATCAGGACCACGTCGCCGGGGTGGACCTGCTGCGGTGCCAGGCTGCCGACTTCGACCAGTCCCTCGCCTTCGATGACCACATAGCGTTCGGTGATACCGGTCAGCCGGTGCCAGCGGGTGGTTGCACCGGGTTCGACCCGGGCGCGGGCGATGGAAAGCTGAGGGTCGTCATCGGCCTGCAGCATCTCGATGATATGACAGCCTTCGTCGATATGGAATTCCGCTGCGGTCCGGATATGTCTGATCGTCTCCTTCATCGCACTGTATCTTCGCCGATACCGGGGATGCCGATGTTCTGGATGCGCAGCGCGTTGTTTCCTTCTTCATAGGCGAGGAGCCGGCCTTCCTGCTGCTGGATGCGGAAGGCCAGCGAGTAGGACAGAACCCGGATCGGGTAATCGCGGGGCAGGCGTTGCAGGTAGGGCTGGATGGTGACGAAGTCTGTCGCCCCGTACTGCTCCATGATAAAGCGAAGACCGCCGTTGGCCGGGCCGATGTTGTAGGCGAGCAGGCCGAGGAAGAGATCGTTCTTCATTTCGTCGAGATAATGCCGCAGGGTGGCCGCTCCGAGGTGGGCGTTGTAGCGCGGATTGGTCAGTGCCCGCTGTTCCGGCGGAAAGATACGGTCAACCCTGTCTCGCGCGGCATCCGGAACCCGGGTGATCTGGAACAGTCCCTGGCCGCCGTCTGCGCTCTCCCTTGGCAGGAAGGAGGATTCTGTGGCGGCGAGGCCCTGCAGCAGGTCGGCATCGATGGCAAAGGCCCTGGCCGCCTCGGTGAGAGCTGGCCGGTAGGGTTCCGCGCGTTCGACCATTTTCTTCAGCTCCGGGGCTTCCAGCCGACGGTAGGCCGCATAGACCTGGTGGGCGAGGGTCATGCGGCTCGCCTCTTCCCTGCCGCCGAGCAGGGTCCGGTAGTAGCCGTAGGCCTGGATAAAGTGGCCCTGCCTGGCCAGCAGCGCAACTGCCAGCGCCAGGCTCAGGGCGATGACGGCGGGAAGCGGGGACCACCAGGCCTGCAGCCTGGTCCGCAGACTTTTCCAGATGATGAGAAGAACGGCGGCGAGGATGATGCACCCGAGAATCCCGGTGGCAAAGGGCAACAGATTGGAAAAGAGGCGGGTGCCGGAGAAGCGGTTGGCCGAGTAGCCGAGCAGGGCGATGATTGCGGCGATGCCGGTGATCGCTAGGCCGGTGATCTCCCCTCCCAGCAGCAGGGCGTGGCGGCGCAGAGAAACCGCCGGCTTCTTCTTTTTGCCCCGTTTTCCCTGCCCGGTATTTTTCTTTCGGGTGGGACGCGGACGTGACGGCTTTTTCACCGCTGGCGGCGCTTTTGCGGTTTCCGGGCTAAGGGTTGCGGGCTGGGACATATGTGGCTGGGTCAGCGGTCATCCGTCGGCAGATATCTGGCAGTGCATGGGAAGTGTGCTGCCGGGATGCCATGCCAGCCGGGATCAGTTTTCTCTGGCCACGGCCTCCGTTCCTGTCCGCTGCTTCATCTCATACGCCTCGGGACACACCCATTTCATGCATGCAGCAGAGGAGTCAGGGAGAGAGGTCGGTCGCCAGAGAGTTGCTTTTTCGATGCCGATCCGGTTGCCTGTACGCTCAAGTGCTGCAGCCGTCCCGGTCCGTTCTCTACGATTTCAGTAATTGTGCATGTTCTGGTCGGATTTGGCAACAGGTATCCAATACGGATTTGCCTGTCTCGGTCACCTCCTGCAATCTGGACCGGTCAGCCGTGCAGCGGCCGGTCCAGCACCTTGAAGGCGGTCTCCAGCATGACCTCGGCCAGGGTGGGGTGGGCGTGGATGGTTTCGGCCAGTTGCCGTACCGTCATTTTGCTGCGTATGGCCAGCACCGACTCGGCGATCAGGTCAGTGGCATGGGGGCCGGCGATGTGGACGCCGAGGATCCGGCCGCTGCCCTGTTCGGCCACTATCTTGGCGAAGCCGGCGATCTCGCCTAGGATCTGGGCCTTGCCGAGGGTGCGGAAAAGGACGCTGTCGGCTTTGACCCGGTACCCCCGGGTGATGGCCTCCGCTTCCGACAGGCCGACGTTGGCAATTTCCGGTTGCGTGAAGATGGCTCCCGGGATGCAGCCGTATTCCATTTCCTGGTTTTCGCCGAGACAGTTGGCGGCGGCGATCTCTCCTTCCGCTGAGGCGACGTGGGCGAGCATGATGCGATCCGGGCCGAGGATATCGCCGATGGCATAGACCTCCGGGTTGCTGGTCCGCATCAGGGAATCGGCGAGGACCCATCCCCTGGTATCGACCTCGACCCCTATTGCTTCAAGGCCGATCTCGGAACTGTTCGGTGTCCGGCCGATACAGACCAGCAGCTTGTCGCAGGATTCCTGTTGCAGGCCGGCGGTGTCGGAATCGCCGACCTTCCCGATCTGCAGTTCGACCTGGTCGCCGGCGGAAGCGGCTGACCGGATCGTGGTCCCGGTCAGGACGCGGATTTTCTGTTTCTTCATCTCCCGCGCCAGCAGCTTGCTGCATTCCTCATCCACCGAGGGCAGGGGCAGCAGACGGTCCATTGCCTCGATCAGGGTCACACGGCTGCCGAGAGCGGCGAAGATCGAGGCCATCTCGCAGCCGATCACCCCGCCGCCGACGATGGTCAGTGAGTCTGGGAAGCGGTCGAGGGAAAAGACATGGTCGCTGGACAGGATCTGACGGCCATCGAAGGGGACGGCCGGAATGGCCGCCGGCCGGCTGCCGGTGGCGAGGATCAGCCTGTCCCAGGCGAGTTCTTCCTCATTGCCGGACGCAGTCCTGACCTGCAGCCGGTGCAGGCCGCTGATCCGGCCCTTGCCGGTGACGACCCGGACGCCGTGTTTTTTCAGCAGGGCCGCAATGCCGCCGGCCTGAATGCCGATAATCCTCTCCTTGCGGGCAACCAGGGACGGCATATCGCAACGGGCATCGCTGGCAGCGGAGATGGCGAATTCCTCCGCATGTCGCAGGGAGGTGAGGATGTCGGCGGATTGCTTGAAGACCTTGGAGGGAATGCAGCCCCAGTTCAGGCAGGTTCCGCCCAGGGGGCCTTTTTCCACCAGGGTGACGCTTGCCCCCATCTGGGCGGCACGGACGGCGGCGACATAGCCGCCCGGTCCGGCGCCGAGTATCGCGATCTGCATGGCTTGTCTCCCGGGAGAAATATGGAATTCGTAATTTAAATGAAAAATACTGACGATATTATCTATAATTCAACACAACATTGACAATGTCATCAATATATCGTAGCCTTTCCTATGAAAGCAAGACCAATTCAGCGGATGCGACAAATGAAGATAGATGACATCAACATCTCGATCATCAACCACCTCAGGGATGGACGGGCGCCGTTCAAAAAGATTGCCGAATCCCTGTCACTTTCGGAAGGGACCGTGCGGGCCAGGGTCAAGCGACTGATGGACGAGGGCGTGCTAGAGATTGCCGGACTGGTCGATCCCGAAGTCATCCCTGACCAGAACGTGGTGATGGTCGGAGTCAAGGTCAAGGATATGAACCTGGTCAAGAAGGGCGAGGAATTCAGCCGCCTGCGCGGCGTCATCTCGGTCTGTGTGGTGACCGGACGGTTCGATCTGATCCTGATGGTGATGCTGAGCCGCGATTTCACGATCCTGGAGTTCTATACCGAGGAGGTCTCGACCATTGCCAACGTTTCGTCGGTCGAAACCTTCGTCGTTTACAAGAGTTTCAATCTCAAGGTGCCGCTGACCCTCTGAGCGGACGGCGGTCACGATCATTTCAACAGGACGAGGTGGGAACGATGGAGGAACTGCGAACGACACCGCTGCACCGGTGGCATCTCGATCAGGGCGCCAATATGGCTCACTTCGGTCTCTACGACATGCCGCTGTGGTATCCCGCCGGCGCCAAGGCCGAGCACCTGGCGGTCATCGAGGCTGCAGGAATCTTCGATACCAGCCACATGGCGCTGATCGGCCTGCGGGGAAAGGGGGCGCTTGCTCTGCTGCAGCGCTGCTTTTCCAAGGATCTGGAGCACTGCCAAGGGAAGGACAGGGGGCCGCTGACTGCCGGCCGCTGCGTCTACGGAGTCTTCCTCGCCGAGGACGGTACGGTCATCGATGATGCCATCGTCTACCGGCTGGGCGAAGATTCCTGGATGGTAGTGGTCAACGCCGGCATGGGCGGAATTGTGGCGCGCCATCTCGAAGATCGCCCGGAGGCCTCCGGGGTGCAGACGATCGATTACACGGATCGAATCGGCAAGATGGATATCCAGGGACCGCTGGCGGCGAAGGTGCTGGGCAGGGTGCTCCGTGATCCGCAAACGGTCTTTGCCGGGATGACCTATTTTTCCTGCAAGGGCGGATTCGGCGAACTGATCGCCCCCCACCCGGTGACGCTCCTTGACGGTACGCCGCTGCTGCTCTCGCGCACCGGCTATACCGGTGAATTCGGATTCGAACTGTTTGCCGCAGGCGACCGGATCGTATCGCTGTGGCAGACGGTGCTGGCCGCCGGCGAAGAGTTCGCAGTGCTGCCCTGCGGCCTGGCCGCCCGCGATTCGCTGCGGACCGGGGCTGTCCTGCCGCTGTCGCATCAGGATATCGGTCCATGGAAATTTGCCAACAATCCCTGGTTGTTCGCCCTGCCATGGGACGATGGCGGGAAGTCCTTCAGCAAGGATTTCATCGGAGGCAGAAGCCTGCTCGACGATCCGGCGGGAGAGTACACTCTGCCCTTTGCCGGCTTCGATCCGCGGAAGATCACGGTGGGAAAAGACACCTTTGTAACAAACCTGCAAGGTGATACAATAGGCCAGGTGCTGACCTGCGCCACCGATATGGCCATTGGCCGGGTCGGCGAGACGATTATCAGCGTGGCGACGCCGGCAGCCGAGGGCAGACCGGAGGAGTTCCGGCCCCGCGGGCTCAGCTGCGGCTTTGTCAAGGTACACGGACCGCTGGCAGCCGGTGACATCGTCATCATCACCGATGGCCGACGGGATATCAGGGTGGAGATACGTGCGGACATCCGGCCCCACAGGTCGGCAAGACGCCCCATAACGTCAATGCTGTAACGAAACCGATGGGAGGACGGAGACGATGAAGGAACTGAGCGAACTCGAATTTCCTGAGACGGTGCGCTATACCGAGGATCACGAATGGGCCGCTGTCGACGGCGAGACGGTGCGGATCGGTGTCAGTGACTATGCCCAGGACCAGCTGGGGGATATAGTCTACGTCGAGATGCCGGAGGTTGGCGACATCTTCGAAAAGGGCGACGAGTTCGGCACCCTGGAGTCGGTGAAGGCCGTCTCCGAGATATACATGCCAGTTGGCGGCGAGGTGGTGGCGGTAAACGAGGCCCTGATCGATACGCCGGAGATGATCAACCAGGATCCGTACGGTGCCTGGATCGTCGAGATCCGGCCAAACGACGCCGGTGAATACGAAGAACTGATGTCCGCCGAAGACTATCTCGATATGCTGAGGGGATAAGCCATGCGCTACCTGCCCCATACTCCCGAAGAAATTGCGGAAATGCTGGCGGTTGTCGGCAAGGGGAGCCTGGATGAGCTGTTTACCTCGATTCCGGCGGACTGCCGCTTCGCGGGGAGCATCCCTGTCCCCGAGGCCCTGACCGAATGGCAGCTCAATGACCTGATGAGGGAGATCTCCGGGTCGATGACGATCGAGCCTCAGCACAGCGTGCTGGTCGGGGCGGGACGATACCAGCACCATATCCCGGAGATCGTCCGCTCGCTCGCCGGCCGCTCGGAGTTCCTGACTTCCTATACCCCCTATCAGCCTGAGATGGCCCAAGGCACCCTGCAGGGCATCTTCGAGTACCAGACCCTGACCGCCAGGCTGCTCGGGCTGGATGTGGCCAATGCCTCTCTCTACGACGGTGCCTCGGCCCTGGCCGAGGCGCTGCTGATGGGGCTGCGGGTGGTCAAAAAGAGCCGGCGGGTGGCGATTTCCCGGGCCGTCCATCCCCATTACCGCGAGGTGGTCGCCTCCTATCTGCGGCCGACCGGCTACGAGATCATCGAACTGCCTTTCGGTCCCGATGGCCGCACCGACCTCTCCCCGCTAGCCGGTGTGGATGGCCTGGCGGCGGTAGCCCTGCAATCTCCCAACTTCTTTGGCGCGATGGAGGACCTGGAGCAGGCGGCGACAGCCATACATGCCTCCGGGGCACTGCTGGTGGCGGGTTTCACCGAGCCGATGGCCTTTGGCCTCTACAAAAACCCGGGCCGCTGCGGAGCCGACATCGCCTGCGGCGAAGGCCAGAGCCTTGGCCTGCCGGTCTCCTTCGGCGGTGCGGCGCTCGGCATGTTCGCCTGCCGGGAGGAATTCGTCCGCAACATGCCGGGACGGCTGGTCGGCGAGACCGTCGACCTCGAAGGCCGGCGCGGTTACGTCCTCACCCTGTCCACCCGCGAGCAGCATATCCGCCGGGAAAAGGCGACCTCGAACATCTGCTCGAACCAGGGGCTCTGTGCAATGACCGCGGCGATCTTCATGGCCTCGCTCGGCGGTGGCGGTCTGCGGCAGACGGCACGCTGCAACTACGACCTCAGCGAATACCTGAAGAACGGGCTGATTGCGGCCGGTGCGGTACCCGTCTTCAGCGGTCCGACCTTCAACGAGTTCGCTCTCCGGTTTGCCGGCGATTTCACTCCGGTACGGGAGCGGCTGAAAGGGAAAGGCATCGTCGCCGGGATCGAGCTCGGAAAATACTACCCGGATTATACCGGCTGCTGGCTGTTCTGCGTCACCGAGAAGGCGACGAAAACGATTCTGGATACGGTTATCAGTGAGGTGCGGGGATGAACGGTACAGTCGGGGCCAGCGGCCTGATACTGAATGAACCCCTGCTGTGGGAAAAGGGCAGGAAGGGACGGCGGGGCATGAGCATGGTGGAGTCCGGGGTACCTCCCGCGCCGATCGATGCGGGACTCTGTGACGAAGGCCCGGATTTCCCCGACCTCAGCGAGATCGACGTGATTCGCCATTACACCCGCCTGTCGCAATGGAATTTCGGCATCGATTCCGGTATGTACCCGCTGGGATCCTGCACGATGAAGTACAACCCGAAGATCAATGAACGGATGGCGGCGACGCCGGAAATCGCCTGCGCCCACCCGATGCTCGACGACGCCTCCTCCCAGGGCGTGCTGCGGATCATGTTCGAGCTGCAGCAGTTTCTTGCGGTCATTACCGGCATGGATGCGGTTTCGCTCCAGCCATCGGCCGGGGCCCAGGGGGAGCTGGCGGGAATGCTGATCTTCGCCGCATGGTTCCGCAGCCGGGGCGAGAAGCGGACGAAGATCCTGATCCCGGATACCGCCCATGGCACCAACCCGGCCAGCGCCGCCCTCTGCGGTTTCACCCCGGTTCCGCTGAAATCCGGTGATGACGGCCGACTGGCAGTGGAAACGGTGGCGGCGCTGATGGACGGGGAGACCGCCGGCATCATGCTCACCAACCCCAACACCCTCGGGATCTTCGAGAGCAATATCCGGGCAATCGCAGAAGCGGTGCACGCCAGGGGGGGGCTGGTGTACGGCGACGGCGCCAACATGAACGCGATCATGGGCATCGCCGATCCACGCAAGTGCGGTGTCGACGTCCTGCACCTCAATCTCCACAAGACCTTCTCCACTCCCCATGGCGGCGGCGGTCCCGGTGCCGGGCCGGTCTGCGTGGTGCAGGCGCTGGAGCAGTTCCTGCCGGCGCCGCGGGTCATCAGGGATGACAGCGGCTATCGCCTGGCTGATGGCGGGCCGTCGTCGATCGGCCGGCTGCATGCCTTCCACGGCAACTTCAGCGTGCTGGTCCGGGCCTGGAGCTACATCCGCAGCATGGGGCCGGAAGATCTGAAGAAGGCCAGCCAGCTGGCGGTGCTCAACGCCAACTACGTCAAGGAGCGGCTGAAGGGCACGCTGCATCTGCCCTACGACCAGCCGAGCCTGCATGAATGCGTCTTTTCCGACCAGTTCCAGCATGACCACGGGATCAGGACCCTCGACATGGCCAAACGCCTGATCGATTACGGCTATCACCCGCCGACGGTCTATTTCCCGCTGGTGGTCCCCGGGGCGATCATGATCGAACCGACGGAAACCGAGTGCCGCGACGACCTCGACCAGTTCGTCGAGGCGTTCAAGGCCGTGGTGCAGGAGGCCGCGGATACTCCCGACCTGCTGCTGCAGGCGCCGGTACGGGCCAAGCTCAGGCGTCTCGACGAGACCCGGGCCGCCCGCCATCCCTGTCTCTGCGGCTAGAAATGCGGCTGCGGCTCTGCCATCTCGGCCTTGTCGACTACCAGGTCGTGCGCGAATTGCAGCTGCAACTGGTTGCGGCACGGCTGAGGGGAGGGCAGGACGACACGGTCCTGGTCACCGAGCACCCGGCAGTCTTCACCCTCGGGCGGCGGGGCAGCCGTGAACATCTGGGTGTTCCCGAATCGTTCCTTGCCGGACGCGGCATCGAAGTGGTGCAGATCGAGCGGGGCGGGGACATCACCTACCACGGTCCCGGCCAGCTGGTCGTCTATCCGATTGTCCATCTGCGAGCCAACCATCTTTCCGTGACTGAGCATGTCACTCGTCTTGAAGAGCTGATGCTGCGGCTGGCTGCC
>WBUQ01000016.1 GCA_008933635.1 Desulfobulbaceae bacterium | reverse complement strand
TCCAATATCCCGGAGATCCGCACCCTCACTCCGGATACGGCGATCCCCTGGGGCGAGTTTGACCGGGTCAACCGGCTGCTTGGGGCAGGATGGAACCAGAGGCGGTTTGTGGCCCGGTCGTTCTCCGCTTCCCATCAGAGCCGTGCCGCTGTCGAACGGGCATTGTCAAGCAACTGGCGGCAGAGGGAGGGACAAGGGCGGATCCACCGCTCGGCCTGGGAGAATCTGGCCAGAAGGCATGAACGGATTGCCCGGTCGACCTGGCTCTCGACCGGGACCAGGGATCAGCTGTCGCGAATACCCTGGGGTGACAGCAGGAGGCAGCCGGACCAGACGGTTAGTGTCGGCTACGGCCATCCGCCGCCGATGGAGAGGCGATATGACTTCTTCTACGGCGACCAGGCGACCAATGACATCGTCTCGAGATATCCGTTCAAGGTGTGGTTGCCGATCAAGGATATCTCCCATCGGACGATGTGGGGGCCGAAGTTCTACGCCGAGGTGTGCTGGCGGCATTACCTGCCGCCGGCAGGCGATGGAGTTGTCCAGAATATCCATCTGCCGATCACCCATGTCGGCGACCAGGACAATATCCAGTTCTTCTTCGACCAGTACACCTATGATCGCCGTTGTGTCTGGCGGGAGCCGTCGGGCTGGCGCGACAATTACTATTACATCCCGCCGGGCAAGGTGCCGGCGGGCAGGGTTGCAAGGGTCTATGTGATGCATCACTCCGCCTACCTCACCAGACTGCCGGAGAGGACCGCCATCGATGTCGCATCGATGACGCTCTCCACCGATTGGGACTCGGTCTACTGGTCGCTGAAGGCGAGTCTTGGCAGCGATGCCCATCTGGCGCTGCTTGAGCCGACGCCGGATGGACCGATTGCGGTCGAGGCGGCGATGAACGGCCATATCTGGAAGATGCAGGTGGATCGCACCGGCTCCGGCCGGGCCTTCGGCGGCAACACCAGGACCATCGAGGGCCGGTCGATATCGGCCCAGCTCGGTGCCCCGGCAGCCCAGATCCGGACCTATACCGAGACCATGGAGCGGTCGGCGGCTCAGCTGATGACCCAGGAGCTGGAGAACACCGGCTGGGCTCTTGATATCGATATCGATGACTGGCTGGTGCCGGCAAATGCCTTCAGCTACCAGGACCAGACGCCGATTGGCGCGATCAAGACGATCGCCGACTCGGTTGGCGGCATGGTCCAGTCCCATATGCGGGATCAGGTTCTGCTGATCAAAAAGAAGTATGCCGTTCCGCCCTGGCTATGGGGAACGGCAACGCCTGATCTGGAGATCCCGTACTCGATGATCGACAAGCTCGACACCGAGTGGGATGAGCGGACCTTCTTCAATGCCGCCTTCGTCTCCGGCGGCATCTCGGCCAAGGTTTATCGCACCGGCAGCGCTGCCGACAAGGACGCCCCGATGGTGCAGGACCCGCTGATCACCGCTGTCGAAACAGCCCGGCAGCGGGGGATCGCCATCCTGGCCGCTTCCGGCAAGTGGTCGAAGCACCGGATGGAGCTGCCGGTCTTTGCCGAGCCCGTTGTCCCGGGCGTGATCCTGCCCGGCACCCTGATCCGGTTCGTTGATGGCATCTTGTCCTGGATCGGAGTGGTGACCGCTGTATCGGTGACTGCCAACCGGGCCAGGAGGGCTTGAAGATCCGGCAGACGATCGACGTGGAGCGCTACCGTGGCAACTAACATCTGGGCCAGGTTCAAGCGGCTGCTGCCGGACAGTCCGCTCATCATCGTCACCGTCAACTCGGTCAACCTGGTCGCCGGCACCAGCATGGTGACCACCGTCGGCGGGGGCGGGATGAAGGTTCTCGGCACTGCCGTGGCCGTCGGCAAGATGGCCTATGTCAAGGACGGGGCGATTATCGGAGAGGCCCCAAACCTCCAACATTATGAAATAGGAGTGTAGAGATGAGAAACTTTTTTTCAGGACCGATGGTGTCGTTGAAGGCCGCAGGGATCTGTTTTCTGGCCTGCATCTTTCTGGTGGTGATGGTGTTGCTGATTCCTGGCTGCGCAGTGAACCTGAACATGGTCGAGCTCGACCAGAACACTGTGCCGAAAGCATCGGACAAGGGTGAAGTTGCCGGCACTCCCGGTGCGGCAAACGGTAGCAATATCGTTGTCGTCAATTTTGAGAATTCGCCGATCAGCACCAACAAGGACCAGAAATCCACCGGCGAGATCCCGATCGGCTACAACGGCGGGACGGCTGGATCCGGCAGCGGCGGCTTGAAGGATGTCGTCTCGAAGTTTGCGCCGGATATGTCGAAGAAGGACTCCGAGAATGTGACAACCACCACGACCACCAAAACGACCAACTACAAGGAAAACGAGGACAATACGGTTGAAAAAGAAAACGTCTCCGGCCAGGTCGATCAGGGCAAGGAGGAAGCGTCCGAGGATCTCGACTACAAGAAAAAGGCCACCTACACCAGCTACGGGACGCGCAATGGTGGCCGGCAGGCATGGCGGATCCCGAAGAAGGGGCCGGAGTTCGGTGAGAGAATCAAGGTGGTGTTCTCTGATGGGCATACTGTGATCGTCAAGGATACCTCGCACAACTATCGGGAAGACGACGGCTTCGTCTTCAAGCCCGGCCTCGGCCCGAACGGCGAGGGCGAGGACAACACAGGCACCAGTCATGGCGGCGTCTACCTGCATGCCCCCTATGGCAACAACAGCAAGCAGGTCACCTTCTACTACAACTAGCTGGGATACAAGGGCGGCAAGAACTGAACGGAAATCAGGAGGAAGAGTATGGCGATCGATAAGTTGCTGGTGAAACTGGGGTTGGCCTATGTGGCCAAAAAACTGGATGGCAAAAAGACCTTGATCGGTGCGGCCGGCAAAGCCCTGACCGGCGTGGCGACCATCATCACCGGGATAGTCGGTCTGGCCGGCAATCTCTGGCCGGACTCAGGGCTGCCGGCGATGGATCAGGATGCCGCTCTCGGGATGATCGGGGTTGGAGCGTTTGCGATATCGAGCGCATTCACCTCACTGGGTGTCGCTCATAAGATCGAAAAAGCTGTTGCCCTTGAGGAGGCAACAGCGAAGTGAGATAAGGACGGGACGGGGATGTTTGGCGCATCCCCAACCGATCATCCACGAAACAGGGGGGATGTGGATGTGGCTGACAGGGTTCACCTGCGTAGTCCCGATGCTGCGAGAGCACGGGGAATTTGTAGCAGATGGCCCGGCAAAGATAAAGGTCAAAAATGAAAGGAGTAATACCGTATTTTGGAGGCAAGTCGCGGCTGGCAAAAACCATCATCAACAAGATCCCGGAGCACACCTGCTATGTCGAGGTGTTCGCCGGTGGAGCAAGCGTATTGTTCGCCAAGGAGCCATCGGCGGCCGAGGTAATCAACGATCTGGACAAGGACCTGGTGACCCTCTATCGGGCCATCAAGCATCACCCCGAGGAGTTGTACCGGCAGTTCAAGTTCTCGCTTGTATCAAGGACCGAGTTCGAGCGGGAGAAGCAGGTCAATCCCGACACATTGACAGATATTCAGCGGGCGGCCAGGTATCTGTATCTACAGAAGGCAGCATTCGGTGGGCATATCACCGGGCAGACCTTTGGGATCAGCACCACCGGTAAACCCCGGCTCAATCTGTTGTCGCTTGAAAACACCATCGAAGAGGCATGGAAGCGTCTGGTGCATGTAGTGATTGAGTGCAAAGACTTTCGCGATCTGATCCCGAGGTATGATCGGCCGCACTCATTCTTCTTTCTCGATCCGCCCTACTGGGAGATACCTGGATACAAGTATGACTTTGCTGAGCAGGATTTTTATGATCTGCGGGAGATTCTGCAGGGAATTGAAGGAAAGTTTCTGATGACCATCAACGACACCCCGGAGATCCGGGACATCTTCGGTTGCTTCTCGATTGTAGAGACCACCCTCAGATACTCTTGCTGTTCGTCGGCAAAAGGGAGGGCAAAACTGAGGACTGAACTGCTTGTTTCAAACTAGGATTGAAAGAGGCTTTAAATGACAGAAGCCGGGTCAAATCCCGGCTTCTGCTTTTACAATTTTGGGAAAGAGATCTATTGCTGAATAGTCTAAATTCAAACCATGAAATCGGTAAAATTATTTGTTCAGATCAATATTTACAGTAGAAACCTTAAATCTGAGCAATAAAAATCGACTCTAAGATTATGAATGGCAAGGTTTTCATAATGCCTGCATGGTATGCAACACAGGTTGCATCCTGCAGACTCCAGCTTTCATATTCATGCCATTCATATCTTCAGATGATCAGTCAATATGCAGCACTACTGAGAATCCGTTAAAAAACATCCAAAGAGCATCTCCTTCTGTAATATTCATAGTATATCGATTCTTTTCAGAAATGATGGCACACAATTCGGTACCGTCAGAAAGTCGTGCTACCACCTCTGAGGTGGTTCGGTTCTTAGTGATTTCACAGACAGTTCCTGGAAACACATTTTCAGCAGAGCATTTTGGAGCGTTCTGATTCTTGCAAAGTTGAATCAGCGGCGCTTTCACTTCCGCCGTTACAAGCATACCCCGTTTGAGACCGATACGTGTCAGGCTGTTCGTCGTTATGATGGAGGTGACAATGACTCCGCTCGGAGTAATGACTTCAACCGAAGTCTGAACGGTTCCTTTCTGGATTGAACTGATTTTCCCATAGAACGCATTCCGAGCGCTGGTCTTTCGATTGTTTTCACGATCAGCGAAATACTGTGCAACCTGACTGATTTCAGATTCGGAAAATTCGACAAATGATGCAGTAAGGTTGGGCGTTGATTGACCGAGGATCTTTTGCACTACCTGCAGCGGCATGCTGTTCTGCATTAACTCAACTGCCCGGGATTTCCTGATGGCTTCTGGCGCACCGAGAGAGCTTTGGATACCAATTGCTTCGGCGCGTTTATAAAAGTTTTTGCGAATGTGGGCAGGGTCGACACGCAACATCACCTCCTCGGACCACACTGACCGAAGTTCTGATGATATCGTTCTGATATCCGAAGAGATCGCCTCGGGAATGCGCACCTCCCTGCATCCAGCATCTGTTCCGCCGTGTTTCCTGCAGAAGCGGATTTCACTGGTTTTGTCATCAAGATCCTTTGCAAGGTTGAGACTGAGGGTTTCGTTCAATCGGGCTCCGGTGTACCTGATTATCAGAAAAATGAGCAATATCCGCTTCCTCGAATTCTCAATATCCGTTCGGTTGGATGACTTGGCCCATTGTCGGAAGGACTGTTCAAGTTCATATAATTGCTGAGCATCCAAGCACCGCTCAGAATCCGGAATTGGAGTCAAGTGGCCACGAGATGGCTGTGGAGTTATGGGTGAATTGTCTTTCATGAGATTCTCCGTATCATCAAATGCTTCTCACGCAACATGTTAATAATTTTTATTATATTTTGAAAGCAACGAAAATCCTAGCTCAAACCTTGACAAGATCAGCACAACAGGGGTATAAATTAACAGACACGTTAATAATTACAATCGTGTCCATATCGTCTCGCGCAGGGCTTTGCCGAAAAAATTCTATACTATTGAGGTGATAGCAATGAGCAAAAGGCTCACCAAGGAAACAGGTCCCTCTCATTCCGAAACGGATGAATCCCACTCGGTCTCCCGGTGTTTGCAATTCGATCGGGTTGAACTGGCCGGGGCATTCGGTGATCTCGGCACACTGCTGCCGATCGTTGTCGCCATGATTTTCATCAACAAACTGAGTCCTTCCTCGGTCTTTCTCGCCTTTGGCCTCTTCTATATCATGGCGGGCTACTACTATCGCCTGCCTATTCCGGTGCAGCCGTTAAAAGCGGTTGGCGCAATCGCTATAGCTTACCCTGCCGTGATCACCGAGTCAGTCATTGGAGCTTCAGGAATCATTTTCGGTGCTTTTCTGCTGGTGGTCTCCCTGACGGGCCTGATGGACTGGATGGCCAAGCTGTTTTCCCAGGCAGTTGTCCGAGGTATTCAACTGACGCTGGGGCTCATTTTTCTCAAAAAGGGTATTGAGCTCATTATCCATAAAGATATCTTCATGTCGGGACTGCAAAGTGTGCTTCCCGGGTACCCAGTCAATCTGATGATTGGGATTGTGGTGTTCTGCCTTGTTCTGTTGCTTCTCGATAACAAGAAATTTCCGGCAGCTCTTGTCGCCCTGGCCATCGGAGTCATTTCTGGACTCGCCTTTGGTGGCTACTCAAAGCTGTCACTATCTTTGGGACCAACCGAGATGCGTCTCATCAGTCCTACGCCAGGGGATTTCTGGACAGCGCTGATCATGCTCATTCTCCCTCAGATCCCGCTGACTATCGGCAATGCCTGTGTGGGAACGGCGGAAACCTGCACCAGTCTTTTCACCGGCAATCCCCAACTCACCAAGGCCAAGGCCGGCAAATTCGCTTTTTCGATGGGGATCATGAACCTGCCTGCCGGTTTCTTCGGTGCCGTGCCAATGTGTCACGGAACAGGTGGGTTGGCTGCTCATTACCGTTTTGGTGCAAGGACGGGTGGGGCACCCATCATGATCGGCATCTTCTTTGTTCTGATTGCGCTCGTGCTCGGGCAACTGGGGTTCTCCCTGCTCTCCATCATCCCCCAGTCGGTACTCGGTGTATTGCTGGTCTTCGCCGGCCTGGAATTGTGTCCGTTGGTGAGAAGCCTCAAAAATAACGAAGAATATTTTGTCGCCTTGTTGATCGCCGGTATCGCACTTGCCGTGCCGAATATGGGATGGGCTTTTGGTGTCGGAATATGTGTCGATTATTTCATTAAAAAATTCAAGGTCAAGATCTGATCACAGAGCATCAGTGGACAGAGGAAGTATGGAACATCTGTTTCTTTCCAGCAGAAATCAACATCGACAATGTGCCGATTTCTCGAGCAGTGCATTCGTGATATAGCTCAAGAGGAGGACAGCCATGTGTTCAAAAAAGGATATTGACACCATTCTTGAGCAACTCCAACTGTGTCATGACCGTGCAGAGAAGAAAAATCTCCTCAAGGAGCTGGATGTCTGCGGAAATTGCCTTGAAAAATCATCAGTTGATTCAACAGAAAAAGCCCATTGCCACTGTCAGGAAATTGAGCATGTCGAGATTCTCAATCTCATCGAGCATATTCGACAAGGTTGCATGTTGAAAGGAGCAAAAGGCAACGAGTGAATTTGGGATTCATCCCGATTGCTTAAAACAGCAGAATCGAGATAATCGCTCCCGCCAACACCACCCAGAGGATGTCAACCTTCATCCGCAAGGCAATGAAAGCCAGAATGGCTACCGAGGCTTGTGGTACGCCCCACTGGACTGTCATGATGAATGTGATGGTTACCGAAAGAAGCAATCCTACAAAAGATACCAGAATGCCCTGCATGCCTCTCTGAAAGAGTTCGTTGCGTTTTATTCGATCGAAAAACGGTACCGCCAAAGTCAGTATGATCAATGAGGGGGTGAATATGCCGATCGTCGCGAATAACGCCCCCGGCAAAGAAGACAGGAGATAGCCGACGTATGTCGCGGTGATGACTATCGGTCCAGGGGTAATCTGACCAAGCGCCATCCCGTCAAGAAAGGTCTTTCCATCAAGCCAAAGTCGTTTTCCGACAACCTCGTTGAACATTATTGGCACAGAACCATACCCGCCACCAAATGCGAAGAGGTCGACCTTCGCCATCACCAGCGAAAGATCGAATAGCTGCCGGTTGTTGACAAACAGCACGACCATACCGGCGAGAAAGCACGCAGTGATTGCCAGTGGAATTCTGAGTTGCGATAACATCTGTACCGAATCGGTGGACAAAACACCCTTGGGGCCAGTTGCCTCGTTCCTATAAAAAACGATGCCGACGAGAGAGGATGCAAGTATTGCCACAAACGGATCGCCATGCAGAACGAGAAAAAGCATGACTGCAGTTCCGAACAGGCCATCCCGCCAGTTCTTGATCGTTCCTTTCCCGAAATTCAACGCTGCATTGGCCACAAGCGCGATAATGATGAGCTGCAACCCGTGAAAAATTGCAACTACCGTGGCCTGATCATGGGCGTTTTGATACAGGATTGCCAGGGACACCATCAGAAGAAATGCCGGCAACCCGAATCCGACATACGCCGCAATAGCGCCAAAAGCCCCTCCTGATCGCAGTCCGACATAGGCAGCCACCTGCATGGCAGTGGCCCCGGGGATCACCTGGCATATTGCCACCCCCTGTTTGAATGAGTCCTCGCTCAACCATTGGTATTTCTTCGTTGCCAGATCACGAATGTATGCCACCATGGCCGGGCCTCCGAAGGCGGTGAGGCCGAGTCGCAGGAATGCAAGAAAGAGTGTCAAAGTAAAACGGAAAGAACAGGGCGGAGGTGAGTTGTCCATCTTTTACAATCCACTGGAATTCCACATCGATTTGCTTCAAACAGGTTGTTGTGTGCATAAGAACAATTAAGCAGCATTGTTCATTTTCGCAAGAAAAGAATCGGTCGGGAATACATTCCTCAGCGATTTCCCATCAAACGCACTGAGTAAAAATTACCCAACCCAACCGGCAATTGGACACTTTTTTATGCAGTGGAAAACTGAGAAATCATATCAGCTGTTTCGTTACCCTCTGTCAGCACACGAATTAAGTGTATTTGCTCAAAACATGTGGAGATGGAATGATTTTTGCGTTAACTCGATGAAACACATCCACATTTTCCCGCGCAAAGGAGGTATTCATGTCACTTGTCCAGGCAACGAATTTACGAAAAACATACGAAACGGACGACATTCCGGTCGATGCAATCCGAGGGGTCGACTTTTCCATCGAATCGTCATCATTCGTTTCCTTTGTGGGGCCATCCGGGAGCGGCAAGAGCACTCTGCTCAACATGATCGGCTGTCTCGATCCGCCAACAAGCGGAGTGCTGACCGTGCTCGACCAGGATGTCTCCACACTGAGTAAAAGTGAATCAGCGAAATTCCGGGGAACACATATCGGATTCATCTTCCAGGACTTCAACCTGATTCCGGTTCTGACCGTGGCCGAGAATATTGAATACCCGCTGCAGATGGTGCAGAGCTGGCCTGCAGATGAGCGAAAAAAAAGAGTCGATCAGATGCTCGCCGCCGTCGGAATGAAGGACCAGGGGCATAAATACCCCCGCCAGATATCAGGAGGGCAAAAACAGCGGGTTGCCATCGCACGAGCTCTGGTCACCCAATCGAAACTTGTGCTGGCCGATGAGCCGACCGCTAATCTCGATCGGGATACTGCCATGCGCATCATCCTGCTGATGAAGCAGATGCGGGATGAGTTCGGTACGACGTTTGTCTTTTCCACGCACGATCCCAAAATTGTCGGCAACGCTGAAACCATCTTTCAGGTTGAGGATGGAATCCTTACAGAAGCGACGAACTAAGAGGAATTCAAGATGCTGAAAATACTGAAAATAGCCGCAAGAAACCTGCGCAGGTACAAGCGCCGGACTGTGCTGACATCCTCGCTGGTCACCTTCGGCGTGCTTGCCGTTCTGCTGTTCGTTTCCGTGTCCGGATCGTTTAAAAATATGATGATAGGGCAGATAACCGATTCCATGCTCGGCCATCTGCAGATCCATCAGAGAGGGTACCTCGCCTCGATCGACAGTCTGCCCCTCAACAGGATGCTGAAGGAAAAACAGATGAAGAAGGCTACCGAACTACTCGATGGCTTACCAGAAGTTGAAGCCTATTCACCGCGTATCAGGCTCGGGGCCATGTTCAGCAACTTCACGGAAACGACCAACATCAGGCTCAATGCCGTGTATCCCGAACAGGAACTGCAAACCGTACCGTTACTCAAGGAAAGAGTACGAAGCAATTCCGAGGGAGGGTTTCTGAAAAAAGGAGAAATCGTTGTTCCCGAATTGATTGCCAAGGCAATGAAGGTTGCAATTGGCGATGAGATCGTCCTGGTTGCCACCAACAAGGACGGCTCGGTGAATGGCCAGACCTTCAAGGTCAGTGGCATCGTCGAAGGCCTGACCGGACCCGGTGGTCGCGATGGCTATATCCATCTCGACGATGCCCGCACCCTGCTCCGCATAGAGGGACTGGAGATCAATGAAATTGCCGTTCGCCTCAGCAATCTGAAGCAACTGGACACGACCTACGGCACTCTGGATACGGCCATGGCAGGAATGCTCAACAAGGAGGGCAAACCGGTTTTTGAAGTACACACCTGGGAAAAACTCACACCGTTTTTCAATATTGCCAAAATGATCGATTTGATGACGTTGTTCATCAAAATCATGCTGGTGGCTATCGTGCTGGTCAGTATCATGAATGTTATGGTTATGGCGGTGTATGAGCGGATCAACGAAATCGGCACCATTTCAGCGATGGGAACCAGTCCCGCAAAAATCCTTCTGCTTTTTCTGACGGAAGGATTATTGCTGGGAACCTTCGGGGCTGTGATCGGTGCTGCAGTGAGCCTGATCAGCATCGCAGGATTGCGTGCCGCCCATATATCCTTTGATTTCGGGCAACAAAAGGGATTGATCCTCAATCCGGTCATCGGTTGGCCGGACATTCTGTCGGTCATTGCGATCGTTATCGCTATCGCCGTGATCGGCAGCATGCAACCGGCATGGAAGGCATCGAAAATGGACCCGATAACCGCTTTGCGTCACGTCTAGGAGACCATTATGAGAAATCTTTACAACTTCTTTGCCCTGACTTTCGCTTTCATAGGGCTGTTTTCTCCCATCCCAGCCTCGGCCCTTGACGGGGAAACCCTTCTTGAGCAGATCGACCGGAAAATGCAACCGGTCAGCTATGAGATGTATCGGAAGCTGATCAATATCGAACCGGATGGCTCGAAAAAAGAGTACCTGCTCTATACCGTCAAAAAAGACCAGGACAAGATGGTCGCTCTTTTTCTGTCGCCTGCCAGCGAAAAGGGGCGTGCCACCCTGCGTCTTGGCGAAAATATGTGGCTCTACATACCCAATGTCGGGAAACCCATTCGGATTACCAGCCTGCAGTCGGTTGTCGGAGGAGTGTTCAACAACTCCGACATCCTGAATCTTGACTACAGCGTTGAATACACCGTCAAGACGATAGAGGAAAACGATCAGAGATACTTCCTTGACCTGAAAGCGAAAAATGCAACGGTGGCCTATGACCAGTTGAAGATGGAGGTCGACAAGAAGACGCTGTTGCCGATGGTTATCGAATGCTTTGCATCCAGCGGAATGCTGATCAAGACCCTGCACTACGACAAGATTCAGGATTTCGGCAACGGCATGATCCGACCATCCGTACTGGAAACCGACAGTCCTCTGTACAAGGGATACAAGTCAGTGATGATTTTCGCAAAGCTCCAGGAAAGGGAATTTGCAGATGAGGTCTTTACTCTCAATTATCTGTCCAAAGTCGAAGAACTCCGCTGAGGCCAGTATGAGCAGGCTCTCGTTTGCTGCCGTTCTGGCGGTTTTGCTTGTTGCCGATACTGGACTGGCAATGGCTGCAACTGATGAGGAATTCAACCTGGATCTTGAGGAACTCGAAAAGAAGGATTACGAGGTGGGCGGCTTCGCTGAGATTTCCTGGGAGCATCTGACGATCCGGGATGACGGAGCGTACACGTTTCTCAATTCTGGAAAATCGCCGGAATCATCGCTCGACAGGTTTACCGGAACACTCCAACTACAGGGATCATATACCAAGGGAATCACCAGGGTGAAGGTGCTGGCCCAGGCGATCAACCAGAATGATGCTCTTGAGTCGTCGGGCAGTATTGACCTCTTCGAAGGAAATCTCAGCATTGCGCCATCTTCGTGGTTCAGCACGACGATCGGCAAAAAAGCCTATAAATGGGGCAAGGGATACGCCTGGAATCCGGTTGGGTTCATCAACCGAATGAAAGACCCGAACAATCCGGATGACGCCCTGGAAGGATATGTGACCGGGGAATTTGAAGTCATCAAGAGTTTTGCCGGCGATCTGCAGAATATTGCCCTGAATGTTGTCGTGCTCCCTGTCGATGGTGACGTAAATGACGATTTCGGCGAGGACGACAATATCAACATGGCGGCTAAGCTCTATCTCCTCCTTTTCGATACCGACATTGATTTCATCGCCTACACCGGGAACAGCCGGACAAACCGCTATGGTCTCGACTTTTCGCGCAATGTCACCAGCAACTTCGAATTACACGGCGAATTGGCCTATATTACCGATCTCGAGCGAACTGTCCTGCAAGACACTGGCAACAGAATGCAAGACGATGAAGACGTCGCTTCTTTTCTTGCTGGAATTCGCCACCTGACATCCTGGGAACTGACATCTATCATCGAATATTACCATAACGGCAGCGGCTACTCAGATGAACAGATGGAGGTCTTCTTCAATGCAGTGGATGCTGCGGTGGAACACCGGAATAGCTCCGGCTTGGGAGGTGATCTGGAGGAGCTTCAGCGGTTGGGGATTCAGGGATATAGCAGGCCGTATCTGGGAAAGAATTATCTCTACGCCAAATTCAGTCAGAAGGAGCCTTTTGATATTCTGTACTTCACTCCTGTATTGACAACCATCATCAATCTCGATGACGGGAGCTCCACCGTGACTCCGGAACTCAATTATACCGGTTTCACCAATTGGGAGGTGCAACTGAGATTCGCTCTGCTATCGGGATCACAAAACAGCGAGTACGGAGAAAAACAGAACGCTAACAAGGTTGAGCTGAATATAAAATATTACTTTTAAATTCAGCTGTTGAGCAAATAGCTCAAAAATCCCAAACTTTAGGAGGCGCCACTATGCGACACAACAATTACATTACAGGCCTCTATGGTGAGTGGACAATCATCCTCATGATCTTCGGATTTCTCATCGTCATCGCTGGATGCATCTGGTTTCTTCACCGCAGAACCGTGGCTTCCGATGGTTTAACACCCAAAGAACGAGATATCCTCTCCACTCAGGAGCGGGAGATCGTCTCTCTTGTACGACAAAATGGCGGCCCGATGAGACAGAATGAGATGATCGATATGTTGCCCGGAGGTATTGAAATGTTGTCTGAAATATTTAACGCATTGGAAAAAAAAGGGTTAATTAAACGTAAATGGGAATCGAGGGAAGGAACATATATTGTCATATCTCAAACTTGAAGAGCATTAATGCTTAAAGGCCCGAGCGAAACATACACTTTGGCAAGCATTCGTCTTGGTTGAATTTTAGAAATTGAGCTTCTTCCTGACGACCTATCGAGCTTGTTAGGGTGAGGGTGGAGAAGCGATGGGGCGATTGAGAAACCTCCTTATATCGCCAAAAAGTTTCTACGATTTGGTGCAAGAGTTTCTACGTTTACGTGCAAGCTTACATCTGTGTTCTTTTTGTATTATTTGATATATGAGTGGAACAAAAAGTGGAACAAAAATTTCTCAAAAGAGACGTTGGGAGTCTACGCTATGGCACGCATTCAGACCCGCAAAGGGAAAAAAAGAACGACTTTTACGGCCACAGTCAGAGTCAAAGGTTTTCCGCCATTAGCCAGAACCTTCGATACGAAGGGAGAAGCGAAGAATTGGGCTGGTGATGTTGAAAGGGAAATGCGGATGGGGCGCTACCAGGATGTACGTCCTGCAGAAAGACTCACATTCGCCGTAGTTTTGAATAAATATTTGGAGCAAGTATCAACGACAAAGCGGCCGAACTCGGAGCGTCGCGATAGGGACTCGGCCAAGGCGATCCTCAATGGATTTGGATCGGAAATCTCTTTGACCGATGTAAATCCACGACGGTTGGCAGCCTACCGTGACGCTCGCATGAAAATCGTTTTGCCCTCAACGATTCAGAAAGAGTTTGCCTTGCTCTCCCATATGTTCAATGTCGCACGTCGTGAATGGGGTTTACCGGTTGAGAACCCAGTGCCCGAAGTCACTCGACCGAAGGTTCGTAATAACCGTACCCGCTTCCTTACCAAGGAGGAGGCCCAGAAATTATTGGATATCGCCCAGAAAAGCCGGAACAAAAATCTCTATCCTTACCTTCTGCTCATGATGCATACTGGGATGCGCCCAAGTGAAGCTGCCGGCTTAATGTGGGGGGATGTCGATTTGGACGCGCGACTCGTAAAACTCCAAATTACGAAAACCGATATGCGGTATGTACCGCTCACCGAAATGGCTGAGAATGTGCTCCGTTCCATCCGCCCAATGGACGCCGGGAAGGATATGAATGTGTTTTTGCCACCGAGCAGTCTGCAATCAGGGAAGGTTCACGGCCTTCCTTGTCTCCACTTCAGACGCTCATTTGAAACAGCCAGGGCCAAGGCAGGCCTCGAAGACGTCCATCTTCACGACCTGCGCCACACCGCAGCCAGCCATCTCCTCATGGCCGGGGTAGATATCAGAACTTTGGCGGAGATTCTGGGGCATAAAACCATGCAGATGGTTCATCGGTACACCCATCTTCTCAATGCTCATAAATTGAAAGCTGTAGATCTGATCAATTCGTTAGGAATGAAATAACAATCCCCAAATAAGCCTATCCGTTGTTTATTGCATCGCCTCAGCAAGCTTGGCGCCAGCCTTGAACTTGACCACCTTCTTCGCCGGGATAGCGATCGCCTTGCCGGACTGAGGGTTGCGGCCTTCGCGTGCGGCCCGCTCGGATACGGCGAAAGTGCCAAAGCCGACCAAGGTTACCTTGTCCCCTGCTGCCACAGCATCAGTAATTGAGCCAAAGACGCTGTTCAATACCTTCTCGGCGGCGGCCTTAGTCAGAGCACAATCTTGTGCCACTTTTTCGATTAGATCACCCTTATTCATTTTTTCTCCTGTTCGTGTTTTGGGTAGCTGAGATACATTGCACGGGGGGATATGTTCCCTGAGATAGCAAACCACCATGTGTGTTGCAAGATTATTCAGCTTCCGAATCGTCAACAGTTTTTATAAATTCGCTGATTTCTCGGGGCTTGTAATAGCGGAACCGTATTCTCTTGCTCAGTTTGTCGGTAAACTCGGAAAAGGCCATGACAATCTCTCTCCCTTCCGTCATCAGCTTTTCTCCTTCCTCATGGGAGATGCCGTCCATCTCACCGAGACGGCCCTTGAAACTGGCATACGCCATATCAAACTGGCGCAGGATGTTGAAGAGCGTCGACCCGAGCGGCGAGTTGATTTTCAAGACCCGGGAGCCCCGTTCCTTGACCATGTTAATCTTCTTTTCCTGAATCTCTTGCCAGGAAGGTTTCGGTGATTGTGTGCTTGGCGTGTCGGTCATTTTTTCCCCCTTTGATTATGCGGAAATACTTTTCGCGTTCTTCTTGATCCGGTACCGGTGCCAGAGATCGAGGAAATACACCGAGCCATACGGAAATATGGCGGCCACCACCATGAGCGTGGCGCTTTCAGAAGCAACCGGTAACAGATGCGGCTTAATTTCAAAGAACCCATAGTATATTTTCAATGCCTTGGACCCGAAGTGCATGGCTGCCTTCCAGATGTTTTCTGGTGTGCTGATCCGGTAGAGAACCAGATACAGCACATAGATCAGAAAAGATTTGAATAACAGGGACATGGCCCGACCCATGAGTAGCGAGTTAATCCCTTTCCTGGTGATATTGCCGACATAATAACGGCTGATATAGCTGCACATGGCAGTGTTGATGATCAAAGGGAGATATGGGATGCAGCCGAACAGAATCTTGCTGAAGAGATCCAGCTGATGGAAGACGAAAGGGAAAAGGTAGAAGTGAAAGACCGGAAACAGCAGGGCCAGGGCAAGGCCTTCCTGAAAGCCGCTTGCCAGTCCGATCTTGAAAAAATCGAGGGTGCGCTCCAGGGTGAGAAACTCAGCCGGGATATTCTGGCCCTTACTCTCGATGACATAGAATTGCTGAATCTCGGAGATGGCGCTCAGCAAATTCTTAGGCTTGTAGATTCGGCCGGTATCGGTGGTGATAATCTGGGCGTTAGTGTCGTTTTGCCCTCTGTCTTCCCGGTCTTTTGCCATTAATCGCCTCCCGATTCATTGCCATCGAGAAATGGACTGACCTTGCAGATATCACGGAGCAGGGTGGGTTTGGCTTGCTCCATCTCGGCAATAGAGCCGAAGGGCTCGGCATGAAACGGGGTATAATAGCCCTTCATGCTCTTGCCGATCTTCCTGGAAACCGTGAAATAGCCACCGAAAAAGGCATCCTTGATCAAACCTCGGCCAATGACATCATGTTCCACCCGAAGATGGTGGACGATAGTGAACAGCACCTGCCGCATGGTCAAATCTTTCTGGGCCATGGTGGCAATCTCCATGCAGCCGGCACGTTCCGCCTGCTTGCGAGCCACCTCTTCAAGCACCTTGACCTGAAAATAGACAAGGCCGTCCGGCATGGAAAAAGCCAGGAATCTTCTGCCGAACATCCTGTTGATATAGGGCTTCAATGCTTCTAAAAATGATGCGGCGTCGAACCATCCGGAAATATCCATCAGTTTTGGTATCTCGGACTCAGATTTGCCATGACCGCTTTCTCCATTTTCGTCGAAGATATCCGTCTGGGCCTGCCAGGCAGCGATAGCCTTATTGATTTCTGGTTGAATCGCAGAAACCTTCTTTTCCGGTAAAATCCCTTCCTTGGCTAACTCTGCTGGATGTAGCTTAGCTTTTTGCCCTGTATCATTCTGCAGGACTACTTTCTCCAACTCCTGCTGTCTGGCCAGTTGGTCAGCTTTTTTCAAGGTCTTGCCCAGCAGACCGTCCGGTTTCTTGTGGTGCAGCTTGATCGCCCGCAGGATTTCTTCTTTCTTGGGGAGATCATTGAAGCCGGGGATACCGACCAGCGGTCGGCCTGCAGCCAGTGGATGCTCTCCCAGAGAATAGAGATGGCCCCGCATCGATTCGAGTTTTCCAAGGTCATGGGCCAAGGCGGCGATCATGGTGTCCGGAATGACATGCCATGCCTCGCTGCCAGAGAGCAAGAGCACCGTTTGTTCTGCCACGTTGAGCGAATGATCGAGCAGGGTGGTTTGGGCGAGGGTCCGGTAGGTGTTTTCATCCCAACTGCCCTCGACATCGCCATGCATATTGACCACTGAGGGGCAATGGCCTTCCTGGTCAAGGATCTTTAAGATCTGTCCACAGATCGCCTTTTGCAGCGGAAATTTGTCAAACCAAGACCACTGCCGGATTTTGTTCATAAACGCCGCTGCCTGAGGATCGTGAAGCTCGATAAACTCTTCTTCAAGGACCGTAATCCGATCATCGCGCCATAAGGGTGAGAGTTCCGAAATGTGGATTGCCTTGGTGCCTTCTTTGGTCCACAACGCCGACAAATCGCGCAGGTGAATTTCCTCTATTGCCGCAGGCTTCTTCTTACCGAGAGAAAAGACGGTCCCGACAACTACCGCCAAGGCAAATACCAACCAAATCAGTCCACCTTCCCAATCAGCAGTTTTGAGATAATTACCCAACACATGCATTAACGATTGCATGCAGCTTGGCTCAATTTAGCAGCCCTTTCTTCTGCAAGATCCGGGAATGTCACCTTGAGGGTGCCGTCACTAACCGTCGCAGTTTTTCCCTTATAGGTGCCGGAATAGGTGATCAGGAACAGTTCGCGAGGAGCCATGTTGAGGATTTCGGTATGCTTGATCCTGACCTCTTCGGTCTCCCGGATAGACAAACCGCCACCTAACGATATAATCGGTGAGAAACGACGCTCCTCGCCGAGGTGATCCGATACGTAACTGGCGGTGTGGGCATCCGGCACCCGCATGAAGAGTTTGGTGTTGCAGTTATCCAGGATGGTGTTGGCTCTATCCTGACCGACCTCGGCGTAGAGCTGGTTGATGGATTGGCAGTAGCCATGGATAAACACTCCGGCGCCGCCTGCCTTGGCGAAGAGATCCTCGATACCCTGATAGAGAACCGACTGGGCTTCGTCGATATGCAGCACCAAAGTGGGCGTGACATTCTTGCCGCTGGAATAGACCCGGCCGACGAAGGCTTGAATCATCGAAATGATTACCTTGCCGGCGGTGTAGGCAGCCCGCTTGGTGAGCAAGGAGCCGAGCTGAACCACCAGGATAATGCCCTGGCGCTCTTCCAGCCGTTTAATGAAACGATTTTCGTCTGCCTTACCGATGATCTTGCCGACATTGCCTGCGGTCAGCTCAGTGAGCGCCACCCTGAGCGAACTGGCCACCTTCGAGTAATAATCCGCCGGGGTAGAAAGGATCTTCTGCATATCCCGGGAGAGTTGGCTCGCCTCCGGGGTGTCGATGTAGTCGATCTTTTCCTTCAATTGTTCAAGGTCCTGGTGGCTGATATGGTTCTTGATGTCGTTGAGATTGAACGAAGGCCTGTTGCCTGTCACTTCAGCCAAAAGAATCAAGGCCTGGACCACCACCAGGCTCACTTCGTAGGCCACGCCGAAAAAATAAGGTTCACGGCCTACAGCCACCCCCGCTGTAATATGAGCCACCAGTTCTTCGGGCATGTAATAGGAGGAAAGCGGATCGAGAATGGCACTGTATTGCGGGAAGATTGGGGTGATCAGCATCAGATCGTGATGGCGGCCGGTATTGATGGCTAATTGGGTGATTTTCGAGAACAGTTCGATATCTCCCTTTGGATCGATGGCCACTACTGAGTAACCCTTCCGGATATCCTGCTCGATGATGTGCTCCATGAGCCTTGTTTTTCCGACCCGGGTTGTACCGAAACACCAGAAATGACCTCTGCGATAGCTGTCCGGAAATCCCAACTCCAAGATAGTCTCTGGGTAATCAAGATGGATGCCGGTACCGATATGAGTCCAGAATTCCTGGTCTTTGTTCTCTTTTTTAGGCTTCTTCATGTTGGTAGGGTTTTCACTACCTCGACCTGAATCCGTTCCCGCAGTTCCCTGTCCACAGCGACAATGGCTGCTTTTGGGAGTCGGCTGGTGGCCAGAACCAGGCTTTTGTGTCCCACGTAACGTTTGACACAGCAGATCTTCAGTTGATTTTCTGATGATTTGATCTGATTTCTCATCAAGGTCTCAACCAGAGTTTTAGAAACCCGGTCCACCACTATTTTAAGTCTGGGTGTGCCATTCAATTCAACCGGCTCCACCCGACGCAGGTGAAAGGCGCGTCTCTGGCCAGGAAGAAAATATCTGGAATATCGTTCATGTAAACCAATCCTGTTGGCCGGGCAGATTGCCAATATCTGTTCACCTGGGATGATCTCTGTTTCGACATAGAGATTTCTTTCGCGATCGCAAGTGGTAATTTCGCCCCAAAGCAATTCTTTTTCGTAGGCCTTATACCTCCTGATCTGTTTGAACAGGGCGGCCTTTTCGAGAGCTTTTTCGAGATACAACTTAATAATCGATTCATTCATCACCGTGATATTCACTATGTCTTGCCGAATCACGCCTCTATTGTTGCTGTAGGCCACAGCCTCCAACAGCAGATCTTCACGGAAGGAGACAATCACTTCGAGTTGGTACCATTTTGAAAGGATGGCGGACAAAGCGGACTCTATCTCAACCATCACTTCGGTAGCGGTGAGTCTGTATCGGTCTGCAAACTGGGTGATAATGTCCTGCACGCCTCTTCTCCCCGGAATAGGGAATGATAAGAAAATTTTTCCATCTACTTTCTTCTTTCTCAAGGGATGACTTGTGTCGCAATTATCCAATAATTTTAAAGATGGATCGGAAACAATTTCAGCTTAACTGCATGTCGTTACTCTTCGTGCTGTACAGGAAATTCCGGGAGGAGTTTGTTGACCGGGCAGTGACTTGGATGTTCCTTCCTAAAAATACTCAGGGAACATATTGAAGGTTATCAATTTGCTGAATCACTAAAGGTTGCCAGGACACATTCTGATGTGACCTGGCTGCGCACCCGCTTGACTATAACGCATAAATGTATATTTATATAATTATAGTCAAGGCAAAGTGTTTATGGGCCTGATTCAATGTAGTCAGGCAAAAGACGTATCAAATGATACCAAAGGAGGCTTTGCGATGAAGGAGAAATTATGTCAAATGAACGCAGAGTATGCCGGCCGACCAACAACCAAGATAACTTTGGAGATTCCTGTCGATCTTCTTGATTACGTTGAAAAGACTGCCGCCTTGGAAGGGTCCGAACCTGGGACAATGATCAATTGTTTTATCCAGCAGGGCCTTTTGAACAGCAAGGCAGCAATCAAGCGGCTCGAATTTGCAGAACACGCAAAGAACGTTCTGAAAAATCAAGGAATTGGGCAAGGCGCAATTGATGAAATCTTCAACAAGATTCTGTTTTGAAGATAGTCCCCACGTTAAAGTGTCAAATGTGGCAGTGTCAATCGGCCTCTGAAATGGTGAAAATCGAGAGCGGAGACCATAACCGTTTTGCCATCAAGTAACGGGTACCTAAAAATTTACGCATGACATCAATTTTCGATCCGATTGCCGACGCCTATGACAGCTGGTACGATTCCCCCGAAGGGCATGTTATTTTCAATGAAGAATTGCTTTGTTTGAAACAACTTGGCTGTGATAGTACCAAGTATTGGCTGGAGGTAGGTGTCGGCACCGGCCGTTTCGCAAAAGCGCTTGGCATACCATACGGCATAGATCTTTCACCGGAAATGGCTGTCATCGCAAGGCGGCAAGGTATTGCCGTTCAAGTTGGGAGTGTAGAACAATTGCCATTTCCGGCGTCTACCTTCGATGGAATTCTCATGAATCTGACGCTTTGTTTTATCGAGAGACCTGAACTGGCTCTCTTGGAGTGCGTCCGAGTCATTAAAGACAAAGGGCATTTGATTGTAGGCACCATTCCGGCGGACAGCCCATGGGGGAAATTGTATATCAAAGAAAAATCTGAAGGACACCCCATCTATTCCCACGCACAGTTCCGAACTATTTCTGAAACAATAGATCTTGTGAAAAAAGCGGGATTCAGGTTTCAGAAAAGCCAAAACGCTCTTCTCTGGGAGCCTAACAGCAGACCGCCTGGATACACAAAATTGGTTCCAGGGGCCGTTTCAAATGCAGGATTCGTAGGACTGCTTTTTGCGGCTGATTGATTCTGCCAACATCATGAAACCGATAATTCATCGGTTTTCTTGAAGCGGAGATTCATTCGAAACACTTTCCTCTTTCCTAATCATTTTCAACACCTTCGGGATGAAAAATGAAGACACGAAGAGGATAACGGATAAACAGACTTTCCAGCTTAACAAGTCCTCCCACCTTCCCGTGGCCCAAACATCCCTCAGTGTTCCCACGAAAAAAGTAAAAATAAATGTACCGACCAGAATACCCAGCGCTGTTCCGGAGATGTAGTCCCAAAAACGCACTTTGGTCAATCCCATACCAAAATTCATTGGTGTAAAGGGGAAATACATCAGTCGAAGATAAAGGACTGTTGCAAAGCCGTTTCGTTCAATTGCATCATCAAATCGTTTCAGTCTGTCGCCGATGAGGGAGGCGGCAAAATCCCGCCCGAGATATCGACCTATGAGAAACGCAAGACCTGCACCGATCATGGCTCCTGTCCAGACATAGAGGAATCCCCAGTAAGGACCAAATATTGCGGCACCGAGGGCTGTCAACAAGGTACCTGGGAGGAAAAGACAAATGCCGGCAACATAAATGATTACAAACATCAAGGGAGCCCAGATCCCTGCAGCTTCCAATAACAGCCCAAGCTGATCTGCAGTGAAGTACTGCCTGGCTGGGGAGAATCGAACCACATAGACCGCCAAGCCAATGAAGACAAGCAAGAACACCATCTTCATGAGCGTATTGCTTTTCCTAATATTTCCGGTCCTTGCCATTTTTTATTCCAAAGTGGTTGAAAATACGTCTACGAGACTGATCAACTGAGAGTTTCACGAAAAATATTATCTATTCGGAAAATGACCTTCTATATTTCACTTGGTTTTAATTTTGCAGCCAGAAATGTCTCCATCTTGTCTCTGTCGATGGCCACTTCGAGAGGCACCCACTCGTTGTTTAAGCGAACATTGGTCGATCCCCTGAATTCTAACAGGTATGGGCGTGCCTCTGGGGCATCCAACGTGTAAATTTTTATCTCCAGCTTATCTCCGAATTGTTTCTTCATGGCATCGGCCACACCTATGGCCTTCTTGCAGGAAAGTCATCCAGGATTTCCGCTGTGAAATACCACCAGTTCAGTCATTTTCTTGCCCATAATTTGATGTTAACACAGGAATTTTCCGTTATTCATTTTGCTGTAGCCTTTCTGTTCTCCACGTAGTGCGCAGCAGCAAGTGCCGCAGTGCATCCATCGGCGGCGGCCAGCACAATCTGGTTGGCGTATTTCTGTCTGAGATCACCGACGGCGAAGATGCCAGAGATACTCGTCTCGCATTTTTCGTCAGTAATAACGTAACCGGTGGTATTTTTCTTGATACCGGCGGGTACCAGATTGTTGTTCGGTGCAAAGCCGACGAAGATGAACGCCCCTTCTACTGTCAACCGCCGTTGCTCCCCGGTTATTGTATCTTTCAAGGCAACACCGGTAACGCCTGACTGGTCGGCGAGGATCTCGGTTGCCACGGCATTGAAGATGACTTCGATCTTGGGTTCGGCAAAAACCCGCTGCTGAAGGATACGGCTACCGCGGAACTCGTCACGTCTATGGATCAGAAACACTTTACTGGTAATCTTGGCCAGATACAGGGCGTCTTCGAGGGCGGTGTCTCCGCCGCCTATGACGGCGACTGTCTTATTGCGGAAGAAAAATCCGTCGCAGGTGGCGCAGTAGGATACACCCTTGCCGAAGTTCTCGTGCTCACCAGGGACTCCGAGCTTACGGGCTGTCCCTCCTGCAGCCAGAATCACCGCGTGCCCCCGCAACTCAGTTCCGTCAGCGAGCCGTACCGTGTGATGATCGATGCCGGGTTCGGTGGCAACCACTTCTTTTTCGAGTATTTCAAGATCATAGGATCTGGCATGTTCAAGGAATTTCTCGCACAGCTCGAATCCTACGATATTGATAAAGCCGGGATAATTTTCCACTTCCTTGGTGATCGCCACCTGCCCGCCGAAAACGCCCCGCTCGATCAGAACTGTCTTGAGCGCGGCGCGCATGGCATAGATTCCGGCAGTCAGACCCGCCGGCCCGCCACCGATGATGATCACATCGTATATTTCGCTTTGCGCCATACTCCTCTCCTTGCTGATAATCCACACAATTTCTCTGCCGCCCTCTTCTTACTCAGAGGCCAGGTGGCGTCGAATTGCCGCTTCGAGGGATTCCACGCAGATCTGCGCGCCCTGAACGACAACTTCATTTTCCAGCATAATTGCCGGAGCTACCGGTAGTCCGGTTGCCTGATATGGAGCAGCTCGGTAAGCGTCTCTACTCTTGGCAATAATCTCGATTTCCAGATTGAATTTCTCTCTCACCCCTGAGAGCATTTTGTCGAAGCTTTCTCACGTTTTTCCTTTCGGTTCGTTGAGAAACAGGCGAAGTCTTACCATGATATCTCCAATGACATCAGGATTTGCCGAAGAGGCGATCCATTAATCCCTTTTTCTGTGGCTCAGGCAAACCGAGCTTCTTACAGATGCATACTTCCAAATCGTGATCAGAAATATCTGACCCTTCCACGACAATATCATCACCAACCATCACCGCCGGAGCCACCGGCAGATCAAGTTCGAAATACTCGTCGGTCTCGTATTCAGTCTTTGGCTTTGAAGTGACATCGATCTCCACCGGATATGTTTCGCCCAACCTGGGCATAATCTGTTGGAAATGTTTTCACGGTTTGCCGTTTGGTTCGTTCAGAAAAAAGCGGATCTTGAGCATGATTTTCTCCTTTGTTGTTGATTGAACATGCATTCTACCGTCGATTCGGTACTTCATTTCTGCCAAAGAGCGCTCGCTGAGCTATTCCTGTTTGTTCGGAGCATCAAGATCCCTCATCCGGATCAGGAACTGTTCTGCCGGGAGAAAGTCAACAAGCCGCAGATCTTTCCGCTCCCTGCCGTCAGCATCAAGGAAAACAATGGTCGGCACCCCCTTGATGTCATATTTTTTAAGCAGTTCCTCATGATAGGGATTGCCTCCTTTCGTCACATCAACCTTGACCATGATGAAGTCGTTTTTCGCCAGGCGGACAACATCGGGTTGATGAAAGGTGACTTCTTCGAGCTCCCGGCATGGCGTGCACCAAGTAGCATAGAAATCAATGATCACCGGCTTATTGAGGTTTTGCGCTTCCTTGAGAGTTTCCTCAGTATACGGTTTCCAGGTAACGCCAGGGCCTTTCATGGCCATGCTTGCAATGAGAAAAGTAGCTATAACAAGTCCAGCAATGCCTGCTCCACCCTTAAGCACCGGAAACGCTCGGAAGTTTGCCTGACTCTTATCAATCCAGCCGAGGTGCAGACCAGCAGCCAGAGCAACGACGGCAATGAGAATGGTCCCACCGTGTCCCGGCAGAATTGGTCGGATGAAATGAGCGGCCATGCCGATCAGCACCCAGCCCATCAGCTTTCTTACCCAGATCATCCAGCCACCTGAACGAGGGAGCTTCTCCAATTGCCCGGAAAACATCGCCAGGAAAAAGAGCGGCAGGCCGAGTCCCAGACTCAGGGTGAAAAAGACCACAAAGCCAATCCATGGACTCCCCATGCTAGCCACCCAGGTCAGCAAGCCAAGAACAAATGGCCCGATGCAGGGAGCGGCAACTACGCCAAGGGTTATGCCCATAAAAAGACTGCCAAAATAACCGGTATATGATTTCGCCGCAGCTTGGGTGAGACCGCTTGGTAAACGCATCTCCCACAAGCCTAAAAGACTCGTTGCGAAAAAGACCAGAACACCGGCAACGACAATAAGGACGATCGGATTCTGGAGCATCGCTCCCATGAGACCGCCTGTCAGGGATGCGACCACTCCGAGCAATGAGTTGGTGAGAGCCAGTCCCAGCAGGTAGCACAGGCCATGCACAAAAAGCCTGCCGCGACCCTCACCACCTTTCGTTGCTTGACCACCAAAATACGATACGGTGATGGGAATCATTGGATAGACGCAGGGCGTAAGGTTGAGGGCCATGCCACCGGCAAAAATACCCAGCAGGGTCCAGATCATTGCCCAGCCGTAGAGAGGCCCCGGAGTCTTGGTCTCCTCTGCAGTCGACGCAAGTCCAGCAGGAGCGCTGGCAACGGGCAAACCTCTTCCTTGCCATTCAGGATAGCCATACGGATCACGATAAACGTTTTTATAGCCAAGTTGTACGGCCACCCTGGCCGCCGAGTCACTGCGGACTCATGTGAGTCCTGCTCAGTAGAAGACAAGGATTCGATTCTTATCCGGTCCAAGAAATTTCTCAAGTGCCGAGGCCTTACGCCATCTTGCCCAGGCGGTTGGTTCCATGGGGAAATTTACCGCACCTTTGAGATGCCCTGTCCTGTACTCCCATTCCTGACGGGTATCCACCAGCAAAAGGCTGCCCGCATCCTTTTGGTAGAGATCAGCCAAATCTTGAGTCTTAATGATCTGGTAGTTACCGTTTTTCCCCTCAACAAGCACATCGTCCCAGGTCGCCTGTTTGGGGGTAACCGCTCGATTTGTCAGCCACAGGGCTCCGATGGTCAACGCGACGGCCACTATGGCTATTATTGTTGTCTTCGTGTTTTTCATGGCACGACCTTTTCAGAAGATGGGAGTTTCACAATTCACAGCTTTTTCGCGCGTTCAAGTTTTGACAGAAGAAATCTTGCTCCTCGCAATGAGAGCCCGATTCTCTTTGCGAGCTCACTGGCTTCGAGTGGGCCATGTTTCTCATTTAAGGAAGTTACTTCGTCTTCCAGTTCCTCGAACCAATCCTCAAACAACACCAGCAGATCGGGATCGGTTATGGCCATCAGTTGCTTGGATTGGGCAACCTTATCCACCAAGGTCTGGCACATCTGGGTTGGGTCGACACCTTCGCCCATGCACTCGGCCAGTCAGAGGTGGACCATGCTGGAGATCTTATCCTGCCCGGTTTCTCCCAGCAGATTCATGATGAATTGACTGCGACCATCTTCACCAAGTAACGGTAGGAGTTGTTTCAATGCTATTGCGGTCTGATTCGCCGCATCTTCTGGATCCAATCTGCTGTATACTTTTTCTATTTCGTTCATGAGAAGCCAATCACCTCCTGCAGAATCCGTTAAAATGTCGTCCGGGTAGCCAGCAGGTTTGTGGCTACCGTCTTCAACGCATATATCACTTCGAGAATGGCTGGATCAGAGAGCTCGTAAAAAATAAAAGGACCACTGCGTTCGATCCTCACCAGCAGAGAGCGTTTCAGCTCTTTAAGGTGATGAGAGACAAGCGGTTGCGAGAGTCCAAGTTCTTCAACTATGCTTCCAACCGCTTTCTTCTCCTGGCTTATGCACAAAAGGATGCGGAGCCGGTTTTCGTCGGAGAGACTTTTTGCAAGAAAGGCAACTGAATGAAATTCTTCATCGAGCAGCCTGCATGTAGCACTGGTGAGGATTGGAGCCATACTTTGACCGTCGTGCATTGCCTGTTCTCCTACGATGATCTTCCTTCCTGGTAAGTTAGACCCTTTGAAATAAATATATCAATTATGATTTATATGTGAATATATGATCAGGCCGTTGAGCTGTCAAGGAGAATGTCTTTGAGGTATGCTAAAATACAGCTATTATGAGAATGGTGGCCAGAGCCTACATAGCGGGGGGTGCCAGAATTTCTAGATTCTTAATCAAGATTCCATTCTTGTCGAAATATGAATATTTCTGCCAGGCAGGCGAGGAATCTACTCAGGAATAAGATCAAACTGTGAGCCGTGCTTTCTTGGCGCCGAAGGCTGCCATGGCAAAGCTCTTTCTGCTGAAACACTGATTGAGCATATCCATATGACATTTGTTTTCGCATCAGGTACACATCTGAGTCCCAATTTCACACCCTGGGTCATTTGCGTCCCAAAATTTTAGAGACTTCTTTGAAGTTAAACTCAATAACTCCGTTGACATTCTGGCTCAATGCTATATTACTAAAGATAGTAAATGATTACTATCTTTAGCGGAGGTCTTATGAGCAAGCGTCTGAATCACCTTCCGGCTGAGGAGCGCCGTGCGGTGATTATCCAAACTGTCATTGAGTTGGCCGCAGAACAGAATCCAAACGGTATCACAACAGCTGCCATTGCCAATCGAATGGGATTGACCCAGGGAGCTTTGTTTCGACATTTTTCCAACAAGGCTGCAGTCCTGGAGGCAGTGATGGAGTGGGTGGCTGAACAGTTGCTGGCAAGATTGGATAATTCCATCCAGGAGCAGTTATCCCCCCTCGCCACCCTTGAAGCCATGTTCATGGCACATGCCGAGTTTGTCGTCGAACACCCGGGAGTTCCCCACCTTTTATTTAGTGAACTCCAGTGTGCTGAAAAAACAGCATCTAAAGCCATAGTGCAGACACTCATACACCATTATGGAAAGCGATTGCATCGGTTGATCGAAGAAGGAAAAACGAACCAAGAACTGGATACCGACCTGGACACGGAAGCGGCTGCTGTCCTGTTCATCGGGACGCTTCAGGGACTGGTCATGCAATCACTTCTGGTTGGCGATGTGGGCCACATCCGCCATGATGCACCGAGGGTCTTTGCCATCTACCGACGTGGTATCAGGAGGGCTTTATGAAACGATTCCCGATACAGAAGCGCACTCTGGTGATGCTGGTGGTGCTCTTGCCTCTGCTCGCGCTTTTCGTCTATGTTGCCCTGCGTTCGGGGACGCTCGCACCGGTGGATGTGGCGGTGGCCAAGGTGGAAAACCGCGCCATTGCGCCTGCTCTATTCGGCATCGGTACCGTCGAGGCAGGATACACGTACAAGATTGGTCCCACCTTCGCAGCGAGGGTAAAACGTCTGGATGTTCAGGTTGGGGATCATGTCAGATCCGGGCAGGTCCTCGGCGAAATGGACCCAATAGATCTCGACGCGCGAATCCGTGCCCAGGAGGCCGCACTGAGGCGTACTGAGGCACAGTTGAGTGAAGCCCAGGCGCGTCATGTTTACGCGCAAGCACAGGCCCAACGCTATGAAAAATTGATGGCCGCGCGCACGACAAGTGAAGAGATCGTTATCACCAAAAAGAATGAACAACAGGTAGCCGAGGCGAGTATGAACGCAGCACGAGAGGAGTCAGCCCGTGTTTTCGCCGAAAGGGAGGCTCTGATCGCCCAACGCCAAAGCCTCTCTCTCGTCGCCCCGGCTGATGGACTAGTCACCTTGCGAAATGTAGAACCCGGCACCACGGTTGTGGCTGGCCAGGCGGTGGTGGAACTGATCGATCCCAAGAGCCTGTGGGTCAATGTGCGTTTTGATCAGATACATGCAAATGGGCTTGCTGCTGATCTGCCGGCTCAAATCGTCTTGCGCTCGCAGGCAGACGAGTTGCGAGCAGGTCGAATTTTGCGGGTGGAACCATTGGCAGACACTGTGACTGAGGAAACGCTTGCCAAGGTGGTGTTTGATCAAATTCCAGATCCGCTGCCGGCCGTTGGCGAACTGGCCGAGGTAACGGTGGCATTGCCGGCCCTTTCGGCGGGACCGGTCATTCCTAATGCAGCAGTCCAGCGCTATAACGGCAAATTGGGTGTGTGGCAGGTCAAGGATGGGGATCTGCAGTTCACACCGGTGACGGTCGGTGCCGCCGATCTGGATGGTCGTGTACAGGTACGCGAAGGTCTCAAAGTCGATGACCAGGTTGTCGTTTATAGTACGAAAGTCGTCAATTCACGAAGCCGTATTCGTGTGGTAGATCATATAAATAGGACAAAGCCATGATCAGTTTAGCCGGCCGCGACATCATGCATTCCTTGGGCAAATTCGTCCTGACCGGCATGGGGCTTGGACTGCTGATCGGAGTGACATTGTCCATGGCGGGGATTTATCGCGGACTGGTGGATGACGGCAAGGCTTTGCTCGAAAACAGTGGTGCAGACCTCTGGGTAGTGCAACAGGACACCATTGGCCCCTATGCTGAAGCCTCAAGCATTTACTCCGATGTCTGGCGTGGCATTCGCAGCATGCCGGGAGTGGCGAGGGCGGCCAATGCCACCTATTTCACCATGCAGGTTCGTCAAGGCGAGCGTGATGTCCGGGCGATGGTTGCCGGCATTACTGCCGGTGAACTCGGCACTCCTGGGTGGCCGCCCCACCTTATTGCCGGCCGCCAGATCACCCGCGGCCATTACGAGGCGGTGGCCGACTTCGCCACCGGGTTCAAAATCGGCGATCGCCTCCAGATTCGCCGCAACTATTACACCGTCGTCGGTCTGACCCGGCGAATGGTCTCTTCCGGCGGCGATCCAATAGTTTTTATTCCACTCAAGGATGCCCAGGAGGCCCAGTTTCTCAAAGATAACGACGCCATCTGGCAGCAGCGTCATCGCACTGCCGCAAACCAGGCTTTCAATCGCCCCCAGGTCCCGGGACTTCTCGATGCCGTCATTGCTTCGCAAAGCACCAACAGCTACGTCAACGCTGTCCTGGTGCAGGTTGAACCAGGACATGACGTTGATGCAGTGGCGGAGTCAATCCGCCGGTGGAAGCGGTTGACAGTCTACACCCGGAGCCAGATGGAGGAGATCCTCGTCGGCAAGATGATCGCCACCTCGGCAAAACAGATCGGGATGTTCCTGGCGATCCTTTCGCTAGTCAGCGCGGCCATTGTCGCTTTCATCATCTACACCCTGACACTCGGCAAGATTCGTGAGATTGCCGTCCTCAAACTGATCGGTACCAAAAATCGCACCATTGTCGGTTTGATCATGCAACAGGCCATCGCTCTGGGTGTGATCGGCTTCGTCGTAGGCAAGATCACGGCCACCCTGGTTATGGCGCCGATTTTCCCCAAATACGTACTGCTGCAGCCATTTGATTCTATTATTGGGTTCGTTGTCGTAATGGTGATCTGTATGCTCTCGAGCATTATCTCCATTCGCGCCGCCATGAAGGTCGATCCGGCCGAAGCCATTGGAGGTTGACATGGATGGCAAAGGTGTCCGTATCGAAGGCTTGAAAAAGCGCTACGGCAGTGGAGATACCGCGGTCGATGCCTTGAGAGGCGTGGATATGCAGGTTGCTCCTGGTGAGGTGGTCGGGCTGGTTGGGCCTTCAGGGTCCGGCAAGAGCACATTGCTCAAATGTCTGGGCGCAGTGATCGAACCGACTGCCGGCAGAATGATTCTCGGCGATGAGATTATTTATGATGATGGCTGGAAGGTCAAGGACTTGCGCGCCCTTCGTCGGGACAGAATTGGCTTCATATTCCAAGCACCGTATCTCATCCCGTTTCTTGATGTTACCGACAACGTTGCCCTGCTGCCCATGCTCGCCGGCAAACCGAATCCCGAGGCGCGCAGCCGGGCAATCGAGCTGTTTCAAGCGCTTGATGTGGAACATCGCGCCAAGGCTATGCCGTCGCAGCTCTCCGGCGGGGAACAGCAGCGGGTGGCTATTGCCCGGGGCCTGGTCAACCGTCCGCCGGTGATCCTCGCCGATGAACCCACCGCCCCGCTTGACAGCGAACGCGCCCTGGCGGTGATCCGGATCCTGAACGATATGGCGCAGCAATTCGAAACTGCGATCATCGTTGTCACCCACGACGAAAAGATCATCCCGACGTTCAAACGCATTTACCACATTCGCGATGGCGTGACGTACGAGGAAGCCGGTGAGGGGCGGTCTATTGCGTAAGCAATTTTCTTTTTTACAGAGGAAAACCGATGAAATTCAAAAACATGTATACATTCATTGTCTCGGCCGCCATGATCGGACTGCTGGCTGGATGCACCGTTGGCCCCGATTTTAATCGCCCTGCAAAACCAGAGGTGGCGGCATACACAACAACCCCCTTTCCGGCACACACCGCCGCAGCTCCTACAGCCTTGGGGGGAGCACAGCGGCTCATTGAAGGTGGAGTGGTCAACCCGCAGTGGTGGCATGAACTTGGCTCGTCAAAGCTTGATGCCCTGATCGAGAAAGCTCTGCAGGCCAGCCCCACTCTGGTAAAAGCCCAGGCTACTCTGCGCCAGGCACAGGAGGTGTATGCCGCACGAGCGGGAGATACTCTTTACCCCCAGATTGATGCCAACCTCGGCGGCCTTCGCCAGCAGTTCAGTCCCGCCACATCGGGACAGACGGGGGATTCTCGGGAGTTCAGCCTTTACAATGCCGGCGTCGGGGTGCATTACAATCTCGATTTAGCCGGCGGCAATCGCCGCGCTCTTGAAGCCCTGGCCGCCAATGTCGACTATCAGCGCTACCAACTTGAAGGGGCACAGCTGACCTTGGTGGCCAATGTCGTCACCACTGCTGTCACCAAAGCCAGCCTGGCAGCACAAATTCGGGCCGCGGAGGCCATCCTCGACTCTCAGGAAAAACAGCTGAACCTCACCCGAGAGCGGGTGCGCCTCGGCCAAGCAACTCCTGACGAGGTGCTGGCCATGCAAACCCAGGTTGAACAGACTCGCGCCAGCATTCCGCTGCTGCGTAATCAGTTCCAATATAATGACCACTTGCTGGCGGTACTTGTCGGACAGGCGCCAGGAGAGAAAGACTTGCCGGTCATCTCCATGCAGGAGTTGACACTTCCCGTCGATCTGCCGCTTACCGTTCCTTCGGAACTGGTGCGGATTCGCCCGGACATTCAGGCCGCTGAGGCCATGCTGCATAAAGCAAATGCGGAATACGGTGTGGCCATCGCCAGTCTCTATCCACAACTCAATCTCAGTGCTAATCTTGGCACGCTGGCCTTGACTACCGGTGCATTGTTTGGCAGCGGTTCATCCACATGGGGCCTGATTGGGCAGCTGACACAACCCTTGTTCAACCCTGGCTTGCCGGCAGAAAAACGGGCGGCCCTGGCCGCCTTCGACGCGGCGGCGGCAAATTACCAGTATGTCGTGCTGGAGTCCCTGCGCAATGTTGCCGACGTTCTGCGGGCACTGGAGAACGACGCTCAAAGACTGGCCGCTCTGTCTGCCGCCGACGTTGCCGCGCAAGGTTCTCTGGAATCCATGCAACGTCAGTACGCGCTGGGTGCAGCCAGCTATGTCCAACTGCTCTTAGCGCAACAGCAATCTCAACAAACAAAACTTCTGTTGATCGAGGCCCAGGCAAACCGTCTTGTCGACAGCGTGGCATTCTATCAGGCCATGGGTGGTGGAATATCCGGCACGGCTGAAACTGTCGCTGCAACGCACCCGGTTTACACCCCAAAGTGACGTTTTAAGCCTGGAATGTGTATGATTTTTATACCAGCTTATATTTTTCCCTGAGCATCCGGGAAAGATGGTTGACCAGCGAAAAGGCGTTTTCCACTGTCTGCCCCTTGTCAGGATTCACCAGGCAGCATGTTGCCGGCGACAACATGCTCTGGCTGAGGATCTGCCCGATATCGATTCTGCTTCTGCCTAAATGTTGCCAAATCCCTTCGAGCTTCATCGCCAGGAATCCGAGGCTCTCTTTGGCAAACACTTCATAACCGGTCGGCACGATACCCCAGACCAGCACGCCGCCCCGGTCAAGGAATTTTTTGATCGATGCCGTGCAGGCGGAGAAGATTTCGGCGTTGGTATAGATATCCATGGAGAGGATATCCAGATCGAGATTGAGCAGGAAATCCCAGTCCGGGTTGCCGCACAGATGAATCCCCCGCGGCCTGTCGACTGTCGAGAAAAACGCATCGAGATCCGTTTTCGCCTTCTGGTCTCCGTAGCCGGACATCGCCGAGAAAATGAACTGCAACCCCGGCTCATCGACGAACATGAAGGCGTTGGCGTTGCACTCCTTGAGGCGGGCCAGCTGGACATTGATCCGTTTGGCCATGAACTCGAGCATGAACGGCCGGATGGTATCGTCGAAGAGGATGGGACGATCGTCCTGGTCGAGGATATTGAAGCCGAAACTGACCGGTCCCTCGAGCTGTCCGCGGATGGCCGGCCGGTCGGCGAGATCCCGCGCGAGGAAATCGTGGTAGACGACGGAATACTGCTCGCTGATATCGAAATAGGGCGGATCGTCAAACCGGCTCATGGTCTCCTCGAATTCCTCGATGAATTTGTCCATCGAAAAACGCAGGGTCTTTTTTTCCATATCCAGGACGATGCCCGGAAAGTGCTCAGCGGCCTGGACATACATGTCCTCGTAATAGCTGTAGTTCGGCAGTTGCGGCCAGAACGGGACATCCAGGCTCAGGGCGAGGTCAAGGGCCTGCTTGACATCGGTCTGGGGCATGACGGCCATCGCGGTGGTGAGGAGCTTTCCTGGTATCGGCATAAGGGTGTTCTCCTGCGCACTGCCGGTTCAGGATCGGCAGCATGTTTAAGCCAGCTGATTGTATCGGAAAATTTCCGAAGAATTGATTTTCGTCAAGTACATCCGGGCAAATTTGTTATTCACTGATGTATACGATATCATTTCAATGGACAGGGTTGAAGGAGATATTTCCGCATCATAGAGGAGTACCTTTCCGGTGTTCAAAGGAGAACGCATAATGCCGAAACATACTGCAGCACATCCTCTTCCCGTTGAAATTTCCGAGCAGGACGTCGTCGAGGCGATGACCTCCATCCAGGGCTATATCGATATCACGCCCGGCGATTTCAGGGAAATCTACCAGGCAGCATACAGCCTGGCCATCAAGCGGTTACTTACCTCCCTGAAGGCAGCGGACCTGATGACCACAACGGTACACCTGGTGCAACGGGATATGTCGCTGGTTTCAGCCGCTGCCCTGCTTGCGGGAAAACGGATATCCGGCGCCCCGGTAGTCGACGGTGACGGGAAGATCGTCGGGGTCGTCTCCGAAAAGGATTTTCTCAGGGAAATGGGATTCGTCACAACACCGTCGTTCATGCAGATGGCCACCCATTGCCTCAATGACAAGAGTTGCATGATCGGCCGGCTGCGCAACCGAATTGTTGGAGATATTATGACCAGCCCGCCTGTGACATGTTCCCCGGAGATGACTGTCGGAGAAATATCGCAGTTTTTTCTCACCCGGAAGATCAATCGCTTGCCTGTCATTGCAGCGGACGGACGGCTTGTCGGCATCGTCACGCGCACCGACCTGGCGCATTCCTTCAGTCTATTCGCAGAGGTGGCAGAGCCATGAACTACCTGCAGAAAATGAAAGGCGGCGGGCAGAGTCCGCCAAAGGTTGGTCTGCTCGAGGTTCTCTGGTCCTGGATCGGCAGTTTTGTCGGCATTGCCGGAGTCGCTCTTATCCACTACAAGATTCTCGACCAAACCGGCCTGATGCTGATCCTCGGCTCGTTCGGCGCCTCGGCCGTGCTCATCTACGGCGCCATCCGCAGCCCCCTGGCCCAGCCAAGAAACCTGCTCGGCGGCCACATCCTCTCGGCAATCGTCGGGGTGACTGCCTGCCAGTGGCTGGGCGGCACGCCTTGGCTGGCGGCAGCGGTGGCCGTCTCCCTCTCGATTGCCCTGATGCATCTCACCGGGACCCTTCACCCCCCGGGCGGTGCGACTGCCCTGATAGCGGTGATCGGCGGCGACAGTGTGCACAGCCTGGGGTATCTCTATGTCGTGATGCCGGTTGCGCTGGGCGCCGCCGTAATGCTGCTGGTCGCCGTGGTCGTCAATAATATCCCGGCGACGCGGAAGTACCCGGAATTCTGGCTGTAGAATATACTTCTGCCATCGTTCCCAGTTGTTGAAACGTTTTGAGGGAGTCATTCCTGTAATGAGGATAATCGACACTCATTGATGCCATTCATGTTTTTATCCTCACAGAGGACTTTCAGTGCCATAATCCATTACAAAGGGGAAACGACATGCCGAGCAAAGTGACTATTGATACAGATGAGTGTATTGGCTGTCAGACCTGTGTTGAGCTCTGTCCTGAGGTATTTGATTTCGACTCCGAAGCAGAAAAAGCCCAGGTCCGCGATGAAATTACCGGAAACGAGCAATGCATAGATGAGGCGGCTGATGCATGCCCTGTGAGTTGCATCATCGTAGAAAAGTAATCAGCCTCTTTTTATTGCGCCGATTCATTCTCGATCAGTGGAGTTACGAATGGACGAGTTTGTTCTGAGGGTGAGAGCACTTACTGCTTCTGATCGAACTGTGTAAAAAAGCTCAATACTGGTTTTTGCTAAATTACTGCATCATATTGATTTTAAAAGAAATCTCAATGTCCGAATGTCCAGGCGTGACATATTTCTGTTGAAGGAGATGAAAATGGAAGAATCAACACAAACAATTGGCGAGATTGTCGCTGAGGATTACCGAACCGCCAAAATTTTTGAAAATCACGGGATTGACTTCTGTTGTGGAGGCAAGGTTGCCCTATTGGCAGCCTGTGAAGAAAAAGGCATCGATCTTGCCACGATACAAGGAGAGCTTGCGGCGGTAAAGAACCTGCCGGTCGAACGTGGCCAGGATTATTCATCCTGGGAGATGTCGTTCCTGGTCGATTACATCATAACTGTGCATCATTCCTATCTTAAAGAGAATACTGCCCAGATTGCTGGCTATGCCCGGAAAATAGCTGCAGTACATGGTCCTCGCCACCCCGAGTTAATCGAGATCGCCACAATTTTTGAGAAAATTGCCATCGACTTGACAGCCCACCTCAAGGAAGAGGAAGAAGAATTCTTCCCTGCAATCAAGCGGGTCGATCTGCAGAAAAAAACCGGAACAACAGCAGCAGCAACAGACAGTGAAATCATTAAAAACTCACTCAAGAAACTCATTCACGAGCATGAAGAAGTCGGTGATGCAATCCATAAAATTCGCCACCTTGCCGAGGGATATGCGATACCGGGAGATGCCTGCAATACCTTTATGGTTACTTACCAGAAACTAGCGGAATTTGAGGACGATCTCCATAAGCATGTGCATCTTGAAAACAATATCCTCTTTTTAAAAGCTGCACAGCTCTGAAAAAAAGAATTTCTAAATCGCGAAACGAGACTAACCTTTCTTCATAGCAAAAGCTCGGCAGCGCACTATCTCCGCCGGCAAGTATGGAACCGGGAGGTCATGGATGGACAAATGGTTTCGTAAGAATCTCGGTGATGCGATGTTGGCCTTCCTGGAGCTAGATCGCGTTGAGATCCTCTGTTTGTCAGCGTATACAAATGCTAATTGCCCTAATGAAATGGCTGTATTTCTGCGGCATGAATCGGAAGGACGTCTTCAATGTGAGGTTATCGTCTACTTCTCTCCCGCAATGGCCCATATTGCAGGTGAGCTTGGTGCAACACCATGTGAGAAGCCAGCGAAATATGGCTTAAGTCTGATGGTTGGAACTCCAAATGCATGGTCGTTGCTCTTTCCGGAGAGGTAACGTAATTTTTCAAATCAGATATTGATGCCCCTAACGGTATTTTTATCAAATTTTGTAGGGGATACTGCTTCATACGATACTGTCGACAGAAAGTATTTGGCTCGCATAAGCTCAATTCCTAGCATTTTTGCTAGATGAGAATTGGTTTTACGAGGAAATATAAAGGGAGAGTATCATGGCCAATACACCTGATCTTGAATTCATAAAATCTCTGAAAGAGGCAGGAGGGGATACGCTCAAGAAATGTTATCAGTGCGCGTCCTGTTCTGTAGCCTGTCCTTTGTCCTCGGATAAAAAACCTTTCCCGAGAAAAGAAATGCTTTGGGCACAATGGGGTATGAAAGAAAATCTTTTGGCCGACCCCGATGTCTTTTTGTGTCATCAATGCGGCGATTGTACCGAGATATGTCCACGTGGTGCCAAGCCGGCTGAAACTCTGGGGGCGATTCGTGCCTATATCTACACATTTCACAGCTGGCCTGCCTGGCTTGCTAACCTGGCAACAGACTCAAGAAATCTGCCGTTGTTGGTTGGTATCCCCTCAGTCGTCATTCTGATTCTCTGGTTGCTGTCGGGCGCAATGCATATCCCTTCAGCAGATGCTTTTGAACGCTATGGGTACACCCGCTTTTTCGGACATTGGGATTTCAAGTGGTATCCGAAAAACACCACCTTTATTGTTTCAATCATGGTGCCTGCCGCAGGCATTGCCGTTTTCTCCATTATCAAGGGAATACGCAAAATGTGGGGCTTAATGAGTGGAAAAGCAAACTTGCACCCCAGTTTCAGGCCTTCCATCATGATGTTCTTCAACGAATTTCTCTGGCCTTCTCTCGTTGAGACAATGAAACATACGCGATTTCGTGAGTGCAGAGCTAACGTCGACCGGGCCAGGGGGCACCTGCCATTGGTGCTTGGTTTTATCGGCGCTTTCATTCTCACCTGCTGGTCGGCGTTCCGACAAGATCTCTTGGGACTTATCTGGCCATCCTTTCATGGTCCTCTGCCTCTGACTGATCCTTTTAAAACCCTTGCCAACATTTCTGCAGTTGCTTTGTTGTACGGCATCTGGGTTCTTTGGGGCAACCGGCTCAGACATGAGAAAAGGGGAAAATCCATCTGGACTTTTTATGACTGGTTCCTTATCTGGGAGATAACGGCAGTCAGTGTTACGGGTCTGGGCGCAGAGCTGCTGCGCTGGGCTGGTATGCCAACATTCGGTTATATCGTTTACTTCGCGCATCTCGTGTCCGTTCTGATGCTGTTCCTTTATATGCCCTATACGAAATTTGCTCATATTGTTTACCGAAGCATGGCGATGTGTTTTGAGAGATACCGAGAAAGTGCTTTTGCTAAAAACACAGGAATTTGGTGAAAAGCTCTCACATGTTAAGACAGCCAAGGCGGACTATTGACAAGATCGCAACATTTCGACCATGGAGGACACACAATAAAGCCACTGAACGTTAGGCAATTGGAAGGCATCGCGATTCTCGCCATTTGCGTGACGGCTGTCCTATGGATCGCTGTAACCGGGTCAATTCCTGCTTCTCAGGAAATTATCCGTTTATTCCTGTTTGCCACTCTGTTCCTTGTGATCAAGGTCCTCTTCATCAAGGACATGCCATCCCCGACTGCATCCGGTGCGATCGTGATGGCAATCGGTATTTTCATAAACGGTGCCATAGGTGCGTTTCCGATTCTGAATAACCTTGCCCGCTCCTTAACCCTGATCCTGTTGCTTCTCTTCGTATTTATTGCCGCATCCTATCTTTCGGATCTGGTGAAAGGCAGGGCTTTCGGCACGCACTTCGCCAATCCCATCGGTCGTTTTGCCGTCGGCACCTGGATTGCCGGAACTTCCGTCTGTGGCGTTGCCCTCTGCCAACGCCTGCCGGAATGGAAACCGCTGGTACAGGTCATGGTACTCGGCAATATTGGACTGTGGTTGTATTTTGCCTATCAGGCAATGGGGAGTTTTTTGCAGTTTTTTCGCGATGAAACCAGGCAGAAGGTCCATGGCGTCCTGTTCCTCTCGGCGGTCAGCACGCAATCGCTTGTCATTGTCTGGAAGGCGGCCTTTGGCGACAGCCCGATGTATCGGTCTGTTGCGCCTTGGGCGATCTTGCTGGGCGTGGTGTTCTACTTCGTGAGTTTTTACCTGGTCGCCAGGAGGTACGCAGGTGAAGGAGGTGATTTCGATCTGGACAGAGACTGGTACAACACCAACTGCATCACCCACGGCGCGATGTCCATAACCGGGCTGGCGAGTGTCGTCTGTGGCGTCATTCCGACCAGTCTGACGCTCATGGTCTGGCTGTGGGTCATATCGTGGTTCGTCATCATCGAACTCATCGAAATTGCCAGGGCCATCAAGCGTACCAGAATGTACGGGCTCGCAGGCGGCCTGCTCGTCTACAATCCGACCCAGTGGTCAAGAAACTTTACCTTTGGCATGCTGTATGCTTTTAATATGAATTTTGACCTCCCGGCAGGCGTCGCGAGAGAACCTTTGCTGTTGTCCCTCCACCAGACGATCCATGACTATTTTGCCTGGATTGTGCTTGGCCTCCTGCTTCTGGAAATTACCGTGTTTTTGCGCGATCGATTATCACCGGTCACGGCCGCACCTGAATCGATATCGTGAACTTCATCTGCCAGGATTCTCGGACAGCCTCCTAGCGGCGGTACCAGACCACCACCTGAGGTGAACGGCCCATATACGCCAGTGGTACGCTGATCATATGGATCAGCCGCGAGAAAGGCAACAAGGCCAGCAGGAAAAAGGCGTTGACCGCATGAACCTTGACGACCGCAGGCATCACCGCCATGTACGACACTTGAGGATCAAGTTTCACCAGCGACCACAACCAGGGAGTTGCGGTATGCAGATACCAGAGCGAACCCCAGCGCAAGGTAACGGCAATATAGACTCCGGTTGCCACCTGCAACAGCAGGGCTGCCAGCAGCACCCAGTCAATAACCGTGGTGACGGTGGTAATCCGCTGATTGATCGCTCGCCGGACGATGAGCACGAGCATTGACACCACCGCGACCAGGCCCAGGGATACGCCGCTGATTTCCAATAGGTAGAGCCGCAACGGGCGGCCGAGCAGCGTTCCCCAGGCAGTAGGAAAGAGCAAAGCGAGCAGATGGGCGAGAAGGATCAGTATGATCGTGAAGTGCCAAGGCACCGTCCCCCAGAACAGCATCCGACTTTCCAGGAATTGAGACGATTGCGACGACAGCGAATAGCGGTCAGATGCATACCGGTAGATACCGCCGAAACCAGCCAACGTAACCGCAATGTAGGGGAATACGCCAAACAGGATCAGATCGGTCATAAAGGGCACTCCTCCAGCCGGCCCGTTGCCGGCAATTCGGGTTCAACGACAGCCTGCAAAAAATTCCGCAGGGATTGCAGTGGTGCCAAGTATGGATGGTCTGCGCTGTCCAGGCCTTCCTCCATTTTTGCCAGAGCCGGGAGAAGGCCGTCTTCGATCAACTCCCGACGGCAATCCTCCGGCGCATGGCTGCCGATAAAACGCAGCAGGGTGCTCACATGGTCGGGAAGCTCGAACCCGGCCTCAAAACCATAGCGGCGGTACAACCGGTTCAGCTGCATCAGGAACATCGCCCGCTGTTGACTCTCGCCACAGAGCTGATAGCCGACATAGGGATGGCAAACAGGCTGTAGATCGAAGGTGGCGGTATAGATCTCTTCGACCCTGGCGGGCAGTTGTGCGTGCAGAAAACCGGTGAAACGCTCCAGGGAGGAAACCGACTCGGGATAATCCTTACGCAACAGCGTACTGCAGGCAGCAACCGTGGCCGCCAGTTCCGCGGTAGGATAGCTGAAGAGTTCGGCAAAGTGACAGCAGATGCCCTGCACCGTCGTGGCTGGTGTCATGATTACCACCTCCGCTTCGGGGAGCGACGGCTGCCAAAGCCCATCTCCTGTTTATGCCTCTCCGGGTCCATGCCCGCCTCGATCGCCTGCTCGCGCAGCATCGGCGGTACCACGATCCGCTGCCTGATGGACGTCAGCGCGGTCATGCGGAAAATCGCCTCGATCTGCTCGGCGCTCACCTCTCCCAGTTCCCGGGCTTTGGCCACCTCGCTCTCGCTCAGGTCACCGACGGTGATCCGGCGTCGCTGAATGCGCACCGCCATCAGTTTACGATAGACGGCCTTGATTTCCTCGGTATTGCCGCCGGTGAACAATCCGGCGAGGTACTGTAATGGCAGTCGGGCATTTTCCAGGGTGGTGAAATAGTCGTCCACCAGTCTCTGGGTGCCGAGATGTTCCTCGGACACCACCGGCAAAAGCGGCGGCACATAGAAGAGCATTGGCAGGGTCCGGAATTCGGGATGCAGCGGCAGGGCGATCTGCCATTTCTTGACAAACAGATAGACCGGCGATCGCTGCGCAGCCTCGAGAACCTGCTCCGCGATTCCGGCCTTGCCGGCAGCCGCCAGGACCTGTGGATCAAAAGGATCAAGGATGATCTGTCGCTGGGCTGCCACCAGGTCTTTGTCGTCCTGCATGGCGGCTGCCTCGATACGATCGGCGTCGTAGAGCAGAACACCAAGGTAGCGAATGCGGCCGACACAGGAATGAAAGCAGGCCGGTGCTTCACCCACTTCCAGCCGGGGATAGCAGAGAACGCATTTTTCCGACTTGCCGGTGGCCCAGCCGTAGTAGGTTTTTTTGTAAGGACAGGCCGAAACACACATTCGCCAGCCACGACATTTGTCCTGGTTGATCAGGACAATGCCGTCCTCACCCCGCTTGTAGATTGCCCCTGAGGGGCAGCCGGCAAGGCAGGCGGCGTTGAGGCAGTGGTTGCAGATGCGCGGCAGATACAACATCACCAGCCTTTCAACGGCAAACATCTGTGCCCGCTGCTCACGACTGAGTTGCAGGACTCCCGGATCGTTGGCGGCGTAGATGCCGGATCCGGAGAGGTCGTCATCCCAGTTGGGACCGGCCTCGATTTTCATCGGCCTGCCACTGATCATCGAGACCGGTCGGGCGGTCGGCTGGTCGTTGCCGGCCGGAGCGCTGGTCAGCTCACCGTACCGATAGGTAAAAGGTTCATAGTAATCATCCATGGTCGGCAGGCGTGGATTGTGGAAGATATTGCCAAGCAGTCCGCCCCGGCCTCCAAGCCTCAGCTGCAACCGGTCGCCTTTTTTTTCCCAGCCGCCACGATATTTTTCCTGATTCTCCCATTGCGTCGGATAGCCGGTCCCCGGTTTGGTCTCGACGTTGTTCCACCACATGTACTCAACACCCTTGCGATCGGTCCAGAGGTTCTTGCAGGCGATACTGCAGGTATGACAGCCGATGCATTTATCGAGATGGAAAACCGACGATACCTGGGCGCGTATATTCATGGCTTGTCTCCTTGTGCTTCAATCAGGGCGGGTTGCTTGCAGCCATGACATCTTTTGTTGCATTCAGCCTTCACCATTGCGGTTCTCCTTCCAGTTTGCGCACCAGGATGAAGGTGTCGCGGTTGGCCCCGGTCGGCCCCCAGTAGTTCCAGCCGTAGGTGAATTGACCATAGCCGCCGAGCATCAGGTTCGGTTTGAGGCGGATGCGGTTGAGACTGTTGTGGCCACCGGCCCGCCTGGCGTTGCGTAGCGGTGACTTGGGGATACCGATAGTCCGCTCCGGGGCATGGTAGAGGAAGGAAATTCCCCGGGGCAGACGGGCGCTGACTACCGCTCTGGTGACAACCACACCGTGATCGTTGTAGATTTCGACCCAGTCATTGTCGATCACGTCGATCTGCGCGGCGTCCTGGTCGTTGATCCAGAATGGATGGCAACCACGGGAAAGCGTCAGCATCCGCTGATTGTCGCCATACGTGCTGTGAATTCCCCATTTGCCGTGGGGGGTCAGGTAATTGAGCATAATGCTCTTCTGGTCGGTAGGGGTGACCACCAGATCCTGCAGGGAACTCGGATCAGGTTTTGGTTTGTAGGTCGGCAGATGTTCGCCGGCGGTGATATAACCCTGGTGGTCGAGGTAGAAATGCTGACGACCGGTCAGGGTCCGCCATGGCACCAGCCGCTCGACATTGAGACAGTAGGCCGAATACGCCCGGCCGTTACCGGTCAGACCTGTCCAGATCGGGCTGTTGAGCAGTCGTCGTGGCTGACGGTCGAGGTCGGCGAAGGTGGTGCGGATGCCCCGGGTATCGGCGGCCAGGTCGGTAAGCGGCAGCCCGACCTTTTTTTCTTCGGCGGCAAAGGCGCGAAAGGCCATTTCTCCGTTGGTCTCGGGAGCCAGCCGCAGAATGATCTCGGCGGCCTCCCTGGCGTCGACAAGAGACGGATATTTCCGGCCTTGCCACTCAACCGTCCGGTCGCCTTCCGCCATTTCGTCGTAAATATCGTCAATCTTCCAGGTCAGCCCATGGGCGCCTATACCGTCGCGTGCGCCGGGACCGAGGGAAATAAAGCGATTATAGAGGTTCTTGTAATCGCGCTCGACCACCACCAGTCTCGGCATGGTTTTGCCGGGAATCGGTTCACATTCTCCTTTGCACCAATCCTTGATCTCCGGCTGGGCCATTTCAGCCGGGGTGTCGTGCTGCAACGGTACGGCGACAATATCGCGGACCGGCTCGGGGAGATGGATCGCGGCCAGTTCGCTGAACCTTTTCGCCAATCCCTTGAAAATATCCCAGTCGCTCCGCGATTCCCAGCAGGGCGGAACCGCTGCCTGTAACGGATGAATGAAGGAGTGCATGTCGGTGCTGTTAAGGTCATCCTTCTCGTACCAGGTGGCGGTCGGCAGGACGATATCCGAGTAGAGCGCCGAGGTATCCATGCGGAAATTGATGTCGACCACCAGGTCGAGTTTCCCTTCGGGAGCCTGCCTGTGCCACTTGACATCCCTCACCGATTCCTCGGCAGTTTCCGGAGCGACGGTGTTGGTGTGGGTACCGAGATAATGCTTCAGGAAATATTCGTGCCCTTTGCCACTCGACATCAGGGCATTGCCGCGCCAGATGATCCAGAGCCGCGGCCAGTTCTCCGGGGCATCAGGATCTTCGACCGCGAACTTCATCCTGCCGGCCGCCAACTCCTTGACCACCCAGACAACGATTTCCTGATTGCTTGCGGCGCCTGCTATCTCGGCCTGTTTGACTACCTCGATCGGGTTACGGTCAAACTGGGGGTAGAAGGGGAGCCAGCCGTTACGGACCGCACGGATCTGATGATCGATGGTGTGGCCGGCCGTGATGCCGTTGTGCTCGGCTACCGGTTGGACCCTGGCTTCATCGCTGGTCCGTTCGTAGCGCCATTGATCGCTATGGACGTAGTGATAGGAAGGAGCGTTCTGGAACCGTGGCGGTTTGCTCCAGTCGAGCGCGCCCATGATCGTTGCCCACGGGGCGACTGGCGCCAGTTTCTCTTGGCCGACATAATGGTTGAGGCCGCCGCCGTTCCTGCCGACGCAACCGCAGAGCATCAAGGCAACGATACCGGCGCGGTAGATCAGGTTGGAATGATACCAGTGGTTGACCCCGGCACCGATAATGATCGAGCATTTGCCTTCGGTTGTTTCGGCGGTGGCAGCCCATTCCCGGGCGAACTGCACGACGTTGTCGCGGGCGATGCCGGTGAATTTCTCCTGCCAGGCCGGAGTGTAGACCATATCCTCATCGTAGTTGGAAGGGTAGGCGCCTTCCAGACCACGATCAACCCCGAACTGGGCCATCAGTAGGTCGTACACCGTTGTTGCCGGTATTCGGCCCTGTGGGGTGACCAGATAGTGGACCGGCACGCAGCGTTGCACCAATTGGCCGGCGCCGAAGTCATCGAAGACCACCGGCAACTCCGCTTCCCTGCAGGTAAGCAGGCTCAAGACCGGGGCGATCTCGCTGCCGTCCTGCCCATCCTTTTGCTGCAGGTTCCATTCACCCTTCTTGTCTTGCCAGCGGAAACCGAGGGTTCCCAACGGCATGCGCGGCTGGTCGCTGGTTTCATCCCAGACCAGATATTTAAAGCCGGCATTTTCTTCCTTGCAATAGCGTTCCACGGCAGTCGCCGCGACCAGCCGCCCGGCACGGTAGCTGCCGTCGTGTTCGGTCAGTTGGATCAGGAAGGGGCAATCGGTGAAGCGCTTGAGGTACTCAAGAAAGTACGGAGTTTGCAGGCGATGGTGGTATTCACTGAGAATCACGTGATTGACCGCCATCCAGAAGGCGCCGTCCTGGCCGGCATGGGCCGGAATCCACCAGTCGGCATGTTTGGCAGTCATGTTGAAGTCGGGGGACAGCACCGTCACCTTGGTGCCGTTGTGGCGCGCTTCCCCGAGAAAGTGGGCGTCCGGAGTGCGGGTCATGTTGATGTTCGAGCCCACCACCGCGATGTATTTGCTGTTGTACCAGTCGGCGCTCTCGGCAACATCGGTCTGCTCGCCCCAAACCTCCGGCGAGGCGTTGGGCAGATCGCAATACCAATCGTAAAAACTCAGATTGGCACCGCCAAGCAGCTGCATATAGCGGCTTCCACCGGCGAAGCTGAGCATCGACATTGCCGGAATCGGCGAGAAACCAACAAGGCGATCGGCCCCGAACTTCTTGATGGTATAGATCGTCGAGGCGGCAATGATCTCCTCGACCTCCTCCCAGTTCGAGCGGCGGAATCCGCCCTTGCCGCGAGCTTGTTGGTAGCTCTTTCGCTTTACCGGATCCTCGACAAGAGCAGTCCAGGCCGCCACCGGGTCACCGTGCAGGGCCTTGGCCGCGCGCCAGAGGTCGGTCAGCACCCCGCGCAGATAGGGATACTTGATCCGTAGCGGGCTGTAGAGATACCAAGAGAAGGAAATCCCCCGCTGGCAGCCCCGTGGTTCGTAGGGGGGCAGACTCGGCTCCAAGGCGGGATAATCGGTTGCCTGCAGTTCCCAGCCGACGATGCCATCCTTGACATGGACATTCCAGGAACAGCCGCCGGTGCAGTTGACTCCATGGGTGCTGCGCACCACCTTGTCGGCCTGGTGGCGGTTGCGATAAAATTCTTCCCAGGCCCGCGCCTTCGGATTGACAATATCCTGTATCCAACTCATCGCCGTCCACCTTTCCCTGTACGTACCCCGAGAACCAGAGGCCGGCGAACCCCTTGCAGACGCCCCCTGCCGAAGACAACCAGCAAGGCCGATATGACAGCCAGCCCGATGGCAACGTGTCCGGTCATCCGGCTCACGGTTGGCAACTGCGCCTCTTCCGCCGTTTTGGCCAGAAAGGCGCCCACATCTGCCTGTTCCTCGGCAGTCAGGGGGCGTGTGGCATAAATCGGCTCCATGCTCGGAAAAGTGAGATCGTCCAAGGTGCCGACGATCCCCTCAGCCCCATAGTCGTCGAATATTGACGTCAGATCCGGTCCGAAGCTAGCGCCGCCTGCCATCCCCATTCCGCGGCCGGCAATGCCGTGGCATGCCAGACAAGGCGCGCCACCCTGGGCAAAAGAGGTGGTGCCAGCAAAAAGTGCCTTTCCGCGCTGAGGATCGCCATCGACAAGGTCGGCGGCACATGCCGACGGTGGGAAACAGAACCACAGATAACAGATCAGCAGCAAGCTCACCTGCCGTAACCACCCGTTTTTCATTGTTCACCTCGCCATGGGCTGAAGGTTTTTGGACAACGACTGCAAGAGGGAGTTAGAATAATTCAGGACTCACTCGTCCAGGGCTGCAGAAATATCCAATGTCCGTTGCAATAGAGAGGAAATCGGCTGCCAGGTCGCAGTATTGCGGACCAGAGGCCGTTCCAGATAACAGGCATAATATACCGCCGCCTCCACCGCCCGCAGGTCATTATCGACCAGATGTCGCAGGGCTTTTTCGCCCCATGTTGCCGCTTCGTGCCCGATCTGGTGGACATTCTGCCAGTAACTGAGAGCAACCATTCGGCATACCGCACTCAAGGGAAGGTTCTGCGCCTCGGATAAAGAGGAAACGACTACTCCCCTGTCACCAAAGGTAACCGGCCAGCCATCGCTGGCCCACTGCCTGGAACGGTCTATGGCCTGCCGGAGCTGATGTTCGAGGTCTTTGTCCATGGCCTGGTTCCCTGGATCAGAGTTCGTTCGACATGCCCATCCGTATATAGCCGCACGGACAGGACAAGGAGCAAATATGACAGCCGACGCAGCGGGTGTAATCGGTGTACATCACCTCCCCGGTCGGGTTGTCGGGAAATTCCTCGATAGCCCGCTGGGGGCAGAAGATCAGGCACTGCCGGCACTCAAAGCAGAGCCCGCAGCTCATGCAACGCTGCGCTTCGGCAATGAACTGCTCTTCGGTGATACCCAGGTCCGCCTCGAGGTCGAGGCCATTGGTACAGCGGCCCGCGATTGGTACCGAACTGTTTTCGTTGCGCTGCTGATCCGGATAAAATTCGAGCCGCAGGGCCTCGTGGCTCACGACTTCCCTGGTGCCGGAGTTGCGGAAACGACGGTTACAGCAATCGGCGTCGATCTGTTCCGCGGCCATTCGTCCATGACCAATGGCAGTGGTCACCAGGGCCAGGCCAAGTACGTCTCCACCGGTATACAGTCCCTCCTCGAGCGACCAGTTGGCTTTCGGCCGCAACCAGCCAGCCGGATTGGTGGCGATGCCCAATCCGGCTGTTTCCGGCCGCTGACCAAAGGCTGTGATCAAAGCGGTGCAGGGCAGCTCGAAATCAGAACCGGGTACTGGAGCGACCGACCGGCGTCCGCGTTCGTCGGCTGTGCCGGGTTCCATTTTCACACATTGGACTGCTGCGGCCCTGCCGTTTTCAATCCGGATTCCGAGCGGTGCGACCAGATAGCGAATGGTGATGTCTTCGAGAAGAGAGTGCTCGATTTCCCGGTCGAGGGTCGGCATTTCCGCCCGGGTCCTGCGGTAGATGATCGTCACTGCAGCGCCCAGGCGTCTGGCGGCGCGGGCGGCGGTAATGGCGGTATTGCCGCCTCCGGCGACGATGACCTGATCGCCGATCTCAGGGATTTCCCCGGCATTCACCTGACGCAGGAAGGAAATACCGCTGAAGACATTGGCGGCTTGTTCCCCCTGCAGGTCCAGCTCGATGCCCTGATGCGCCCCGACGCCGACAAAGACCGCGTCGAAGCGCTTCCTGATGTCCTGAAGACCGCTGCTGTCGACGGCGTGGCTGCACACTATCTCCACGCCCATCCTGGCGATGGCGGCGATCTCCGCATCGAGCACCGCCCGGGGGAGACGAAAGGCCGGGATGCCGTAGCGCAGCATGCCGCCGGGCTTGGCCAGGGCCTCAAAAACGGTGACCGGATAACCCCGTCGCGCCAGCTGGAAGGCGCAACTGAGGCCCGCGGGTCCTGCGCCGACCACGGCTATCTTTTCGGCCATGGTTTCGGTGCTCAGCTTTTTATGCGCAAGGCCCCGGGCTATGCCGTAATCGCCGATCCACCGCTCGAAGGCGGCGATATTGACACCCTGGGCCTCTTTTTTATTACGATTACATGCGG
>WBUQ01000170.1 GCA_008933635.1 Desulfobulbaceae bacterium | reverse complement strand
GGCGGGAGTCCACAGGCAGGGCTGCCCTGGATGCCCGCCTGCGCGGGCATGACGGAAAAATCGGGCATGACGGCAGCATGCAAGGAACCCTTGCATGCATTGAAGCTATTGGATTATTTCAGGTTGTATTCGCTGTCCGTGTGAGGGGCCCGCCTTTCAGCGGATCATCTGGTTCATCTCGAAAATGGGCAGCAGGATGGAGACGACGATCGAGCCTACCGCCAGCCCCATGACGGTGATCATCAGGGGTTCGAGCAGGGAGGTCATGCCCTTCACCGCCGCCTCGACGTCGCGCTCGTAGGCGCTGGCGGCCTTGTCGAGCATGTCGTCGAGTTTGCCGCTCTGTTCACCGGCGGCGATGAGCTGGACGAACATGGGGGGAAACCATTCAGAGGCGGCCAAGGCGACCGTCATGCTTTTCCCCTTGCCGATCAGCTCCGTCGCCTCGTCGATGACGGCGGCGATCCGGACGTTGTTGACCAGGGTGCGGACAATGCGCATCGAGGTCATGAATTCGACGCCGCTGCGGTTGAGATTCGCCATCGTGGAGGCGAAACGGGCGAGGATGATCTTGTGCAGGACAGGTCCGACCAGGGGGATCTTCAGTTTGATCGAATCCCAGTAGTAGCGCCCGCTCGGGCTGGCGACCAGCGACCGGGCAACGAAGAACAGCAGGACCGCCAGGATGGCCATGGCCCACCAGTACTGCTGCAGCAGCGAGCTGAATCTGATGAGGAGGAGGGTAGGGAGCGGCAGCACCTGGTCCATCTCGTCGAAGATCTGGGTGATGTTCGGCACGACATAGGTGATGAGGACCGCCAGGATGGCCGTCCCGATTACGGCCATGAAGATCGGGTAATAGAGCGCCGCCTTGACCTTGCCCCGCAGGTCCTGCTGTTTCTCGCTGAAGTCGGCGAGCCGGTCGAGGACGACGCCCAGCGATCCCGATTCTTCCCCCGCCCGGACCATATTGACGAAAATCGGAGAGAACACCTTGCCGTGGCTGCCCATCGCCTGGGCCAGGGTCTTGCCCTCGTTGACCTCGGTCTTGATCTGTCCGAGCACCTTCTTCATCGCGGCGTTGCCGGTCTGTTCCGACAGGGAGGAAAGGGCCGCGTCGACCGGAATGCCGGCCCCGAGCAGGGTGGCGAGCTGACGGGTGACGACGAAGATCTCCTCCGCCGAGACGCTGTTGAACAGGCTGAAGGACAGCCAGGATTCCCCGCCGCTCTTCTTTGCCCGGCTCTCCTTGAAGGAAACGGGATACAGACCGCTGGCGCGGAGCCTGGATCGTGCCTGGGTCAGGCCATCGGCTTCGACTATACCCTTCCGCTTTTTTCCCTGTGCATCCAGGGCCTGGTATTCATAGACCGGCATGTCGGGACCTTCGTCGTTATCTGGCCAGGATGTCGATTCGTGGAAAAAAATCGCCTCATCTGACATGGTATGAACAATGTATTTGAATTTCAATGCGAAAGAAAGAATCATGGATACAGAGGCGTATTTATCCTATACTGGTAGTACCGGATCGCTCCGGTGAGGACTTCCAGGCGGAAGCTGCGGCGCCCACACTTCTTTTCTGACGACTTTTTCCACTACGCGCGACATGTATACATCCTATTTCGGGCTGAAGGAAAAACCGTTCACCATTGCTCCCGATCCCCGCTACCTGTTCATGAGCGAGCTGCACCGGGAGGCGCTGGCGCATCTGCTCTACGGCCTGCAGAGTGACGGCTGCTTCATCCTGTTCACCGGGGAGATCGGCACCGGCAAGACCACGGTCTGCCGCTGTTTCCTCGGTCAGTTGCCGCCGGAGACGGATATCGCGATCATCCTCAACCCCAAGGTGTCGGTACTCGATCTGCTCCGAACCATCTGCGAGGAACTGGCGATTCCGGAGAACGACGAGCCTCCCTCGAACAAGAAATATATCGACCTGCTCAATGCCTACCTGCTGGACGCGCATGCCCGGGGGCGAACGACGGCCATCATCATCGACGAGGCCCAGAATCTCGACAAGGATGTCCTGGAGCAGCTCCGGCTTTTAACCAATCTCGAGACCAATACGCACAAGCTGCTGAAGATAATCCTGCTCGGCCAGCCTGAGCTGCGCAACGTGCTGGCCGCGCCGGAAATGCTCCAGCTCAACCAGAGAATAACCAGCAGATACCATCTGGCGCCCCTTAGTCCGGACGATGTTCGGCGCTACATCCGGCACCGCGTGATGGTGGCCGGAGGGGGGACGCAGCGCCTCTTCACCGGCGAGGCGATCCGTCACATAGCCCGTCTCTCGCATGGCATACCACGCATCATCAACCTCCTCTGCGACCGTGCACTTCTCGGCGCGTATGTCGAGGGCGCGGGTGTCGTCAGCCTGAATATCGTCAAGAAGGCGGCCGGGGAGGTCCTGCAGGCTCCCGGGCCACGGAAGGGCCGGCCAGGCCGTTCCAGGGTCATCCTGCAGGTCGCGGTCCTGGCCATCCTCGGCATCAGCCTGCCCCTGCTGTACTACTACCGTGCCACGGTGAACGAGGCGGCGGCCAGGGTCATCATGCGGCTGGACAGTTTCTGGGTGGGGAGTTCCGTCGGCTCTCCCCGTTCGGGCGATATGACCGGGAGGGATGCAAACAACGGGTCGTCGCCACTCATCACAATCGGGAAACTGAAGAAGATCGCCGGATCCAGAGACGACGCGGGCAACCTGGCCGACGGAACGGACGGCGGGGAGGAAGCGCAGATGCGACAGGCAGGCGAATCGCCTGAATAGGTGCCGATCATGTCCTATATTCTTGATGCCCTGAAAAAATCCGAAGAGGAACGACGCCGGGGACGGATTCCCACTCTGCATGACAGGCATTATGAAGAACCCGAGAGTTCTGATCGGCCGGACAGGCGACGGGGCCAGCTGCTGTGGCTGCTCGCCCTGCTGGTGCTGCTGACGCTTGCCGCTGCTTCCTGGCAGTGGCTGTCCGCCACCAGGCAACCGGTTGAAAAGGTGGCCGGTTCAACGGGTGCGGATATCCCGGAAGCGGACCGGCAGCCTGAGCCGGGGTGGGTCGTGGCTGAGGAGCAGCCCGGCCCGGGCGACGGACCAGGCGGCGCAACGGCAACCAGAAGCGGAGCGGCTGACAGCAACAGGACTCGGGTGGAGGCCAGGAAGGAGCGCCCCGTCGCCCAGCCGGCTGCTCCGCCGGCTGAAGAGCCCGCGGATGCGGTCGTGATCCAGCCTGCACCGTTGCAGGACCCGGTCATTGCCACCCCCGCGCCCGTCCTTCCGAAACCCGCCGTCGTCGAATCCAGCAGCCTGCCGCTGCTGGCGGAACTGCCGGCGGAACAGAGGGGTGCCATTCCCCCGATCAGTATCGAGGGGCATGTCTATGCGGAGGACTCCGCCCGCAGGATGGTCATGATCAACAAGCGGGTGCTGCGGGAGGGGGAAATGGCCGGCAACGGCATCAAACTCCTCAGTATCACCTGGGACGGCGTGGTGCTGCGGCATGGCAACGCCGAGTTCCAGGTGAAGATCGAATAAGAGAAATGCGTGGCGCAGGCGTGGCTTGGTAATTATACTTCCACGTAGTGGTCCATTATCCTTTTCAAGAGGAGTCCGAACTATGCATACATCCTCCTTTATGCGGCTGATGGGCGTTTCCCTGGCTTTTTTGTTTTGCCTGGCCGGGAATGCGTATGGTTCAGAGAATCTTGACAAGGCGTTTGGCGACGGAGGCCTGGTCATCACCGATTTCGGTATCGCCGACGACCAGGCCAGGACGGTCGCCGTCCAGGAGGACGGGAAGATCGTCGTCGCTGGATACAGCAGCAATTCCGCGGTGAAGGATATCGCCGTCGCCCGGTATCTGCCCGATGGCGGGCTTGACCCCGACTTCAATGACGGGGGCACGCTGTCATTCAATATCTCCGACGGCAACGCCACCGTCCAATCCCTGTCGATTGCGGCTGATGGCCGGATCGTCATTGCCGGCTCCTTTGACACTGCGCTGGGGCGGGCCGATACCAACGGCTTCGTGGTCCGGTTGAACCCGGACGGCTCGACGGACAACACCTTCGGCGAGAACGGCCGGTTCATCCTCGCCTTCGAGGGGCTCTCCTGCGGGCTGAACGATCTGCAGGTGCTGGACGATGGCCGCTACGCCGTTGCCGGTGTCGTGATCGACGGCAGCGGCGAAAAGGCGATGGCCGCCATCGTCAACGGCGACGGCGGGCTGGACCGCTCCTTCGGCGAGGAGGGCCGCGCTATCCTCGGATTCGACTACCCGACCGCCGCGAAGGCCCTGGAAATTCTTCCGGAGGGTCTGCTGCTGGGGGGCTACAGTGTCAAGGACGGCCTGAAGGCGGCGAGTATCTATAAACTTCGCACCGATGGCACCCTCGATCCATCCTTCGGCCTGGACGGCGAACTCCGCATCGAGAGCGACGGCAGCGAGACGGATCTCAATGATATGGAGCGAGGCAGCGACGGTCTGACGACCTTCGTCGGCACCGCCCGCAGCGACAGCTACAGCGAGGTCCTCCTCGGCCGGATAGAGGATGGCGGAATCTTGGACAGCGGATTCGGTACCGCAGGCATCGTCCGCAATGATCTCGGGGCGGAGGCCGCCGGCTATTCGCTGGTCATCGACGATACCGGCTCGATCCTGGTTGCGGGATCGGTCATGGCGGGCAACGGCAGGGACGCGGTCCTGCTCCGCTACGGTGTGCAGGGCAGCGAGCAGGACCAGGCGGCAATCTCCTTTTTCCCCGGGAAGGGGCTTGCGGTCCCCCTGATCGTGAGGCTGGCGGATATCGCCGCGTGGACGATGACCGGCACCGCGATGGCGGCTGATGCCGGCAGCGGCGATCCTTCCTCCGGGACGGTCGAGGCCGGGAGCTATATCGCCGAGGCAGCATCCGTCTTCGATGACGAGAGCCTTGCCGTGGCCCGTCTGGCAGACGGGAGTGTTCTGCTGGCAGGCTATGCCGACAACGGCAGTGACAGCGACTTCATGCTGATGCAGTTTTCACCCGCCGCGGTCAATTCCCTGGCGGCGGCCGGTCAGGTGATGGGCGCCGAAACCAACGATAACTTCAGTATCACGACGACATCGGTCACGGCGGTTACCCGCAACAGCGCGATGTCCGGCGGGACAATCCGGGAGAGAACATACAGGACCAGCTGCCAGGAAAACTGCAATATCTCCTGCGAGGGCTCTCTCGATGCAAGCTGCGTTACAACCTGCCTCAGCCAATGTTCGGACAGCTCGACCGTCACCGCCCGCGGTGTCGTGTACGGGACGGCGCCGCACCCCGTGTACCGGGCCGCGACAGAGGGGGATTCCGGCACCGACGGTGGCACGACGACGGATAACGGCACCGATACCACCTCCATCTTCCCGGATATTGCCTTCGAGCAATCGAACAATTACAAGACGGTTCATTACGGCCAGACCAGCGATGGGACCGGGACGGGTTCCTTCGGCAGCCAGATCCTCAATATCACCCCGAACACCCGCTATTATGTGCGGGCGTATGCGGTGCTTGCCGACGAAACGGTCATTTACGGCAACGAGCTCACGTTTGAAACCAGCGATGCCTGTTTTATCGCCACCGCGGCGTACGGCTCGATCCTCGACTCCCATGTGGTGCAGCTGAGGCAGTTCCGTGACAGGTACCTGCGGGACAATGCGCCCGGGCAGCTGGCGATCCGGCTGTATTACCGGTTCTCACCCGGTCTGGCACAGATCATCGAGGACAACCCGGGGCTGAAGCCGGTCGTCCGGATCGCCCTGCTGCCCCTTGTCGGCCTGAGCCATCTCATGCTGAATGGTGGTGCCGGCGGAGCCATCCTCATCGCCGCGCTGATGACGCTGTCCGTCGTCGGCGTGTTTAAAGCTGTTCAAATTCAGGGGAAATTTCGTAAACGATTATGATGAGAGCATTTTTTAAGAAACATTCTGCGCGATATGCCTGCACCTCGGGCTTCACTCTTATCGAGTTGCTCGTGGTGCTGGTCATCATCGGCATTCTGGCCGGCTATGTCGGGCCGAAGATCATGGGCAGGCCGGAAGAGGCCAAACGGACAAAGGCGGCGATGCAGATCAAAGGGATAGAAACGGCCCTGGAACTCTACAAGCTGGACAACGGCCTCTTCCCTTCGACCGAACAGGGTCTGCAGGCGCTGGTCGAACCGCCTTCGGTCGGCACGCTTCCCCGCAAATGGCGGGATGGCGGGTATCTGGAAAAGGCCAGCGTCCCGAAGGATCCTTGGGGCAACGACTTTGTCTACCTGAGCCCCGGCAGTCATGGTGATTTCGATCTCAGCTCCTACGGTATCGATGGTGAGGAGGGTGGGGAAGGGGACAACGCAGATATCAATAACTGGGAAATTGAATAGCGCGCCGGGCCGGAAGC
>WBUQ01000169.1 GCA_008933635.1 Desulfobulbaceae bacterium | reverse complement strand
TTGTCTCCGTCATACATTCGCAACTGATATGCTGAACGCAGGCTTGCGCCTGGAGGTTCTGCAACAACTGCTTGGCCATCAATCAGCGGAGATAACCCGTCGCTACGCAAAAATGTCAGATGTCACAGGAGGAGGCATATCGGGGCAGAAAACCTCGGGAGTCACCTTTGTAGCCACTATTTGATAAACACTTTGATGAGTTCGAGTATCGTTACGACGATCTCTTTTCTCGTGAATATGGCTTCTTCCACTCGGCGATTTCCCATATAGTTCGGAAATATCTGGAATGTTGGGAGCTTGAGCAAGGCCTCGCACGTGTGCGCTGCCCCGATTGTCACCATGAGCATCTCGCCTTTATACATGCGATGCAGGCTGAGGGGTATCAGCGGTTCATCTCGCTGACTCGAAATCCCCGGCTGCTGCAGCTTTTCCTCCAGATCGGCTTTGTCGAAGGCAGCCGGAGTGAATACCGCCAGCGGCAGAGCGACAGTCCGGAGGTCCCCATGTTTTTTAAGAAAGCGGGTGCCACCGAATCGCCAGCACCGAAGTTTTGAGTGGCCATATCCGTGAGCTAAACAGAGATAACCAGGATCGAACAGAGATATCATTGGCACCGGGTCGGGCCTCGCACCGGCTTGATGTTGGTGTTTTCCACCCTAATGGTGAGTTTTATTGCAATCATCGTCAGAATCACCCTGGCAGTCAGTGTTCGGATAGTCGGAAATCGCAGGCTGCACTGGACAAAACAAAAAAGGGCAAGGTCATTTCTGACCCTGCCCTTTTATATTCCAGATAAGCGGAATATTATTTCTTCTTCCTTCTATGGCTAAGGCCTGCAAGACCAGCTAAACCGGTCCCAAAGAGGAGCATGGTTGCGGGTTCTGGTACCGGGGCAACACCTACCAACTGGCTTTGATTATCAACACTTCCATCCTTAGCCGATGATATGTTTACGGCGACAACACTCCAGCCGGTAGCATCGAAGGTTTTGTATACCGTACTGTTTAATTTTGTCCAGTCAGCTGAATTACCACCGCTTTCACCTTCCAAATACCAGATGGCACTTTGGACAGTCTGGGCAGTGATACTGCTATCACTTTTGAATACATCAGACATATAGGCCGCATAAAGCCATTTTGTATCTTCTGATAGCAGATCGCCACTTTGTTGCGGTCCACCCCCAGTTACAATATCTCCTACAGAAGTAACCCAATATGTCCCACCAGGTGTGAAATAATTACTGCTTTCCACACAGAATGTTTGGTAACTTATATTATCGTTTATATCCAGCATGGTGTACGGAACTGTACTGTCAGCTAACATCCGTACCTGTTCACCCGCTATTGGTAATGCAACAGATTGTGATGCCAGAAAAAGTGCAAATATGCAAATTAACAGACCTGTTCTTTTTGATGCTTTCATCATGATCCCTCACCGCTAACCTGATTGATTGTTAAAATTGACCCAACTGTTGTCGCACAGAAAGCAATAATCATACCATGTCGGTCAATAATCTTCTAAAACTTCTCGACATACTGTAATAAGGGCCCTTTCCTGTTGTTCAGGGATTTGGGTGCTGGGGGTATGCTGCAAAAATTCCGTTTTTAAGGAATTTAAAATTTAGATTCCCGGACGTCTGTAATCAAACAGTAATGTCAAAAAAAAGATGAGCGCTTGGTATCTAGTATTGACGACCGACCTCACCCCCTGGCGTCACCATGAATTGCCAGTGGAAACCTCGACAAATCAATTACCCGCCCAAACGAAACACTACTACTGTGAATCTCAGATTTTCAAAAGTCTACATATCTCCCCTTAATTTGCACCGGTTTGACCTTCCTACTGTCCATCAACAGGAAAGCGACAATCCTCTCCCGCTGAGGCACACCTCACCATCATGTGGCCCGATCATCCTGATCGCTTCCGTATGATTTACCTCTCCGAGATACCTTGGAGTTGTCGAGAGTTCTGCCTGCCGCAGAATGACCTCACCGACACTCTCGACAGGAGTGCCTGACCTTGAGGTACAGAAGGCTGGATGACGACGGAGATCATGTGGACGCAGTCCGATAGCGACCGGCAATCCCTGGTTTTTTCAGAAGCGGCAAGGACTCGTCTAAGGGTCAAAGAGAGTTCGTCACGAGCCTTGCCATCTGAATATAAGCTGTCTGCGCCAGCGGATTGGCAACGCGGGGGCTGTCAGCTGTTTCTTGCAGGGCATGCATGGCAAACTGCAAAAAAGGCTACAGGATGCGGTTTCATGTGCCGATACGACACTCATGGCTCTAAAAAATTCAGCGCAAGAGGACTAGATATGGAAATCACGGGCTCTCAACTGCGCATGGAGGCGATTACCGGGCACAAGGAGGTGCAGTTTGCCGGAGGCAGGACAACCATCAGCAGCCTGCCTGCGATATCGGAAAAGCAGAAGTTTTCACTCAATCTCGATGACGGCAGGACAGGTTCGTCAGCTGTCAAGGAGACGGTAAAAAGAAACGGCATCCAACCAGACGAAGTGCGCCGGGCGCGGCACAGCAACCGGATTATCGAGGACCTGGGTGCGGCCGTTCTCGGTAGGCGGATACGGGTCCGGCAGTCAACCCAGGCCGGCGCACTGGCGGCAAACCTCAGGGCAGCGGTTCGACCCGCCGTTCCCCGGCCTTTCAATGCAAGGTTTTCCGGAGTGGCTGTTTCCCAGGAAACCGATTTCATCGATTTTCGCTCCAATGGTTCCATTACCACGGGCGATGGACGGAAAATCGAATTTGCCATGAACCTCTCCGTTTCCCGGACGAGCACGACCGTCTCGCTGGCCGAGTCCAGTTTTCCCTGGCTCATCGACCCCCTGGTGTTGTCCTTTGATGACGGGCTTGACAGTCTGGACCAGACATCATTTCTCTTCGACCTCGACGGGGACGGGACGGAAGAGGAAATCAGCGGCCTGCGTGCCGGCAGCGGTTTTCTCGCCCTGGATCACAATGAGGATGGAACGGTCAATGACGGACTTGAGCTCTTTGGCCCGCTCACCGGATCAGGGTTTGGCGAACTGTCGAACTACGATGACGATGACAACGGCTGGCTCGACATCCGTGATCCGGCATTCGATCAGCTGATGGTATGGATGAACGCCGGCGGCGACAACGAGAGGCTGGTATCCCTCCGGGAAGCAGGTGTCGGCGCACTCTCGCTCTCAGCCCTGTCGACAGACTTCGTCATGAAACAGAGCGATGGCACGGTAATGGGCGAAATCGCCAGAGCTGGACTGTTCTTCATGGAAAACGGCGAAGTGCATTCCATGCAGGAAATCGATCTCGCAGCCAGGCAGCACGCCAGCCCGGCAAACGATGGTGACGCAGAGCGGCGATCTGTCGCCGCGGACTGGAGCCGCGCCGCCTCCAGTTCCTCGCCGCGCCTCGATACCATTGAAGACGCGATCATGGCCTTGCAGCAGCTTATCATACGGCAAAGAAATCAAATGATGAGCTTCACATTGCGGGCGCTTGTCCCAGAGGAGAAAAAAGAGTCGCTGCACGAAAGATTCTGGCGATGGCAAGAGGAAGACGATCAGACCAGGCTTGCCTGACGGTCTGCAGGTTCTTCCACAGGTCTTTCTCCGCCCCACCGGATCGCGTCAGTGGTCTTCGCCCTTCCGAGGGGCCCGCTGGATTGCTGCATGATCAGCAAGCCGCAGGAACAGCAACGGCATCAGCAGACGGGGCTTATCAGGCTCAGGCAGTGGTTCTGCGGGCCCCCGCGGCCAGTTTCTTCTCAGTTTCAATCATCAGGAACACCACCACGCCGGAGCTGACAGCCAGGGCAAGATCCCGGGCATTGAGCGGTATCACGCCGAAGAATTCGGCAACTGGCGGGATATAAAGAACAGCCAGTTGCAGAATACTGACCAGCAGGGTCATGCCCAGCAGCAGCGGATTGGTGGTCAGGCCGACGGCCAGCAGCGATTCGCGGGTGGAGCGGCTGGCGAGGGCCTGCCCGACCTGGGCAAACGCCAGGGAGGTGAAAATCATGGTCTGCCACACCGGATTGCCGCTGAAAAAGTACCAGGACCCCAGGCCAAGCCCCAGTGCGCCGATCAGTATGCCGACCCAGACCGTCTGCCATCCGGCCCCGCGGCTGAACACGCCCTCGTTTGGCGAATACGGCGGTCGCTGCATGGTGTCGCCCTCCGATTTCTCCACACCCATGCCAAGGCCCAGCAGGCCATCGGTCAGCAGGTTCAGCCAGAGCAGCTGCAGCGGCAGCAGCGGGATGGGCTTGCCCAGGAAGGGGGCAATGAGCATCACCAGCACCTTGCCGATATTGCCGGCCACGCTGAAACGCACGAATTTGCGGATATTGTCGTAAATGGTGCGGCCTTCCTTGACGGCGGCAACGATGGTGGCGAAGTTGTCGTCCAGCAGGACGAGGTCGCTCGCCTCCTTGGAAACATCCGTCCCGGTAATACCCATCGCCACGCCGATGTTGGCACGCCGCAGGGCCGGGGCGTCATTCACGCCGTCACCGGTCATCGAGGCGATGTGCCCGCGTTCCTGCAAGGCCTGGACGATCTTGATCTTATGCTCCGGCGAGACGCGCGCAAACACGTTCACCTGATCGACCCGCGCTTTCAGCTCATCGAACGACATCTTTTCCAGTTCGTCGCCGGTAATGGCGCTGCCGTTTTCAGCAATGCCGAGCTGACGGGCAATTTCGGCGGCGGTAAGCGGGTGGTCGCCGGTGATCATCACCGTGCGGATCCCTGCGCTCCTGGTCAGGGCCACGGCGCCCTTCACTTCGGTGCGCGGCGGGTCGATCATCCCGAACAGTCCCACAAAAGTCAGATTCTGCTCGATTTCTGCGGACGGGGGGATGGTCTCCAGTTTCCGGCAGGCCACCCCCAGCACGCGCATCCCCTTTCCGGCCAGTTTTTCATTGGTGGCCTCGATTCTCCGCCGCCAGGCATCATCGAGCGGTTCCGCATGTTCATTCGTCCAGACATGGGTGGAGATGGAGAGCAGGCCGTCCACCGAGCCTTTGGTAAAAGCGATGTAGGGAGCCGAGAAGGGTTGCAGGGCGTGGATTTCGAGCTTCATGCTCTCCGGTTCGACCCGCTCGACCCTGTGGACAGTGGTCATGCGCTTGCGGTCGCTGTCGAAGGGAACCTCGGCGACCCGCACCAGCGACTGATCGAGATCGTCCTTCCAGTGGCCGAGCTTGGCCGAAGCGACCACCATCGCGCCTTCGGTGGGGTCGCCCAGGGTGTGGTACTGGTCCTCGTTCTGCTCCACCAGGCGGGCATCGTTGCACAGTGCGCCGCCGATCGCGAGCAGTGATATCCCCGGGTCGCGGATGGGGACGTTTTTTGCCGTGCGGTATTCTTCAAACAGTACCGAACCGGTACGCTCCATGGCCTGGGACAGGTCGACCGAGTGCCCGGCCACATCCATGACCACCACCGTCATCCGGTTCTCGGTGAGGGTGCCGGTCTTATCCGAACAGATCACCGTGACGGAACCGAGTGTTTCGACGGCGGGAAGTTTCCGGATCAGGGCCTTGCGGGCCAGCATCCGCTGCGCACCGAGGGCCAGGGTGATGGTCACCACGGCGGGCAGCCCTTCCGGGACGATGGCAACCGCCACCGAGACGGCGGTCAGCAGCATGTGGCGCAATTCGTCGCCGCGGAACAGGCCGATCACGAAAATCAGCCCGGCAACCAGCACGCCAATGACCGCCAGGGTCTTGCCCAGCCTGTCGAGGCGGGCCTGCAGGGGAGTCTGCTCCTGCGGCGTCTGCTGCAGCAGGTCGGCGATTTTGCCCAGTTCGGTCTTCATGCCGGTAGCGACCACCAGGGCTGTGCCACGTCCCTGAGTGACGAGCGTGCCCATGTAGCTCATGTTGCGCCGGTCGCCGAGGGGCAGATCTTCCCTGGGAATTGCCGCAGTGTGCTTTTCAATCGGTTCGGACTCGCCTGTCAGCGCGGCTTCCTGGATGCGCAGGTTGGCGGCTTCGATCAGGCGCAGATCGGCGGGGACCAGGTTGCCGGTTTCCACCTGGATGACATCGCCGGGTACCAGGTCGCGGGCGGACAGTTCGGCCAGCCTGCCGTCGCGCAAAACGCGCACGTTCGGCACGGAGAGCTTTTTGAGAGCGGCGATGGCCTGTTCGGCACGATACTCCTGCACAAAGCCCAGAACGGCATACAAGACGACAATGGAACCGATGGCGACGGCATTTTTCATGTCGCCGAGCAGGGCCGCGACGACCGCCGCCGCTATCAGAATGAGGACCATGGTGGCGGTCAGCTGTTCCCACAGGATATGCAGGGGGGTGCGGCCGCCTTTTTCCACCAGTTCATTGGGTCCTGCATCGGCAAGCCGCCTGGCCGCTTCTGCGGCTGACAGGCCGCGGGCGGCGTCCGTGTTCAATTGCCCGAGGGCGGTTTCAGCATCGACAGTGTGCCAGTTCATCGCGATACCCTTGTGTCCTGTTTCTGAAATGAGAAAGAACCCTTCTTGACTGTACCATTC
>WBUQ01000168.1 GCA_008933635.1 Desulfobulbaceae bacterium | reverse complement strand
CGAGAGGAACCTGCTGAAGAAGAACGCCGCCACCCCGGAAAACGTTCGCGCCCTCGAGGATGCCCTGCGGATCGCCACCGCCGCCTGGGAGGAGGCCGGCACGATGCTCGAATACACCCGCATCCTCGCCCCCTTCGCAGGCGTGGTCACCGGCAAGATGGCCAGCGTCGGCGACCTCGCCACCCCTGGCAAACCCCTGCTCCAGATCGAAAACGAGGCCCGGCTGCAGGTCATCACCAATATTCCCGAATCGATGATCGCCGGCGTCAGGCCCGGCGACAAGCTGCAGATTTTCGTTCCGGCAGTGGACATCTCCGTCACCGGCGCTGTCGCCGAGGTCGCCCCCAGCGCCGACCGGCTGTCGCGCACCGCACAGGTCAAGATCGACGTCCCGGCCGACCCGAAGCTGCGCTCCGGCCAGTTCGCCCGGGTCACCCTCGCTTCCGGCAGTTCCACCACCATCACCGTGCCGGAAACGGCCCTGACTACCTACGGCCAGATGGAGCGGGTCTTCGTCGTCGATAGCGGCCGCGCCCGCCTGCGGCTGGTCAGAAGCGGCGCCAGGGCCGATGGCGAGGTGGAGATCCTCAGCGGCCTCAGGCCCGGGGAAACCGTCGTCACAGGCGGCAGCCGTCAGCTGATCGATGGCCAGCCGGTCTCCGTCAAGTAACGCTCTGAACGTCTATCGGGATCGCAACCATGCAAGAGCCCTGTACTCACAGTCCGGGTTTCGCCGGCAGGCTGGCCTCAGCCTTTATCGATTCGAAGCTGACCCCCCTCAGCATTCTCGCCTCGCTGCTCCTCGGCTTCCTCGCCATCGTCATGCTGTCGCGCGAGGAAGAGCCGCAGATCAAGGTGCCGATGATCGACGTGATGGTGACCATGCCCGGCGCCACCCCGCTGGAGGTCCAGCAGCGGCTGACCATCCCGATGGAGAAGCTGCTCTATGAAATCCCTGGCGTCGAATACATCTACTCGACCTCGATGGCCGGCCAGAGCCTCTTGATCGTCCGTTTCTACGTCGGCGAGGATCTGGAATCCTCCATTGTCCGCCTCAACCAGAAACTCGAGACCAATTTCGACCGCATCCCCCACTCGGTCTCGCAGCCGCTGATCAAGCCGCACACCATCGACGACGTGCCGATCCTGGCACTGACCTTCCACGGCGGAGGCTACGACCATTACACCCTGCGCCGGCTGGCGACCCAGGTCGACGATAGCGTCAAGAGCATCAGGAACGTGGCCGAGACCAAGGTCATCGGCGGCACCAGGCGGCAGCTGACGATCAGCTTCGATCCGCTGAAGCTGGCGTCGCGCAATCTCACCGTGGCCGAGATCGCCCCAAAGATCCAGCAGGTCAACCTCCAGTCCCATACCGGCAGCCTGAAGGCGCTGGACCAGGAGATGCTGCTGCAGACCGGCACCTTCCTGGCCTCGGCCGCCGAGATCGGCCGGGTGGTGGTCGGCGTCCACGCCGGCGTGCCGGTCTATCTCGACGAGGTCGCCGAGATCCGTGACGGTCCTGAGGAACCGGACAACTACGTCCTCTTCGGTACCGGCGGTACCCACGATCGCGAGGCGGCGGTCACCCTGTCGCTGGCCAAGCGGCCCGGCGCCAATGCCGTCAAGGTCGTGCACGAGGTGCTGGCCAAGGTCGAGACGCTGCGCGGCAGCCTGATCCCCGAGGGCGTCGAGGTCACCGTCACCCGCGACTACGGCGAGACGGCCGCCGAGAAGTCGAACGAGCTGCTGCTGCACATGGGCATCGCCGTCTTCGGCGTGGCGCTGCTGATCCTGTTCTTCCTCGGCTGGCGCGAGTCGATCGTGGTGATGCTGGCCATCCCCTCGACGCTCGCCCTGACCCTGCTGGTCTTCTACCTCTACGGCTACACCCTCAACCGCATCACCCTCTTTGCCCTGATCTTCTCGATCGGCATCCTGGTGGACGACGCCATCGTCGTCGTCGAGAACATCGTCCGCCACCTGCGCCTGCCGGAGAACAAGGGCCGGCCGGCGACGGAGGTGGCCATCGGGGCGGTGATCGAGGTCGGCAACCCGACGATTCTCGCCACCTGGGCGGTCATCGCGGCAATCCTGCCGATGGCCTTTGTCGGCGGCCTGATGGGACCCTACATGCGGCCGATCCCGGTGGGCTCCTCGGCGGCGATGGTCTTCTCGCTGTTCATCGCCTTCACCGTCACCCCCTGGGCGGCGGCGCGCCTGCTGCGGAGCCATGCCGGCGGCAGCGGCGGCCACGGCGGCAACGGTGATCATGACGACGAGAAGGCCCCCGACGACTGGTTCACCCGCATCTACCACCTGGTGATGGACCCGCTGCTGGCCCACTCGGGATGGCGGCTGGTGTTCTTCGGCGGCATCACCGCCCTGCTCCTTGCCGCCTGCTCGATGGTCTACTTCGGCCTGGTCAAGGTCAAGATGCTGCCGTTCGACAACAAGAGCGAGTTCCAGGTCATCCTCGACATGCCGGAGGGTTCGACCCTGGAGACGACCGCCCGGGTGGCAATGGAGATGGGCGATGCGGTCAGCGAGGACCCGGACGTCGTCAACTACCAGATCTACGCCGGGACCGCATCCCCCTACAATTTCAACGGGCTGGTGAGGCACTATTTCATGCGTTCGGGACCGAACGTCGCCGACATCCAGGTCAACCTCAAGGCCAAGGGCGAACGCAGGCTGCAGAGCCACGACATCGCCAAGCGCGTGCGGCCGGCCGTGGCCGCCATCGCCAAGAAATACGGGGCGGCGGTGGCCGTGGCCGAAGTCCCGCCCGGCCCGCCGGTCCTGCAGACCCTGGTCGCCGAGATCTACGGCAGCGACGAGGGCGATCGGCAGCGGCTGGCCGCGAAGGTCAGGGAGATTCTGGAGGGTACCGAAGGAGTGGTCGATGTCGACTGGTTCCAGGAGGCACCGCGGGTCAGGCAGGTGCTGACCGTCGACAAGGAGAAGGCGGCGATCAACGGCATCTCCGAGGGCCAGATCACCCGGGCGCTGGAAATCGCCGTCCGGGGCCTGTCGTTCGACCTCTTCCATCAGCCCGCCGACAAGGAGGAGATCAACATCGTCCTTGAACTGCCGGCTGCGGACCGTGCCCGGATCGAGACCCTGCTCAACCTCTCGCTCAGGCCGGAGATGCATCCCGCCGCCCCGCTGGTGCCGCTGCGCGAGCTGGTGCGGATAAGCTCGCAACCGGTCGAGCAGCCGTTGTACCGCAAGAACCTCAAGGACGTGACCTATGTCACCGGCGACGTCGCCGGCGTGGTGGAGAGTCCGGTCTACGCGATCTTCGACATCAACAGCCGCCTGAAAGAACTCAGGGCGGCCGATTTCGGCGGCGGCGACGGCGGGATCGAAATCTACAACCTCAACCAGCCCTTTGCCGATGACCAGCCGGCAATGAAGTGGGACGGCGAGTGGCACATCACTCTCGAAGTCTTCCGCGACCTCGGCCTGGCCTTCTGCGTGGTGATGATCCTGATCTACATGCTGATGGTCGGCTGGTTCAGGAACTATGTCACGCCGCTGGTGGTGATGGCTGCCATCCCCTTCTCGCTGATCGGCATCCTGCCCGCCCACTGGGGTTTCGGCGCCTTCTTCACTGCCACCTCGATGATCGGCTTCATGGCCGGGGCCGGCATCGTAGTCCGCAATTCGATCATCCTGGTCGACTTCATCGAACTGCGGGTGCAGGGCGGACAGCCGCTGGCGCAGGCGGTGGTCGATGCCGGCGCCATCCGCTTCCGGCCGATGCTGCTCACCGCCCTGGCGGTGGTCGTCGGCGCCTCGGTGATCCTCGCCGATCCGATCTTCCAGGGCCTGGCCATCTCGCTGATGTTCGGCGAGATCGCCTCGCTGCTGGTCAGCCGCATGGCCGTGCCGGTCATGTACTATGTCCTCAAGAAACGCCGGCATCCGGAGATGCCGTCAACCACGGAGCCTGTTGCCCGATGAATGAGAGGAAAATCCGCATACCCCATATCGATCAGGCCGAAACGGCTCCGCCGCCGGTCTTCGAACCGTTCCAGGACCGCCGCAGCCGCGACATCCGCAACGCCCTGTCCAGCGCCCTCGCCGAGGCCATCGCCGAAGGGCGGCCGGAACCGTTTGAGCGGGAGGCGACCCGCCTGCTGGACGATCGTCCCCCGGAACGTTACCGCGACTACATCACCGACCGCCTGCCCCGCTATCATCGGGCCCTGGAGGCTATTGCCCGGGGGATAACCGACCCCTATGCCCAGGGGGTGGAACTGTGGAACGAGCGGTTGTTCTTCGAGATGCACGAGGTGCTGGAGCATGCCTGGTACTACGCAGAAGGCGATCACAAGCTGCTGCTGCAGGCGATGATCCGCGCCGCCGGGGTCTACGTCAAGCTGGAATACGGCTACGTGCGGCAGGCGGCCAAGATGGCCGTCAAGGCCAGGGAGGTGCTCGAAAGAAGCCGGGAGGTCCTGCTGCACTATTTCGAGCCGGAGGAACTGCTGACGGCACTGGCGCGCCTCGACCCGGTGCCGCCCCGCCTGCTGCCGCCATCGCGACGGCAGGACTGAGGCGGCGGCGTCCGGCCCTCAGAGGCCAAGGCCGCAATACCGGGCCAGGGCCACCAGCCCCATGCCGACCAGCACGGTGGCGAACAGGCTCCTGCTCTTCCAGGCCACCGGGAAGGCGACCAGAGCCGCCCAGAAGAAGATGTTGTCGAAGCTGAGATCGATCCGCTCCTCCGGGACCAGCAGGGAAGGAAGGAGCATCGCCGACAGCACCGCCGGCGGTACCAGCCGCAGCCAGGCGACGATCAGCGGCTTCAGGGTGCGTCCGCTGAGAAAGAGGATCGGCAGCAGGCGCGGCAGGTAGGTGACCGCTCCCATCCCGACCATGGTCAGCAGGATCAGCCCTTGGTCCATTGCTCCACCGCAAGTCCGAAGGTCGCGCCGGCTATCGTGGCGGCGATGATATGGAACTGGTGCCAGCCGGCGAGGAAGAGAACGGTCGCCAGCAGCCCCGAGAACACCGCCGTCGCCACCCGCACCGGACTGGTGCACTGGCTGACCAGGAGACCGATGAACATCGCCGACAGGGCGTAATCGAGCCCCAGCGGCTTGACATCGCCGATCAGGTTCGAGGCGACGACTCCCAGGGCGGAACCCAGCACCCAGGAGGCCTGGGCGGTGACGTTGAGGCTTAAGGCCTCGAGGGGACAGTCGCTGAGATCTCTGGTCGCGGTGGAGTGGAGGGCGAAGGTCTCATCGGTCAGCTCATAGGCGAACATCGCCTGCCGGCGCCGCGACCACTTCGACAGGTAGGGCGCCAGCGACGCGGCCATCAGCAGGTGGCGGAGGTTGACGACGAAGGTGGTGAGGATCACCACTGCCGGACCGGTGCCGCTGGCGAACAGGCCGACGGCGATGAACTGGGCTGAACCGGCAAAGACGATCAGCGACATGATCAGGGTGTTGGCCGCCGAGATGCCGCTTTTGCCGGCAAGGACGCCGTAGGCGAAACCGATCGGCACATAGCCCAGAATGATCGGCGTGGCTCGCCGCACGCCCCTGAAGACGGCGGCCGAAGAAGATGTGTGCGGATCGTTCATTGCGTGCATGGCGTATTGCCAGGGGGAACAGAAGCGGAGCATGCGGCGGCTGACCAGGCGGCGGCCCCCGACTCCGCGACGGCCTGCCCGGACTTCAGGCCGGAGTAAACGGGCACGATATCCCCGCCGCCGGTCGATGTCAACCGATTTCCCTGCCTCCCGCCTGGAGCGGCGGGCGTTGCCCGGGAGACACCTTTGCGTATCGCGCTTACCCTTTCAGCCGCAATATGGTTTGACAATCCCCTCCGCCACCTCCTTTAATGAAAGAGAGGGTTCAGGAAAAGGCGATAGAGGCCGATCCAGCGGGAAAGTTACCCGGTAATATCAGCACGGGGGAATTTGCCATGTCCAAGCAGCTTTCGTATTCCAGAGTCGAACAGAACGTCCTCCCGGGTTTCCGGCAGAACATCAACCTTGCGGAGTCGACGGAGGAGGTGAGGAAGATTTTCGGATTTGCCGTCCGGGACCTGCTTCTCGGCGCTTTCCGGCAGGAGATCGATCCCTCTCCCGATGCGGTGGTCCTGGCCCCGAACTCGGACAGCGGATTCACCCTGAGCGAGGATCTGCAGAACAACGACATGTTCATGGCCACCTGGCGGGAATCGGACCTGCCCCATATCGTCGGCCGCCTCGCCGAGACCGCCGTCAACCATTTCCGCCATCTGGCAAAGAATCCCGGCAAGACCGAGCTCAAGATCCATCACACTTCCTGATTTGTGCCGCTGCATGCCGTGCATCTCCGCCGGTCGGATTCATTGCGGGGATGCACGGCCTGATGTGAGAAAAATTCGAAGCCTTCCCATGCTCGCGCAGGTGGGCATCCTGAAACTCAGCCAGTGCCCTTCGACAGGCTCAGGGACCACCCTTCGACAGGCTCAGGGCACTTCCCCGGACATTGCTTTTTCCCGGTCAAGACATATATTCTGACTCAGAACTCACCGATAAGACTGGAATCATCCCCCCTC
>WBUQ01000167.1 GCA_008933635.1 Desulfobulbaceae bacterium | reverse complement strand
ATGATAGCCTGCACCTTCACTCGAAAACGGAAAACGATGCGGGTGGAATCCGGCTCTTCATCCTCGCCGTCAAGCCCGAGGCCTTCGTCCCCGTTGCCTCACGGCTGCAACGGGCCGGTCTTTTCAGTCGAGGCGATCAGCGGCATCGCCTGCTCTTTGAAAAACCCTTCGGAGACAGCCGGGTTTCGGCCGAGGTGATCCAGGCCAGCCTGACGGCGCTCGCCGACGAAGCGCAGATCTTCCGGATCGACCACTACCTCGGCAAGGAGATGATCAGGAATGTCCTCGCCATCCGCTTCGCCAACCGGATCTTCTCCGAGAGCTGGCATGGCCGGGCCATTGACAGGGTGGAGATCGTCAGCCTCGAGACGGCCGGTGTCGAGGAGCGGCTCGACTACTACGACCGGGCCGGGGCGATCAATGACATGGTCCAGAGCCACCTGCTGCAGATGCTGGCCCTGGTGGCGATGGCACCGCCGGACAGTTTCGAGGCGGAAGCGATCCGGCTACAGAAGCTCGATGTTCTGGCGAAGGTCAGCCTGGAGCCGGGCAGGCCGCCGGTCCTCGGCCAGTACCGGGGCTACGGTCCCGCTCGGCCCTCTGCCACCGAGACCTATGTGGAGGCCGCCCTGCGGGTGGATGGCGGGCAATGGCCGGGAACGGTGTTCCTGCTCAAAACCGGCAAGCGACTTGGGGAGAAACGGACTGAGATCCGCCTGCACTTCCGGCCGAATCCGCTCTGTGTGAGCTGCAGCGAGGCGGTCCTGGCCCCTGCCAACGAACTGTCGATCGAGGTCTTCCCCCGGGAAGGGATCCAGTTTCGCTTCAACTCCAAGGTTCCCGGCTATGCCTACAGGCTGGAGCCGGTACTGGCAGAGTATTGCCACAGCTGTTCGGTCGTCGGCAACAGGCCCGAGGCCTATGTCAAACTGCTCAAGGATGCGCTGGCCGCAGACAAGACGCTGTTTACCAGTTTCAGCGAACTGCTGGCCCAGTGGCGCATAGCCGACCTGATCCGCGCGGCTGCCCCGGCAGCTGGTCCGGTGATCTATGAACCCGGGGTGATGCATGTAGCGGGTGGAGGTGCAGCATGAACATTCCGCGATGGTGGGTGGTTCTTCTGGCGTTCCTCTTGATGCTTTTCCCGGTTCTGGATGCCAGGCGGGCGGGTGCGGTGGTGGTCGGCGACAGCGCTTTCGCCGACATCGCCACCGTCGGCGAACAGGCGGTGCCGCTGCGCAATGCGGCCCTGTATCGCTACCTCAACCTGATTTCGGTGTATGCCGCCGGACTGTATCTGCCGGCGGAGGCCAGGGGGGATTTCTGCCGGCCAGATACGCCGAAGCGGCTCGAGCTGAGTTACCTGGTGGAGATCGCCGCCGGCGATTTCGCCCGCAGCGCCAACCACGTCCTGGCCAAAAATCTCTCATCCGAGGATGCGGCGGCGCTGGCCGACAGGATAGAAACCCTGCACCGGGCCTACCGGGATGTGGACAAGGGCGATCGCTACAGCCTGACCTACATCCCGGGGGAAGGCACCGAACTGGCGCTGAACGACAGCGTGCTGGTGAAGGTTGATGGTGCGGATTTCGCCTGCGCCTATTTCGGCATCTGGCTTGGGCCGGAACCCATCGACGATGGACTGCGCGACAGGCTGCTGCAGTTGCGGGAATGAGAAGCCGTAACCTGGTTGCGGCAAAGGAGGCATGACATGAACAGCTACTTCTGGTTGAAACTCTATCTGCTGACCATCCCGGTCTTCTTCGCCATCGATATGGTCTGGCTCGGCTATGTCGCCAGGGATTTCTACCAAAAGAATCTCCAGCACCTGCTCAGCCCCCAGGTGAACTGGCCTGCCGCCTTGGTCTTCTATGGTATCTACATCGCCGGCATCCTGTTCTTCGCGGTCCGTCCCGGCATCGAGGCGGCCTCGCTGGGGCGGGCCTGCCTCTACGGCGCCCTGTTCGGCTTCTTTACCTACGCCACCTACGACCTGACCAATCTCGCCACGCTGCGGGACTGGCCGGTGAAGGTGGTGGTGGTCGACATCGCCTGGGGCGTGGTGCTCTGTACGCTGGTGGCAGGGGGCTCGTATCTGATCGGCGCCCGGCTGGAGTAAAAAGGAGGAAGGAACATGGCAGATGTCTTTCTCGACGCCGCCCTGCTGATTTTGGCGGGCATGTCCGTGATGGCCATTGTCGGCCTGCGGGCCAGGGACAACAGCCTGGTCGATATAGCCTACGGGCCGCTCTTCGTCCTCGCCGGCTGGGGAGCCTGGCTGACCGCGGACGGGATCTCCCCTCTTCACCCGCGGCCGCTGCTGCTGCTGGCGCTGGTGTCAATCTGGGGGTTGCGGCTCGGTCTGCATATCGGCCTCAGGCACCGGGGGCGGGGGGAGGATTTCCGCTACCGCAGGTTTCGCGAGGAGTGGGGCGACACCATCGTCTGGCGCAGCCTGCTACAGATCTACCTGCTGCAGGGAGCGGTGGTGCTGGTCATCGCCACGCCGATTCTGCTGGCGATCGCCGATCCGGGAGGAGGGCTCGGCGCGGCGGATGGCATCGGCGTGCTGCTCTTTGCCGCCGGTTTTCTGTTCGAGGCGGTGAGCGACTGGCAGATGACCGTCTTCAAACGCCAGGCTGAGCACCGCGGCCGCCTTATCCAGAGCGGCCTGTGGCGGTTCAGCCGTCATCCCAACTATTTCGGCGAGGCGCTGTTGTGGTGGGGCATCTTTCTGATCGGCCTTGGCGCCGGCAACGGCTGGGTCGGCCTGGTCAGCCCGCTGGCCATCGCCTTCCTGCTGCTGAAGGTCTCCGGCATCCCGATGCTCGAGGCGAAATACCGGGACAACCCGGAATTTGCGGACTACCAAGCCCGCACCAGCGCATTCATCCCCTGGTTTCCCCGTCGGGAAGGGCCGGTGACCAGTCCACATGAGAAGAGGAGGGATAATGGCAGTACAGAGTGACGCAACGAAGAAGTCGGTGGCGGTCATTGGCGGCGGCGTCGCAGGTATCGTCGCCGCTCACCGGCTGCAGGGGACGCACGCGGTCAGCCTCTTTGATGACGGGGACTATCTCGGGGGGCATACCCACACCATCGTCCTGCCCGACGGTCCTGATGCCGGCACTCCGGTCGATACCGGTTTCATCGTCTTCAATGAGGCGACCTACCCGCGTTTCATCGCCTTTCTTGATGAACTCGGAGTGGATTCGAGACCCACCGAAATGTCCTTCAGCTGCTGCAATGCCGTCACCGGCCTCGTGTATGCCGGCAACAACCTGAATGGTCTCTTTGCCCAGCGCGGCAACCTGCTGCGGCCGTCGTTTTATCGCTTCCTGATGGAAATCACCCGTTTCTGCCGGCAGGGCAAGGCGGATGTCGCTGCCGGAAACGATCTCGGCAGCCTTGCCGAGTATATCGCCCGGCACCGCTTTCATCCGTTCATGGTGGACAACTACCTGAAACCGATGGCAGCCGCCATCTGGTCGACTCCAGCCGCCGAGGTGATTGCGTTTCCGGCCCTCTCCTTTCTCCGCTTCTTCCGCAATCACGGCCTGCTCGACCTGTGGAACCGCCCGGCCTGGCGGACGGTTGCCGGCGGCAGCCACAGGTACGTCGAAGCCTTCAGCCGGCGCTTTGCCGGGACAGTCTGTCTGAAACAGCCCATACACCGGCTGCATCGCGACAGCGACGGGGTTGTTCTGGAGTTTTTCGACGGCAGCAGGCAGCACTTCGATCTGGCGGTGGTCGCCACCCATGCCGACCAGGCCCTGGGCCTGCTGGCCGAACCGACAGCGCTGGAGAGGAGGCTGCTCGGACCCTGGCGGTATGAGAAAAACGACACCGTCCTCCACACCGATCTGACGGTACTGCCGCGCGAACGACATGCCTGGGCCTGCTGGAATTTCCGGCTCGAGGGCGATATCGACGAACCGCGGCCGGCCTATGTCACCTATGCGATGAACCTGCTGCAGGGGTTTGCGGCCAGCAGACAATACCTGGTCACCCTCAACCGGCCCGGCGAATACCCTCAGGCAGAGGTTGTCGCCCGTATGGTCTATCACCATCCCACCTATAACGCCGCCTCGATGGCCACCCAGCCTGAACTGCCGGCGCTGAACCGCGATGGTCGGGCGGTGTTCTGCGGCAGCTATTTCGGCTACGGTTTCCATGAAGACGCGGTCCGGGCAGGCGAGGAGGCCGCGGCAGCCCTGTTGAGGAGGGTTCCATGAATTCGCGCATCTTCTTCGGCACCCTGCGCCACGATCGCAGCCGCGAGGTCGCGCACGGCTTTTCCTATCCCCTGCATCTCTATGCCATCGACCTTTACGAACTGCCCGTACTGGAGCGGCTGTCGCCCTGGTTCGGTTACAACCGCCTGCGACCGGTGGCCCTCCATGATCGCGACTATCTGTACCCGGGTGAAGTCCCGCTCGCGCAGAAAGTTCAGCAGGCGCTGCGCGAAAACGGTATCGGCCTGCCCCCGGCGCAGGTGATGCTGGTCACCGCCTTGCGTCAGTTCCATTACGTCTTCAACCCCGCCAGCTTCTTCTTCTGCCGCGATGCCGAAGGCAGGCTGTTCGCCGTGCTGCTGCAGGTCAACAACACCTTTGGCGAAACCCATCTCTATGTGCTTGATACCGCAGGCGACGGGTGCTCTTCCCGGACTATCAAGGTCTTTCATGTCTCGCCGTTCTTCCCCCGGGAAGGCGACTACGATTTCGTCTTCGCTCTGGATGCAGACAAGCTGGCGATCACCATCACCTACCGGATCGCCGGGGAGGCGGCGCTGTCCGCCTCGTTCACCGGCAGTGCCAGCCCCATGACAGGGGCCGAAATCGCCAGGACCGTACTCAGGCATCCGCTGCGGGCGGCGATGACCTTTCCGCGGATCCTGTGGCAGGCCGCCCGACTCTATTTCGGGAAGAAGCTGAAGGTATTCACCAAGCCCGATCCCTGTTCGCCGCTGACCATCCGCGAGGCGCCGCCGCCGTTCCTGGAGTCTCTCGGACGGCGGATGGTGACCTCGTTTCTGGGCAAACTCGACCATGGTGAGCTGCTCGTCCAACTGCCGAAGGGAGAGGAGTTGCGTTTCGGGCCGGGGGGGACTGACCAGGCGGCGTTGACGGTTCGCCGACCGCGCTTTTTCAGAAGGGTGCTGCTGGCCGCCGATATCGGTTTTGCCGAGGCCTACATCGACGGCGACTGGGACAGTCCGGACCTGGCGGCGCTGCTGTCGCTTATCGGCCACCGGGAAGAGGTCCTCGACGACCGGCGGCTGTGGCCGGCCCTGGCCGGCCGGGCACTCAACTGGTTGTCGCACCTCCGCCGCGACAATACCCTGAACGGCAGTCGTCGCAACATCCGCGAACATTACGATCTCGGCAACGATCTCTACCAGCTCTTCCTCGACCCGACCATGAGCTATTCAAGCGGCATCTTCGAACATGCGGACGACAGCCTCGAGCAGGCCCAGCACCGGAAATTCGCCGCCATCATCGAGCGGGCGCAGATCGGCCCGGCGGACCTTGTACTGGAGATCGGCTGCGGCTGGGGCGGATTCGCCATCGAGGCGGTCAGGCAGACCGGCTGCCGGCTGCTCGGCATCACCATCTCCCGGGAACAATACGAATGGGCCACCCGGCGGGTGAGGGAGGAGGGACTGGAGGACCGGATCGAGATCCGGTTGAGCGACTATCGCCATGTCGAGGGCCGGTTTTCCCGGATCGTGTCGATCGAGATGCTGGAGGCGGTGGGCCACCGGCACATGCCCGCCTATTTCAGGGTGCTCGACCGGCTGCTGGCCCCTCATGGGCGTGCGGTGCTGCAGGTCATCACCATGCCCGACCAGAAGTATCTGGCCTATCGACTGGGATCGGATTTCATCCGCAAGCATATCTTCCCCGGCGGTCACGTCCCCTCGCTCAGGGCGGCGGCCAGGGCGATGGCAGCGCGGACCCGCCTGGAGATCGCCGAGGCGGCCGATATCGGCCAGCACTACGTCCGTACGCTGGCCCTCTGGCGGCAGAATCTGCTGGCGGCGAAGGACAGGGTGACGGCACTCGGTTTTGACGAGTCCTTCCTGCGCAAGTGGGAATACTACTTCTGTTACTGCGAGGCCGGTTTCCGGAACCGGCTGATCCGCAACTACCAGCTGGTGCTCAACCGGATGGGCGAGAGCGGCGGTGTGCCGGGATGAAAGATAAGCGCAGCTGGACCAATCTGATCAACTACCTGCTCTTCCAGGGCGGCTGGTTTATCTGCGTAGTGGGCGCCGCAAAAGGACATCCCCACATGGCGGCAGTTGCCGGACTTCTCCCGCTGATCCTGCACCTGCTGCTGGTGGCAGACCGCCGGCGGGAAGGACGGCTGCTGGCGATGGCGCTGTTGTTGGGTTGCATCGTCGATGGCATCCATATCCGTACCGGCACCCTGACCTTTGCCGCCAGCCTCCACCCGGCCCTGCCGCCGCCGTGGATACTGGTGCTGTGGCTGCAGTTCGCGACGAGCCTGCGCTATTCCCTACACTGGCTCAGGCGCAGTCGTCCGGCAGGTCTGCTGCTGGGAGGGGTTG
>WBUQ01000166.1 GCA_008933635.1 Desulfobulbaceae bacterium | reverse complement strand
GCATTCCTCCGGCAACTGATGTTTTCCGGAATCATCCTCGCCATCGAGATCCCCTTGGGCATCGCCATCGCCCTGACCATGCCGAAGAAGGGCTGGGGCGTGCCGCTCTGCCTGGTCAACATGGCCCTGCCGCTGTTGATCCCCTGGAACGTGGTCGGCACCATCTGGCAGATCTTCGGCCGGGTCGATATCGGCCTGCTCGGCCACACCCTGGCCGGTTTCGGCATCAATTACAACTATACCCAGGACCCGGTTGCCGCCTGGATCACCGTCATCGTCATGGACATCTGGCACTGGACCAGCCTCGTCGTCCTGCTCTGCTACGCCGGCCTGTGCTCGATCCCGGACGCCTACTACCAGGCGGCGCGGATCGACGGGGCCTCGCGCTGGGCGATCTTCCGCTACATCCAGCTGCCGAAGATGCACCGGGTGCTGCTGATCGCCGTGCTGCTCCGCTTCATGGACAGCTTCATGATCTACACCGAGCCCTTCGTCGTCACCGGCGGTGGCCCCGGCAACTCGACGACCTTTCTCTCCATCGACCTGGTCAAGCTGGCGGTCGGCCAGTTCGACCTCGGCAACGCCGCCGCCATGTCGCTGGTCTATTTCCTCGTCATCCTGCTGTTTTCCTGGATTTTCTACACCGTCATGAGCAACGTCGGCCAGGACAACGCCACCACCAAGGAGGGCTGACATGCGGCTGAAATCAATCGTCCCGGTCGTCTACATCTTCCTCTTGCTGCTGCCGATCTACTGGCTGTTCAACATGAGCTTCAAGACCAATACGGAGATCCTCTCGGTCTTCTCGCTGTGGCCGCAGGACTTCACCCTCGACAACTACCGGGTGATCTTCACCGACAAATCATGGTACTCGGGGTATATCAACTCGATGATCTACGTCAGCATCAACGTGGTCATCTCGGTAACCTTCGCCCTGCCCGCCGCCTATGCCTTCTCCCGCTACAGCTTCGTGGGCGACAAGCACCTGTTCTTCTGGCTCTTGACCAACCGCATGGCCCCGCCGGCGGTATTCGCCCTGCCGTTCTTCCAGCTCTACTCGTCGATCGGCCTGTTCGACACCCATATCGCCGTGGCGCTGGCCCACTGCCTGTTCAACCTGCCGCTGGCGGTGTGGATCCTGGAAGGTTTCATGTCCGGCATCCCCCGAGAGATCGACGAGACGGCCTTTGTCGACGGCTATTCCTGGCCGCGCTTCTTCGTCAAGATCTTCATCCCCAACATCGCCTCGGGGATCGGCGTCACCGCCTTCTTCTGCTTCATGTTTTCCTGGGTCGAGCTGCTGCTGGCCAGAACCCTGACCTCGGTCCACGCCAAGCCGATCTCGGCGATCATGACCAGGACGGTCTCCGCCTCCGGTCTCGACTGGGGCGTGCTGGCCGCTGCCGGGGCGCTGACCATCCTGCCGGGCGCGCTGGTCATCTGGTTCGTCCGCAACCATATCGCCAAGGGCTTCGCCCTCGGCCGCGTGTAAGGAGAGCGTCATGAATCTCAGCTGGATGGCCTGGACCACCCCGACGGCCGCCTTTTTCCTGATCATCTTCGCCATGCTGGTCACCATGACGATATGGGAAATACGGGTACCCGGCGGCGCCCCGCGCAAGGGCATCCTCGGTTTCGAGACCACCCGCGGCGACCGGCTGTTCGTCTCGCTGCTCGGCGCGGCCTATATTCATATTTTCTGGCTGGCCTTCTTCAGCCTGAGCCTGTGGTGGGCATTCGCCCTGGCCTTGATCTGGGCGGTCTGCGTATTTCTCTGGGTATAGCGTGGAGTTCAGATCCTGCCGGCCAGGCACCGGGACGGCAGGGAAACCGTCAAACAAAAGAGGAGACTATCTATGATCAAAAAACTGGTAACAGCTGCAGCATTGGCGGCCATTCTCGCCGGTCCCGGCATCTCGCAGGCCGGGATGGACGAGGCCAAGAAATGGGTCGAATCCGAATTCCAGCCGTCAACGCTCTCTCAGGAAGAGCAGATGAAGGAGATGGAGTGGTTCGTCAAGGCCGCCGAACCGTTCAAGGGGATGGAGATCAACGTCGTCTCCGAGACCATCACCACCCATGAATACGAGGCCAAGACCCTGGCCAAGGCCTTTTCCGAGATCACCGGCATCAAGCTGACCCACGACCTGATCGGCGAGGGCGACGTCATCGAGAAGCTGCAGACCCAAATGCAGTCCGGCAAGAACATCTATGACGCCTATGTCAACGACTCCGACCTGATCGGCACCCATTTCCGCTATCAGCAGGCCGTACCGCTGACCGACTGGATGAGCGGCGAGGGCAAGGACGTCACCAACCCAATGCTGGACGTCGACGACTTCATCGGCAAATCCTTCACCACCGGTCCCGACGGCAAGCTCTACCAGCTGCCCGACCAGCAGTTCGCCAACCTCTACTGGTTCCGCTACGACTGGTTCAAGCGCCCTGACCTGAAGGCCAAGTTCAAGGAGCTTTACGGCTACGAGCTGGGCGTGCCGGTCAACTGGTCGGCCTACGAGGACATCGCTGAGTTCTTCACCGAGAAGGTCAAGGAGATCGATGGCAAGCCGGTTTACGGCCATATGGATTACGGCAAGAAGGACCCGTCGCTGGGCTGGCGCTTCACTGACGCCTGGCTGTCGATGGCCGGTGCCGGCGACAAGGGCATCCCGAACGGTCTGCCGGTGGATGAGTGGGGCATCCGGGTCGAAGGCTGCAGCCCGGTCGGCTCTTCGGTCACCCGCGGCGGCGACACCAACGGGCCTGCCGCCGTCTACGCCCTGACCAAGTACATCGACTGGCTGAAGAAGTATGCCCCGCCCGAAGCGGCTGGCATGACCTTCTCCGAGGCAGGCCCGGTGCCGGCCCAGGGTCAGATCGCCCAGCAGATCTTCTGGTACACCGCCTTCACCGCCGACATGGCCAAACCGGGCACCCCGGTCGTCGACGAGAACGACAACCCGAAATGGCGCATGGCCCCATCCCCGCACGGCCCGTACTGGCAGGAAGGGATGAAGCTCGGCTATCAGGATGCAGGAAGCTGGACCCTGATGAAATCGACCCCGGTCGATCGCCGCAAGGCCGCCTGGCTCTATGCCCAGTTCGTCATCTCCAAATCGGTCAGCCTGAAGAAGACCCACGTCGGCCTGACCCCGATCCGCGAAAGCGACATCTGGCATGACTCCTTCACCGAGCGCGCCCCGAAACTGGGCGGCCTGGTCGAGTTCTACCGCAGCCCGGCCCGCGTCCAGTGGACCCCGACCGGAACCAACGTCCCGGATTACCCGAAACTCGCCCAGCTCTGGTGGCAGAACGTGGCCGATGCGGTCACCGGCGCAAAAACTCCGCAAGAGGCCATGGATTCCCTCGCCGAGCAGCAGGACAAGGTCATGGAGCGCCTGCAGAAGTCCGGCGTCCAGGGTGAGTGCGGACCGAAGCTGAACGAGCCGAAGGATGCCCAGTACTGGTTCGATCAGCCGGGCGCCCCGCAGCCCAAGCTGGCCAACGAGAAACCCAAAGGCGAGACCGTCGACTATGACGAACTCGTCAAGAGCTGGGCTGCCGCCAAGAAATAAGGCTGCTCCACTCGCAGACATCCCGTTCGCTCAGGACGGGATGTCCCGGTTTTCCGGGGAAACAGACTGGCTGCCATCGGCTCCGGTCTGTTTTCTTTTCTGCAGAAATACACCCGCTGCGATGTTCGCGCATTCCACCGTCAACTCGGCCGCACCGTCAAGGAGAACAGCAATGCCAGCCCATGTCATCGCCATCGACCAGGGAACCACCTCGAGCAGGGCCATCGTCTTCAACGACCAGTTCGAGATCGTCGCCTCCGCCCAGCAGGAATTCACCCAGCATTTCCCGCAGTCGGGCTGGGTCGAGCACGATGCCGAGGAGATCTGGCAGAGCGTCGTCGCCACCTGCCGCTCGGCGCTGGCCAAGGCCGACGTGGCTGTCGCCGACATCGCCGCCATCGGCATCACCAACCAGCGCGAGACCACCGTTGTCTGGGACCGGGAGACCGGCAGACCTATCCACCACGCCATCGTCTGGCAGGACCGGCGCACAGCCGACTACTGCTCGAAACTGAGCGCCGAAGGCCACAACCCGGAAATCGCCGCCAAAACCGGCCTGCTCCTCGACGCCTATTTCTCCGGCACCAAGATCGGCTGGCTGCTCGACAACGTTGCGGGTGCGCGCAAGCTGGCGGAAGAGGGCCGCCTGCTGTTCGGCACCATCGACACCTTCCTGCTCTGGCGGCTGACCGGCGGCCGGCAGCACGCCACCGATGCCACCAACGCCTCCCGCACCCTGCTCTACAACATCCACGACAACTGCTGGGATGACGAGATGCTTCGCCTGTTCAACATCCCGGCGGCGATGCTGCCGGAGGTGAGAGACTGCGCAGCCGACTTTGGCGAAACCGACCCGACCCTGTTCGGCACCGCCATCCCGATCCGCGGCATCGCCGGCGACCAGCAGGCCGCCCTGGTCGGCCAGGCCTGTTTCGAGCCGGGGATGATCAAGTCGACCTACGGTACCGGCTGCTTCATCGTCCTCAACACCGGCAGCCAGGCGGTGGCGTCGAAGAACCGCCTGCTGACCACCATCGGCTACCGCCTGGGCGGCAAGACCACCTACGCCCTCGAGGGCTCGATCTTCGTCGCCGGCGCCGCCGTCCAGTGGATGCGCGACGCCATGGGCCTGATCGAGGCCGCCTCCGAGACCGGCAAGCTGGCCCGCAAGGCCGACATCAGCCAGGATGTCTACCTCGTCCCCGCCTTTGTCGGACTGGGCGCCCCGCACTGGGACCCCGACGCCCGCGGCGCCATCTTCGGCATCACCCGGGCCACCGGCCCGGCGGAATTGTCGCGGGCGGCGCTGGAGTCGGTCTGCTACCAGACCCGCGACCTGCTGGAGGCGATGCGGGGCGACTGGGAGGGAATGGGCGAGACCGTGCTCAGGGCCGACGGCGGCATGACCGCCTCCAACTGGACCATGCAGTTCCTCGCCGATATTTTGAACGCCCCGGTCGACCGGCCGGTGCTGCTGGAGACCACCGCCGTCGGCGCCGCCTACCTGGCCGGCCTCCAGGCGGGCGTCTTCCCGTCCCCGGAGGAGTTCGCCCGCACCTGGAAACGCGACCGCCGCTTCACCCCCAGCCTCGAGGAAGAGGTGCGCGTCCGCAAGTACCGCGGCTGGCAGGACGCGGTCCGGAGGACGTTGTCCAGGTGAACCGATCTGAGACAAAAGGAGAAGGGGTTGCAGATAATGCTCTCTGCAACCCCTTCTCCTTTCTGGTCGTTTCGATCAGGCGCTTGAATCCCCCGCTTCCTTCCCGCCGGTCTCTGCCCTAGAATTTCCAGCTCAACCCGCCGGAGATCAACTGCGAATCATAGCCGTCGGCGACGGCGATGCCATAATCCAGGTACAACAGGAGATTCCTGCCGTACCGGCTCGTCAGCCCGAGGGAGAGCAGCCCCTGGTCGTCCACCGGGGCAATGCCGGTAATGTCGAAAGCAGCTGATCGGTAGCCACTGAAATTCGCCGTGACGACGGTGCCCTCGTCCTCGAACTGATGCAACCAGCGCAGGTCGGCACGGGGCATGTACTGCCACTGCCCCTTTGTAATCAGTCCGGAAAAACGGGCACCCAGCGTGCCGGCAAGCGAATCCCCGTCAGTGCCGGCGATATCGAGGTCAAAGGGTCCCGCCCCGTTCTCCCTGAAGCCGTCCTGGTTCAGGTGAGCATAGCTCAGGGAAGCGAGGGGGCTGAGCTGCCATGATTTGACCGCGATGTCGTATCCCCCCTCCAGCCTGCCCGCCCAGGCATCGGCATCGAACTCTCCGCCGGTCAGCGAGGGAAAGGCGCTGATTGCGACGGAGCGGCCGGCGTCGGCCGAGAAATCGGAGTAGCCGAGGGAGGCATCGAAAAAGAAATTGCCGGGCTCTGCGCTGGCATAGAGGCCGATATGTTTCCCCTGCAGGCTGCCGCTGTGGGCAGCAATGTCCCATTCCAGGTCGCTATCGGTGTAACCCAGGTCGACACCCATCCGCAGGTTATCGGCGAATTGCCTGTCGGTGCCAAAGACGATACCACCGAGATCCTGGCTGTAGCCCAGATACTCCGCCTCGGAATCACGCTCGCTCCAGTCGCCCAGGGCCCGGGTCCAGACCGTCCATTGCCCATGGCTGACAGCCTCTTCATCCGGTGAGGCGGCCAGGCCAAGCATCTTGCCCTGGCGGAATTCGTTCTGGTGCAGGGCCGTTGCCTGGTCGAAGACACCGGCACTGCGCAGGCCGGCTGCTGCGAAACCGGCGTACATCTCAGGGCTGAGGGCACTCAGGGCATTGCCGATCTGAGCGCGCGACATGTCGAAGTCCATCGCGGTGAGGAAGGAGGCCATCTCACCATCGGCCATCGGTACAATCTCGTCGAGAGCCCCACCGACTGCCTTCCCGGCCGGGGTCAGACCGAAGCTGGCATACGGCGTCCGGTCGATCTCCAGCAGCACCCCGCCGGAACGGTAGGCCAATTCCAGGTCCACCGTCTCGGAGTGGTCGCTGTAGGACAGGCGGCTGAACCGGCCGCTGACGCCGCCGGTGGCGGAGATGATCTTCCAGTTCCGGCCATCGGTGTAGAGGC
>WBUQ01000015.1 GCA_008933635.1 Desulfobulbaceae bacterium | reverse complement strand
GTAATCATTAAATGAACCCATTGATGTGGTCATACATACCTCCTTTTTCTTTTTCAGAAAAAACAGGATGTTAATGACCTGATTATATCATAGGTACATCTTCATTTTTGTTACGTATACTTCCTGATAAGGTTGCTGGCCAATATACGAGAATAAAGATGCCTCGTCTTGAGCGGTTGTCGCGCAGATAGTCACCGCAAAGCTGGTTTTCGAGGCGCTCGAATAGTTCTGGGCCAGTCCAATTGTCTGCGAGCTTTAATTCGACAGGGACCGGTTCATCGAAACCTACCCCATGGAACCTCAAGTCTGGCTTTTTGGCATCGGCAAATTCCTCTTCCTGTGGAATCGAATATCGTCCAAATGCTTTCTCGCGCAGTTCCCGGCCAATAAATTTGCGGATTTCGGTTTCTTGCTTAACGGTTTGCAGAATGCCCGCGATGCTACTGTCACCGTTTTCCAAATCATCTTTGAGATCGCGAAGCCGCAGAATAGCAAGTTCGGCCAACTCCCTGTGGTTACGTGGAGTACATTCTGACTCTTCGTTGAAATCTTTAACTTGCGCAGGTGACCAAGGCGCAAGATCGCCATCCTCTTCGGCTTTTGTTTTGGCGTGATGCATCATCCATGGGCGGTGCTCTTCAACAGGATAAGCCATGGCTATGTCCTTCAGCGCCAAAAATGATTCCTTGCCGGGAATCTTGATCAACAACTCAAAGAGGTTGTTCCGCGCCTCCTGCGCGTTGTCTCGCAATCCTGGTGAATACGCGCCAGTTCCAATCCGGTCAATATCCTCATTGCGTCGGATGTGCTCGTGCATCAGCAGGTAAAGTGACTTCAAGTACTGAGGTGTTTTATACGCTTGTCGAATTTCAATCCCATCATCCCAGTCGAAAAGCACGGTTTGAACTGCGATACCTTTGGAGTTCTCCATTCCGTCTGGAACTCTGATTGTCGGGTCTTGAACCAAGGTCGTAGCAGCTGCCAGGAGCCTTGCTCCCTTGCGAGCACGTTCTGCGGCAAGTGGGCGAGCCTCGGCGCGACCTTGGTCACGCTCAGCCAGCCTCCGTTCGATGCTATTTTGCATTATCTCGAGACGGTTTCCAATCCTACCTTTGGCGATCCAGAAGTCGGTAAGCTCCTCCAGGTCCTGAGGGCGTGACGTGAACGACCAGGCGTCTGCGCGTTCCACGGCGTCGAGAAGGGCTTTGCTGTTACAGATTCCTCGGGCTTTAGCAAACACCGCAATCTGATCGGTTGTAAGATCATCGAGTGCAACAATTTTGAATGGTGTTTTTGGCGTATTCTGCGTTTCAGTTTTGGTCTGCACACTTCCTTCAGGTGCGTCATCCTCATCTTGCGAATCACTTTCCGATGTGACCATCAGGGAATAAGGCAGGTGATAAGTACAGTAAGAAAGATCTGTTTTGGGCCGCCATGCTGTCGTCCGACCGGTTAAAACTATATGCGTCCGGTCTTTGGCTGTTTTGATCTTTCTACCCACCTTGCGGATCGCGAGTTCAAAGTCACCTGGATTTCGGAGACGTGCTTCATCAACGGAGTCCAAGAAAAGCCATCCATCCTCGCCGGAGGCCAGCCATTCTTCAAAGACCTCGTATGTTCCTACCTCAAAGGCATCCTCAAAATCTCCAGGGATACTTTCCAGGCGAAGAAAAAACGCAGGCCTTCCCTGTTCCTTAAGGGTGCACGCGACGTTGAAGATTTCGGCAGTTTTGCCAGAGCCGGCCTCGGATAAAATGATCAGGCGGTACTCCTTGATAAGGTCTGGCCAGCGGAGAGGATTGCCAAGACTATATGTCCGGCTGATATCTATGTCGGAGTTTTCACCGCTATGTTCCGACAGTTCATGGAATGTCCTGTGGAGTTCGATAAACTCGTAGCTAGAATCGAAGATGGATTTCGTATCCATTTTATTCACAATTGAGTAAGCGCTAGTCTAGGGTTGGGGCCCTGCTGCATAGATCTGTGTTATGCAGAAGTAAAAATGGTTTTTTGATTATTATACCTTAACAGGAATATTAACTAGTCCACATACTTCCAAAACATCATAACTTAAATATGCAGCGGCAGACAGAAGATTTTCCCAGACTATTTTGGACGGAACATGATGCTCCCCAGGTGGAGAACTTGTTCACTGGTAAGCATGAGGTTCGGCTGATTTTCTGAAGTTGAACAATTCCTGAGTGCTAGGATAATAACAAACTACAGAGTGGTAACTCAATTGCAATGCTGCCTTTCGCAAGGTACCCCATCGCCATCACCATCCATCAAAGTTCCTGGGCAATTTTGCTGATAGAATGTCGCCTCCTCGCAAGAGCTCATCTGTGAACATCTGGTCTTTCCAGCGCAGGTATATCTTGGTGACGATTGTACAGCTTTCTGAGGAGCACTCGATCCAGTAGATATTCGAGAAAACGCTGGCATCTGCTGACCATGGTTAGAGAAGAATTTGTCATAGATGGTAGCACCACCCCAAATGATGAGAATGACACAAAAAACGAGTAGTCTCCAACTACCCCTGGAGCTCCGTTCTACATCCATGGGTCTTCTTCGGGAGACAACAGTTTTGGTGACAGGCGCAACACCTTCAATGATCACATCAACCGCTTTGATTTGCCCCTTCTCGTCTTTCTGAACGTAGAAAAAGACCGTGTCGCCGATTTGTGGTCGTCGTGGAAGATTTTTAGCAAATGAAGAGATATGGACAAAAACTTCTTTTTTATCCTTTTCAGGCGTTACGAACCCAGAAGCCCTTGTTATCGAGCCATTTGGTGAGAATTCCTTTCGATCGTATATAGGCCACGATATCACCATCCAAAGTGCTGAGATCAGAAACAAAAGATCAGCGTGGGGCAAATACCGTCATCGGCGATTGCAGCAGTGGAGAGCAAAACATTTCTATCAATACCAATCGCCGCAAAATACGCATGAAAAGAAGTCAATCTTGCAATCCACGGCAATTTTTCATCGACTCACTCTCCATTAATCTTATCACGTAAAATCCCGGACGGCTTAAAGGTCACCACCCTTCGTGCACTGAGTATAAGATCATCACCTGTTTGGGGATTTCGCCCCCGGCGTGGTTTCTTATCTCTGATGTTAAATTTTCCAAATCCAGTCAAGAGGAGATCGGAACCATTAATGAGCGTATTTTTTGACAGGCGAAGAAATGCCTCAACGGCATCGCTTGCCTGAGGTTTGGTGAGATCGTGATGGTTTTTATATACCCGGTGGACCAGATCTGCTTTCGTAATAGTCATCAACTTTTACCTGTTGCCATTGTGATAATGGTTTGAGACGCCTTTTAAGGATTAGTAGCTGAAAAATCGAAAATGTCAAAATGAATCTGACCCATGCCTTTGATTATTTACAGTTTTTTAACATAGTGGCAACAAGGTAGTGTCGCAGCCAAAAGGCCCTGTTTTGTCAAGGCGAGGGAGATGAAAGAATAATTATTCGTAGTTTACGATTTAAAAACGATTTGGCGAGAGAAGCGATTCACGGAATTGAGACAACCATTCAAGAGTATGCAGGATATTGATTGCAACCTAACTAATTGCACACTTTGTATTATTGTTAAGAAAATAAGCATTTTCTTAACTATTCACTGCGACCAGTCTTCTATGAAAGTTAATTGTTTCCGAGTCTATTTAATACCAATTTTACTTAGATCATCTTTCCAGCTGTCTTCCATAAGTATGGTAAATGTCATTCCCTGAGTACCCTCATAAAGATTAAGCTGCCCGGCATGTATTGCCTTGTCGGTATAATCGGTCAAAAGCTCGAACAATTTCCGTTTGTATTCGGTATCATCGTTCCCCTTCAGATGTTCACCCTTGGTCTCTAGCACCGAGAAGCGGAATTTTCCCTCTTCAGTACCGTGCAGGCAGGCAAGCAAATCCGGATAAACCTTCTGCCTCTGCCAGCCCTGCAGCCCATACGATTGCTGATTCACAGCGATCCGATGCCACCAATATACACAAGACCGGGAATCCAGATACCAGGCGGTTTCTTTTTCCAGCAGGTTAAAGTCCCGCCCATACACCTTTTCAAAAAGCGTTTTTTCAAGCAGGCTCCCATCCTTTCGATAGAGAATCCGGTCGTCATCCGAGACTTCAATTTCCAGAGTTTGTGCCAAGGCCCAGTTGAGTTCCTCATTCTGGGACGCCACCAAACGAAGAGCAATAGCACCGCTCGTCAGCTTCTCAAGAAAAAGAGCCTCTGCCTCCCTGTTGACCTGCTCGCGCAAGTCAAGCCGCATGGATCTTATCAGGTCAAGCCTATTGGCATAGATCCTTTCTTCGCTCACTCCCCTCTGCCTTAATGTATCCAGCGTTTCGCTCAGAATGCGCATACCTTGCCAAGGGTTGGGAATCACGTCGAGCAATTGCCTCACAAGAAAGGCTGATTCAAGTCCTTCCTCGGGAAGCCCCGCCATCTGTTCTTGTATGACCTCAATCAAGGTTCGGTCCGCCTCCTCGTCGGTCCGATCGATATCTATGCGGGCAATGGTCCGGCTCAGTTTTTCATCGGCATCGACACTCACGTTATCGGCCTGGAAAAAATGAAATTCCTCCCAGTCCAGATGCCCCAGAATATCGCGGTCGTAATCAAGCAGCCTGTATTTACCGGCCCGTCTCTCATCACGATGCAGTATCCGCGGCAGGAAAATCGTGTGCAATTCGACAAAAGCTGCATTCCGGCCTATGGTTTCACGGCGGGTTATTCTGCCGACACCCCCTTCACCATCTGCTATCTTGACACTTGCGGCAAGGTCGGCCATGCCCTCATCTTCCAGTCCCTTGCGAACCCCGTCTACCGCGTTCCGTACATCCTGGTCAAAGGTAAAAACATAGCACTCATCCAATGAGGTGCGGTGGGTCAGTTGGGCATGGGGTTGCCGCAACACCCGCCCGATCATCTGGGTCAAAGCCGTATTGGCCGTGGTCTTGGAAAGAATCGTCAAGATATAGGCAAAAGGGCAGTCCCAGCCTTCGCGCAGGGCGTCCTTGGTGATGATGTACCGCACAGCACAGGTCTCGACCAAGAGGTCTTCACCGCCTAACTCGTCATTTTCCGAGGTCTTGAGCCGGATCTCTTCATCCCGTACCCCAAGTTTTTCGAGCAGATATTCCCGGGCATCCTCCGCATGAACAAAGGCCGAGTCTCGCTGATCCTTGCCGGTGCGTTCCACCCGGACCAGCATAATTGGTCGGATATAGCGTCCACTTTCGGTCTGGAATGCAGCCGCTTCACCTGCAAGTTTTTCCAGCTCGGCGTGGGCGATGGTTAAGGTATGTTTCCAGCCGCCCTTTTCCTCATTGATGACGTTGATCGGCAGCTTGATCATCTCCTCGTCTTTCAGATCCGTGCCGGGCACACTGACCAGCACATTGGATTGATGTCTACCGTTGGTATTGGGGGTGGCGGAAAGCTCAACAATAAACCGGGGGTTAAAGCCGCAGAGCGTAGCCCGTGCTGTCTCTGAATAGGCCTTATGCCCCTCATCGACGATAATCACCGGTCGCACCAATCTCAGGACATTACCCAAGCTTTGTTTAATAGAAAGAGCGCTCAATGCAATGACTTCCATCCACCCAGTGCTTGAAAGATCGTTGACATCCAAGTTACGCACTGCATCCAGCATCTTCTTGTTAGCCATACTATCGTCTTCCGGAGGGAAAAACGATGTAAAGCGGCCACTGTCGCGGAAGAGCCTCAAGGTCTCCTTTGACTTGCGGGCCGCCGAAGGCAACATCAACAGCATAACGCAGAGTTGTCCCTCCACGTCGTGCCGGGCGAAGGCATCTCCTTTTTCCAGGACCTTGACTCGGCCACCAGAGGCACGCTCCAGGATCTGTCGATACGGGTGCTCCCGGTTGGCAAGCTGTTTCCATGTCTGGCGATAGATGGCATCGGAAGGCACCACCCAGAGGATAAAGCCGGTCTGGCTCTTGAAATAATCGGTCTGGATACGTTCCAGAGTGCAGGCGGCAAGCAGGGTCTTTCCACCGCCAGTCGGCACCTTCAAGCAAACACTGGGGATGGCCCGATGCAGCCCGTCATATCGGGAGAGATAGGGGGCGATAAAGACCTTGCCGTCCTGGTCGCGTAGAGTTGGAAGCCGCCCTTCCGTATTTAAATGATCCCAGGCGTCGCGGCAATAATCCGCCAATTCAACCATCTTCCCGCGGCCTTTCTGAAACGTGACAAAGGCCTCGGCGTCTTCCTTTTTTTCAGCGAGCACCCCCAGATAACGGTCAATTTTCTGAAGAACCCCCTGCTGATACTCTTTCAGTTCCATGCATCAACCCCCGAGAATCCGATGCACGGCGTAGGGCAACTGACAGAACTCGATGCGTTTTTTGGTCAGTTCCTTCTGGCTCATAAACTTGGCCACAGCAAAGACGATGGCCCGCTTGCCGTTCTGGTTGCCCCGGGCAACAGCGTCCACCCTATCAGCATTCAAGGCCGACTCATTGGAACGAAGCCAGGTCGGGTCCGGCTGATAAAAGAGATGAATGCGGAAAAGATCTGTCTCACCGATAAATCCGTCAGCTGACGGCTTGGACACCTTCTCAAGTGACCGACCGGTAGCGGTGTAGAACACATAACGGGCCAGGGCCTCGAAGGCGGGAAGCCCCTGCCCGGTGAGCAGACTTTCCACCGCTATCGGTTCACCCAGGGCGCAGAAGGTGAAACTGCCACCCAGGCCCGACACCTTCTCTTTAATCTTACGCTCGCCGGTAACGGTGAGCACACCGTCCTTGATCTCCTTTTTGACCTTGTCAAAAGAGCCAGCCGCCTTCTTTTCAAAATGCTCCACCTGCAGGAGGATCTGTTGGTGCTTTTTGGTGAAGGTGCTCCAGGTGATCATCTCGCTATACAGTTCCTGCCGTTGGGTGCCGGTGAAGGCATAGCCGTTGATGATTCGGCGTACCCGCTCTGCTGTCAGGGTGTCGGCATACTCTTCGCATTCGACCAAGATGAAACGGCGTTTACCGCCGTCTTTCCGATTGGCTTCGAGCACGGCGTGAGCGGTGGTACCAGAACCAGCGAAGGAGTCTAGGATGATGGAGTTTTGATCAGAAGCAAGATCCAAAACCCTTTCTAATAATCGCACTGGTTTTGGAGTAATGAACACATCTTCCGAATTGCCAAAGTTGAGAATGGAGATTAATTCTTTTTTAGCATCCTGAGTGTGCCCTACATCTGGCCAATCCCAAAACGTTTGCGGCACACGACCAGCCTTAACCTCAGAGAGGAAGATTTTGGGGGCAGGGATGTTATTGCCGTCCTCACCCCACCAGATACGCCCATCCCGATCCATCTCCCAGAATTTATCTTCTGATACCAACCAATACCTTCCCTGCGGTGGTTTCTCAATCAGCCGGCCACCTGGACATTTAATGGAATATGTGCCCTTGCTGTAAAAGTTCCGCGCTGAAAGATTGTTTGGCCGCCATGGGCCGCGTGGATCACCGGTATCTCTGTATACAGAGTCTTGCGCTTCAGTACGGGCCAGCATATTTGGAGTCCAACCGGCCGCATTTTTTGCATAAATCAAGATGTAGTCGTGGTCTTCTGAAAAATGTCTGGCACTGCTTTTCGGTGCATAGTTTTTTCGCCAGATACAACAGGCTATGAAATTATGTTCACCGAAAAGCTCATCTAAAATGCCTCGTGCCCGGTGAACCTCGTTATCATCGAGTGTCACCCACAAACTACCGTTTTCCGAAAGTAGCTCCCGCAATAAACACAACCGCGGCCACATCATGCACAGCCATTTATCATGCCGTTCCAGGTCCTCTTTATCCACCGGATTGGCCGACTGCTTCAACCACTCCTGCATCAAAGGTGAACGAACGTTATCGTTATAACACCAGCCTTCATTGCCAGTGTTATACGGCGGATCAATAAAGATACAGTCTATCTTGCCGGCGTGAGTTGGGAGAATGGCCTTTAGGGCCTCAAGGTTATCCCCATGTATGATCAGATTGTCATCCAGTGAGGGTTGTCGACCTTCTGCAGGCAAAGATTTATCCGCATCTATTTCCAACTCACGGAATGGCACACTTAAATGGTGGGAATAGACAAACTGTTTTCCTTTGAATTCCAATGTAGGCATTTCTACAAATTCCTTATCCACTCGAAACATGCCTTTAAATACGGCATCTTGTCGACAATTTGATCACAGGACATCGCTCTAAGCTGTTCTTCCTGCTTGATAATTGCATCCTCTCCCTTTTCAGAAGATCCGGTAACTCGCTCGATATCGCCAGTGGGCCAAACCCAGACCTTGCATCCCTTTAGTTCAGTATGAACATAGTCAGCAATTTTTCTCCCTTCGCTGTCATGAGCAACTACCGCCCAAGCATCAGCCGCCGTCCATTCCCCCTTATTCTGTGGCAAACCGTTACCGGCAATAAAAAACCCATGCTCTGGCTGCAGGCGTTGCAATACAGCTCTCGCTTGAATCAAATCGTCACCATCTTTCGGCAACATCCCACTTTTCCTGGCTCCAGTAAACGCAAAATCCAAATCAGCAATTGCACAAGCAGCAATACCCATTGAATCAAGTACTTTCATTGCCTTGGGAATATTTTCGCACCCGCCCAAAGAAATCATGGTTGTTTGATCCAACTCCATCGGGTAGCCATTTATACGCTCATAGGCCAGAGGCAGCAAGCGTGAATCTGTCTTGCCTTCACAGATAATAACCCGATCAGAAAAATAAATTTCAGCAACATTTCCCAACTCAAAAATGGTTCTCGATTGTGAAGGTGCATCACTTAATGCCGCTTGGACAGCTCTGCGAAGCGGTTTCTGGGTAATGACTCCCTCCTCCTTCTTTTTTCGCACGATAACTGTATCCGCAGCATTTTCCCGGTTCAGCATCAAAGGTGAATGAGTTGAAAAAACTATCTGAAAACCTTTCTGAGACAACTTATCCAGAGCTTCCCTCAGACGACGAATTCCCTGAGGATGGAGATAAAGTTCTGGTTCATCTATTAACAGCAACCTCCGAGCCGGATTCTCTTGCGTAGCAGATTTGACTTCCGCAAGATAACGGATAAGCGACATCTGAATGGATCGCTGAGCACCTGTTCCCAATTGATCAAACCGACGTCGGTCTCCGGTTAGCTTGTCTGTTATGTGGAGATCCCCAGCCTTAAAAAACTCCTTTATATCTACAACCTGAAGATCAAGAGAAATAGACAGACCAGGAAAGAAATCGTTGAGAGTTTTGGAGGCTTGTTCGTCAAATGTCTGTAAATGGCTGGAGCGATTTGACCCATCCGTGGTCAAAATGTGTCTGATCGTGCTAAGTGCTTCGCTCAGATCATCATGGGCTTGCAGAACAGGGCCCATGATTTCATCAAGTAAGTTTTTGATCGTACTCCCACTTTTGGACTTCCCCAGATCTTCCCCCACGTCATCCATCGCTTCAATATGCAGAGCTTCTGGTAACAAGGCAGAGACTGCTTGCGGTAGCCCAGTCGGGTACTCTCTCCAACCGTCATCCGCAGGGAGCCCTACACCTGAATATTGGCTCGGGTCATAGACCTGCTTTTCAATTTTTTTCGCACCAGTGCCAGCTTCCGACGCAACCGCTCGAATCCATAGAAATCCATCGACACAAAACGGTTCGATCGCTGCACGATGCTTTGCGTTCGGCACAAGACTCAAAATGTCCGATGAAATACCCTCGACACGAGCACTAATAACGACGGGCTGACCTGAGTTTCCAAAATCACTTTCAGATAATGCAAAGGGCTTCAGCACCCATTTGATAGCTTCAAGAATTGTCGATTTGCCAGTATTATTTTGTCCCACTAGTGGAGTATAGCCTTCCAAGGGAAGAGAGACGTTTTTGCAAGCTCGGAAATTTTTTATATGCAACTCACTTAGTCGATGCATTTATTCACTAATCCTCAATAAAGAAGTCAGAGTCTATCCTTTTTATCTCATATATGTCGGCCACCGAGACACCTAATCCATAGTCAATCATAAGTTCAACCAACCGTTTGCCATCTATCAGCACAACTTTAGGATCAATTGTGGCAATATACTGATGAGCATCTTTGGTAAAACTACCGGTGGTGATGAATACACCTTTCTTAGCTCGCTGTCCCTGAAGGGCACCGACGAACTTCTGGATTTCCGGCCTTCCAACCGAACCCTGCCACCGCTTGGCCTGGATATATATGACATCTAAACCAAGCTTGTCTTCTTTGATAATTCCATCAATGCCTTCATCGCCTGAGCGACCTATGGCTTGACCAGCGTCTTTGATTGAACCACCGTATCCCAATCTGACGAGCAGCTTGATTACGAGCTGTTCGAAAAACTCGGGTGAGTTGTTGGATACCAGAGACAGTAGTTCTACCGAGAGCCCAGAACGAAGTTCCTGATACGCCATTTCGAAGAGCTCGTCTGGAGTTTGTGACTTATCGTTGGTGGTCTCGTTTTGGCAGTCACCCGTATCTTCAGAGGCTTCTTTGCCTTGACTATGGAAGGCAACAAATTCAGGATAAGCCTTCAGTTGCTTGACCCGAAGCTCCACCGGGTTTCCGGCAAGCAAGTCACGACCTCGTTCTGTTATGCAAAATGCCCCACGCTTCGGGCTTTCAAGAAGCAGTGCTTTGGCAAGATATGTTCGCGCCCATGCGATACGGTTTTTATATATAGCCTGCGTCCCACTCGGTAAAATTTCTTTGAGTTCATTTTCACTGAGCCGGAAATGCTCTGCTAGGCTTGAACAAGCTTCTCTGAGAGTATGAACCTTATTGTCGTTAGCTAATCTCAGCATCGGTAAAAAGAATGACTGAAAATCAGGAATTGCCACCGTCTCCTCCGTTTAACACTGCTAGATTATGTCAAGGTTTTTGCTTTGATATCAGGGCAATTAGAGTCAAAATATCATTAAGACTTCACTCATTCTCTTAACAATATTGTTGGCCAACTAGCATCTCTGATACTACCAATTTGTCCTGGCAGGTCAATCAATCGGCATGGCATCATAGGTTTTGTTAAGTTAGTGATGAGCTGTCTTCAGCTTCTTTCTCTCTTCAAACACGCCGTTTCTTCTATCTTTCACTCTTTGACCAGTTTCTTCATTTTTTCTTCCTTCGGATACGAAATGGCGTTCTTGCCATCGTTACTTCGTTACAGTCCCTTATGTTTCCGGACATTGACGGCCTTCCACTCAAGAAGAGGTTGTTTTTCAATGCGCTGCTGCAGGGTGGAGTCAACGGTCAGGATCGTCGAATCGATTTTGCCATGTTCGAGCAGCAGATCCAGAAAGTCTCTTTCAGCTACCGAGAGAGGGAGTACGATCGACAAGGCCCTCCGGCATTCTTCCACGAGACGTTTACCGTATTCGGTAAATGTTTTTTGTTCTTCGGATGAATGAATGCGCAAGGTCGGAATCAGTTGCCGGGCTAATTCCTCCGCGTCAAAATTCACATCGTCAACAGAAACCGTTCTCCAGTCCTTGCGGTTCATGGCACCGTAAACAACAAAGGCTATGCGCAGACGATCCTGGTCGAGATTTCCCATATGCAGAATGCCATGACTGTCGAATAAATCTCTCGCCTGCCTGCGTGCCAGCAAAGCCGCCAGTTTTCCCGCCGCCAACTCATGGATATCTATTATAGGTATTCGGGTAGCCTGCCAAGCACCAACCGAATGAGAATCCGATTTCATGACCGGCCACAACGGGACCCTGTACATGAAGTTGAGGTCCACTTCAAGGTTGCCGCCCTGACCGGCAGCACTTTGATACCGTAATAACCATTTGCCGCCGGCGTGCTCTTCCGGCATGCGCCTGACAGTGAACTCCTCCCTCGAAAATACTGCCTGGATCGCCTGCTCGATCTTGGGGCGTTCGGCAAGCATGGCTTCCCGGTCCTCGGCACCTACGTAGTTCAGATCAATATCAACGGAAAGCCTGGGAATATCAAAGACAAAAAGATTCAGGGCTGTCCCCCCTTTAAGGGCCAGTTTGCCTTTTAAAAAAGGATGGCTGCCAAGGGCTTCGAGCAATCCCAGCAGGTGAGCTACCTTTTCCAGTATATCCGGCCTGAATCCTGTCGCTTCCGCTTGGGCTGCCAGCTTTTCACGAGAGATTTTCACAGAACTTCTCCCCAAGTCCGTTCGATTAAGGCAACAGGTACTATCAGATTCCAATCCGCGACGAGTTTCCCGGATTTCCTGCTTGAACTATCAAGGTAATGTGGCTGCCGCGGGCGATGATCATGAAGCGATTTGAGATGGTATTCTTCTACCATCAAGGATTCACGGTGTTGTTCGAGAAAGAAGCCAACCTTTGCTGTTGTCGTCGCATTGCCGAGCAGGAGCGTATATTCCACAACCTTATCGAGATCGAAGAATTCCACTGACTCCAGAGAACGCCATATTTCCTCCCAACTTCCCGAGAGATCCGGTCGGTCCAGAACATCCACCAGTGTCCGCTCAAGGCTGGTTAGCCGGACTTCCAAACCGGCACGATCAACATTGACGACAGCAAAATCTTCTCTCCCTGCGCGACTGAGTGCCTGGGGAAACTTGACACCGCGAAAAAATCGGGAACGAAAAGTCACAGGTGCTACAGGGCGGGCCGCCGAATACGTAAGGTGTTCCCGTACAGAATAGGCGCGTCCATGCACTTCCATGGCCGTATGGTATGACAGCACGGCGTCCTTGGTCAACTTTGTGGCAACCAGAAAAGGATCGACCGGGTACAGATCCGGATCGGCTCCTGGTGGGATGACTGCATACAGCCCACGACGTATGAGAACGACGTGTCCTGTTTTCCGGTGATAATTCAGCAGGGATTCTCTGGTTCTGTGGCCTGATTTTCCTGTGCCTGACAGGTGCCTTTCCAGTTCTTCGCCAGTGAACACCGGATGTTTTCGGAAAAAATCTTCGTGTTTCATGGTAAAATCAATTTGATATACGTTCACCTAACCCATAGTTATTTTATGGGTTATTTAATTTTTTATCAAGTAAAACTTTTTAATAGATAACACGAGTAACCCACGGATTTTTATGTGTTACTCATCATATCTTCAAGTCGAGCCGATTCAATATCGTGATACTGGCGACGACTGGTTACCGTCGATATAGATAGAACAAACAAAAAAAGGCTGCCGCCAACCCCAAAGGTTGAGACAGCCGTTTGCGTGATAAGCCTTGATTCAGCCTATGTCGCAGCCGGCAGAGGCGCTTCGTGATAGTCGCTGATGCCAGCCTTATCCAGGACAAAGCCAGCAGCGTTCTGGGCTTTGGCGGCAGCGGTGAAAATGGTTTTGGTGTCGGTTTTCAGGATCTGCAGCCAAGAGTTGATACTCCGGGTGGCGCATATCCGTGAAAATAAGGGAGTGCCCAAATGGAGGGACATCTTGGCATGGTCGCCGAATACCTGGATTTCCTGAGCAGTACCTAGATCTCGCAATTCAGGTTTCGATAGCCACTGGCGCGATAATTTGCGCGGCGACAGCGTTGTAAATATCGATCTCGGTTTCCGGGGTGCGGATGGAAACGATTAGGCTGTAACGGGCTGGGAGATTAAAGCGATCTAACTTTGGTCGGGTGCGCCACCAACCCATAGCGGGATAAACCGCCAGAAAACCCCGGCTGGCCAAGTCGGCGGCGGTACCGGTCCATACATCTTGATGGATGGAACCTTTGTGTCGTTGCTGGCTACCCAGCCACCAGTTCGGGTCTTTTGGATTGATGGCTTGTTCATCTTCCTCCAAAGCCGCCGCCGCATTTACTCGGGCGAGGAAATCATCGGTCGTTTCCAGTGGTCTGCGGACATCAAAACGCAGGCGATGAGAAGGGTAATGAAACCTTGAAGCCGTACCGCGCGCGGAAGGGTTGGGTTCGATGAAATATGATAACGTGACCCGCATTTCCACATTGGTCTCACCCAAGGCTTCCAGTTCATCTTTGGGCCATGGCAATTCGTGCAGGTGCATATCACGAGTCTTGATGGCACCTTTATCTTTCCTGTAAGGATGGAGAGCGCCTTCTATTATCAGCGTTAACGAGTTGGCTAGACTCCAGCGGGCACGTTCCAGGTTCGGGACACCCCAACCACAATGTCGGATGAGGTAGACATAATCTTTCTTTGTAATCAGTGGGTACATCTGCCGCATGGCATCGGTCCATTCCGCAGAGTGGACTATCAGCGCCCGGATCGTCTCCGGTCTCAGTTGAGGGTAAGCCACCATAAGTTGTGCAGCCATGCGGCTGCACAGGGCCGATGCTGCGCTCGTGGCGTTGCTTGTGGTGAACAATCGTTCGTGAGGTTTGTGATGTGTTGTAAGCAAGTTGAGGCTAGGTTGCGTACCGACGAAGTTACCGCTCCGGCTGACATTGCCTCCCTCAAAAACCACGTCGGGCTTGAGCGGCCATGCCTTATCCCAGGTTGCTGAAGTAGTGGTGAATGGACTGGGCTCACCTTCCCCCGCCACGGGATGAAGGGCAAGGTCTTCAGTATTGACCTTGTCCGTGTATGCACCCACAGTCAGGGCATTCCATGCCTGGCCAGGGTCGTGAATCAGGTTGGTGCTCAGGCTAGCTGGATAGTCCAGCCAGGCATGTTGATCATCAATGTTGCCAGCAGATTGAATGAACAAGCGGGGAAACTCTCCGTTTCCATCTGCATCGGAGGCCAACCGATCCACCGCAGATGACCAGGAGGACGGACGCCCCCGGTCACGGTAATCTGATGTGGTCGCAGCGGAACTGAATACCCGTGGACGATGGGGAAAAGATACTTCAGGTTGGCTGACCGCGTCTCCAAAACGGTTGGCATGGAATTCGGCACTTCCTGCGTTCCCGCCCTGTAGTTGAAGTAGTTTCACGGACTCCAACAGATGATCAATCCGGAAAGGGCCGGCGTCGGCAAGTGCATCGGTCAAGTCGCCATAAGCGGCAATACCGGCTAATCCCGTGCCGTGGTTAACTTCATCATGAACGCCCCAAACCGGCTCGACGCTATGCAAGTCCGACCCTTCCAACAGGGGTTCCAGTAATGGATGGGCGCGATTGACGCCGCTGTCGAGTAAACACACGCGAGGCACATCATTTTCATGAGATGGAAAGCTGGATCGGGCCAAGAGATCATCCTTCCAGGCATATTGTTCCTTGGCGTTCATGCCATCGAAGAACTCCGCCGTTTCCTTGGCCCGGCGCAGTTCCGCCACGCAATTGAGAGTCATCACGGACTGAGAGAACTGGCGTTGCGATCCACGCATGAGCATGACAGTTCGCTCAGGGAAATCCACATGTTCGTCGCCTACCTCACAGCCCACCAACTCTGTTAATTTGCGGAAATCTTCCATCACCTGGACACGCTGGCCGCGCACGGGTAACCAAACTTCCCACCAGAACACTTCATCTGGGTTCTCAGGGAGTAAGTCAGGCTCATCAGTCCACAGAGCGCGAAGTTCGGCGGTACGAATGGATTCGATGGTGTTCAAAAGTGCTTTATGATCTCTAGATTTACCGTTCCTGTCTTTTTTCTCCTCAAGGTACTCCACTACATATTTCTCGAAATGGCCCAATTCGCCATCCGGGACGAACACGTTGGCAAATGTGTATTCGCCTTCCGTATGAATGCTCAACAGTTCGATATGGGTAGGTTCGTTATGTAGGCTTTCATAAGCCAACACAACATCGGGCAGGCTGCGAAATTGAATTTGCAGGCCCAAGCCGCTCTCCAAGCCGATTTCATTTTGTTTGGTAGCCGACTCTTGGGCTACTTCCTTCATGGCCAAGAGTTGAGTTTGCAGTGTGGTGCCGTGGTGGGAACGATTCAATTCGGGGAGTATGCTCTTCTTGGAGTGGCGTGGAGAATGAGCGGTGAATGCTTGAGTCTGGGCGGTGTTGGTTAAAACAAGGTGAGGTCGATTATCACGTTGAACTTGATCCGGCATGTTTGGTTGATCTCCCGTGCTCTTTATTGCCTGTAAGCCTGGCACTCATCTGTTTCCATTCAGTCAAAGTACGAAGCAGATCTACCTCGGCTATCTGCCTCTGTTCGTGAATGATAGCATGCTTGATAGCTTCATCGGCTGCTTTGACGATTTCCGCGTAGCTCAAACCTACAGCTTGTAGGGATGCTTTGTTCCAAATCGAGCGCACTGGTTTAAAACCCACCAGGCGATTCTTTAGCAGTGCGATTATTTGCTCTTGATTGGGCAGACCATATTCGATGACGTCGTCAAAACGGCGGAAAAGCGCGTAGTCGAGAACCTCAGGGTGGTTAGTGGCTGCGATGATCACGCTATTGGATTGATCCTCTTCGATCATCTGCAAAAAGCTGTTGAGCACCCGACGAATCTCGCCCACGTCATTGGCCAACCCACGTTGTGAGCCGATGGCATCGAATTCATCGAAAAAATAGATACCGTGTACATTACTCACAGCATCAAATACCTGGCGTAATTTGGCGGCAGTTTCGCCCATGAATTTGGTAATCAGGGAATCGAGGCGGACCAGAAATAGCGGTATTCCCAATTCTCCAGCCAGGGCTGAGGCAGTCATTGTCTTGCCCGTACCTGGTAACCCTACCAGTAACAGTTTCCGTCTGGGAGAAAGACCGTGTTCTTGCAGTTTGGTAAAAAACCGCTGTTCCTTGATGGTACGCTTCAACTTCTCGGAAACGGTATCATCAAGAATCATGTTGGACAAGCGTGACTTGGGATAAGACACAGTCAAGAGTCCGGATAGTTCACCGCGCGGTTTGTTGATAGGTACGAGATTGCTCGCCGCGCCAGACGTCTGTCCAAGGCGCTTTGCGGCATCGATCATATCCCGGAGTTCTTCCGCCAACTTGCCATGACCTAGTTTGGCTTCATGCGCTGCTACCTGCATAGCAACCGAGAAAAAACGACCTTGATCACCCTCGATGTGTGACTTAAGCAAGGCTTTGAGTTGGTCCGCGCTAGCCATCTATTGCTCCAATATTTTTGGCGCATTGTATGGGTGGAATCCGGAATAAAGGCAATGCTCCAATCCACAAACATTCCAGTAAGTACAATACGTCTTGCAAGGTTTGCAGCCCCACCGCTATGCCAATAGGCAACCAATCTTTCTTTGAGGCTCCTTAATTTTTTCCTTCTAACTAAGAGCAATCGGAAGCAATATTTTAACACTACTCACTCAAGTCTGCTTTCGCAAACATTATAGCGCGGATTCAAATGTAGGCGCATTAGGGGCGGCCGAACATGAAACCATTGCGATGCCCCGCTTCACCCGTTTTGAGATCATCCAAATTACCTGATCCTATGTTTTGCTATTTGTTTACCTCTGTGTGTATTTACGATTGTTTGTTTCTTCGTTTCTTCATTCACGCCGTTTCTTCTTTCTTTATGCTTTCTTCAAGCCGGAGGCGATTTTTTTGTTTCTTTACCTGCATCTACTCCCGGCTCACTCAGCGCGCTGAAGCATTTACAATCAAGCCTCACCCCCGTCCCGTCATCCTGGCAATTTCCTTTTCAATCTCGGGTGCGATCTTTTCAAGGATGAAGGAAGTCATGTTATAGGGGCTATAGTTGGTGATATGTTTGAGTTTAAGATACAAGGGCTCCGGCATCTTAAGGAGGACCTGTTTCATGACATCCTCGCGCACATAAGGGTCTTCCCATGGGTACACCGTTTCGTTTGCCGGCGCTGCGGGCTGGCCGGCGCCTGCGGCAAAGGCCTCCAGGGCCGCATCCTTGTCCGTGGTTCCCGGTACGCCGCGCAGGGGGTTGCTCTTCTTTTTAGTCACCATAAATCTCCTCGTACAGTTGATTCATTTCGTTGACCGCCTTGCTGTCGCCGTACTCGATCACCGCCAGACCATCTCGGGCGGCCTTGCGAAAGGCGATACGGTCCCGGGCCATGGATTCGGCCAGGGCCAGATGTTGAAAATTCCCCCCGGTAATGAAATCCCGGGCCTCCCGATCTTCTTTGATGACCGGATTGGTGGCAACCCGATTGAGGACGATGAAGGCGGAGAGATCTTCATTCAAGCCTTTAGCCATCTCCACCAGGGTATCCATCTGGCGAATCGTCCAGATATCGAACTGAAAGGGTTGCATCGGGATATAAAGACGGTCTGCGACACCAAGGGCATAGCGCAATTCCATCGAATCGCGACCACCGGCATCGATGATAATCTCATCGTAGCGCCCGGCCAGATCTCGCACCTGGGCGGGCAGGCCTTTGCCGAATTTCTGGACACAGGCCACCCGGGGTTCGATGTTTTCCTCTTCCCGGACCGTGGCCCAGAAGGAGGCTGTCCCCTGACGGTCGGTATCGAGCAGCAGCACGTCTTTTCCCTTCAGGGCCAGCATGGCCGCGATATTGGTTGCCAATGTCGTCTTGCCGGTACCTCCCTTCTCTCCACCAAAAACTGTTATGCTCATGACACACTCCGTAGATTAGTATATACTGTATATATAGTCTATACTAGATATACAGTATAGATTATACTGACAAGAAAAAACGGCTGCCCAACCCCGAAGGTTGAGACAGCCGTTTGCGTTATACAAGCTTAGTTCAGCCTACGCCGCTGCCGGCAGAGGCGTTTCGTGACAGTCGATGATACCGGCCTTGTCCAGGACAAAGTCGGCAGCGCTCTGGGCCTTGGCGGCAGCAGTGAAGATCGCCTTGCTATCCGCATGCAGGATCTGCAGCCAGGAGTTGATATACTCCGGGTGGCGCATTTCCGCAAAAGGGATGGCGGTGTGAGCACCGAGGAAAGCAGCACCAATCTCGGCCACCAGTTCTTCGAAGGCGTAATTCTGGTCACCGAACCGCTGGCCAAAGGTACGGGCGAGTCGATCAGGGTGCCCGGTCCAATGCACGACCTCATGATAGGCGGTTGCGTAGTAAAAATCGAGATTATCAAAGGTGGCTCGGTTCGGCATGAAGATCCGATCAGTAATCGGCGTATAACAGGCCCGACCACCACCATGTTTCATGACCGGCAGGGCCAGGATCTTTTCCGCCAACTCGTTCATCTCCAGTATCTCCCTATCATCGACCTCAAGGTTGGGAAGATCAAGCCCCTCACACTGCTCGACGTTGAACACGGTATAGGCCCTGGCGAATGGGATGACTTTCCGTTCTTTATCATCAGTCGCATCTGTATCCGGATCCAATTCACCATCCTCCTTGAGACTCTGCGTGGGCAGGAACTTCCAGAAGATGACCTGCACGCCCTTCTCCCCTTTCCTGATATTGCCGCCGAGCTTTTCAGCATTTCTGAAAGTGAGCCAGCGGGGATCGACAAAGCCCTTCAGCATTGCTACCAGGTTCAGCAGCATGATGTTCAGACCGCGATAGGGTCGGTTGGTGATGGCATTCCGGAAGACCCCATGCTGAGCCGCATTCCAAGGTTTAGCCCAGGGGATGCCCGGAAATTGGCGATTGCTACTTCGCTCTTGGTGTAACGGGTTTCTACATCAGCGCCTAAGTTGCCGATCAACATGGTTTTATTCAACATGGTCGTTCTCCTTGGGATTTGTGCCAGGAAAAAGCTATCTCCCACCATTGGGGAACGAGCTTCCCCTGGTGGGATAGTTGCTTGAGAAAAACAATGAACCTACGCAGCTTTTCTGATTTCCAGAAAGGAGTAGGAGGTGGTCGTCTGGAAGTCTGTTAAAGACTGGCCATAGCCTTTGAGAAAATCGTTCAACCGATCCGCATCGAGAACCTTTCTGTTACGCACCGCCTTCTGCAGAAACCTACCATGAGCCTTCAAAGGGCCTCGTGCAGAGACAATAGCCAGCAGATTGTTTTTGCGGATAGTGATGTCATCTTCTAACGCCTTCTGTTGTTTCTGTAGTTCAGTGAGGATCTCAACAGTTTCGTTGAGTTCCTGAACCTCTTCCGCCGCAAATTTCGGACAACCAGCGACAAACGGGCAAAACCCGCAGAGCGGCCCGGCTTCCATGACCAGAGAGGTCAGTTCACCTGCCGCATATTTCTGGTAATCGTGCCAAATCGCGGTCGCCCGGTCGATCAATCCTTCATAGATCATCGTTTGCGGCATGTAGCCGTTAAACAATTGCATACCCTGTGCCCCAAAGTTGACAGCCAGAATGGCGCCTTTTTCAACCCTGTAGTCAGGATAGTTGGCGGCCAGGAGTCCCATTTGCAAATAGAGCTGGGTTTCCCAGGAGCCGTAGGGACCTTCCGGCATGCTTTCCGGTGATTTTACTTCCAGCACAGCCATTGATTTGCGGGCTTCGGAAATGAAGACAAAATCGATATGGGCAGTGACCGGGACAACACCCGGGTATCTCACTTCGACTTGTCGTTTGAAATTGCAGAATCCTGCGGCAGTGAATGCTGCTGCGACGATATCCTCGGCCATGTGGCCACGTCGAAAACGAAGCAGAGTTACCAGATCGGCTGCCGGGGGATTGAGTTTGGTCAGGATTGTTTTACGTGGACAGGCTCCGATATCGGATGCCCCGAGGTAGGTGCTACGGTCGCCAAGTGTTTCAACGGTTTGCTGATGGGCCAACTGTTGCAGGGCGGCCTGCAGGGTGATCATTAACTGTTCTGACATAGTATCCTCCTTGGTTGAATGTTAAGGGGAGGATACACAGATTTCCCTTGAGGGAAATGGTATCGCTCCCTCTGGGTTGGTGTGTGGGGATGTGTGCTCATGCTGCTTTTTTCATCCAGGATTTCTCGGTTGTATCCCATTGAAAACCAGCGGCCTTGAGCAGTTCTTTTTTATCGAACAAACGCTCGCCGATGGCGACGATGACACCTTGACGGTCTTCAAAGGTGACTCCGGCAATCTTGGGCATGGTGGTCGCAGGTTGTCTAGTTTCAGCAACAGGTTGTTTGCCAGTTTGCTTTTTATCGACCGGGGGCTTCTGGGAATTCTTCTGATAGACATTTTTAAGCAGACCCTTGTAGGAATCGCAGCCGATTGACAGAAGTGACATGCATTTCTGAATCGCATCGGTGATCGCACCTTTTTGGGCATCGCCAACATTGCCTTTGACAATCTGCATTTGGCCTTTCTGCGAACCTTTGCAGAGCCAACCGTCATCGACTTTAAGAAAGAGCTTCACCTCGGAAACCGCTTGGTTTTCGAATATTTCCTCCTTCGTCAGTTCATATCGCCAGTTTTCCGGGCCTAGAAATTCATTGACGCAATCAAAGACATACTGAGGCCGATAGCCGTATTTCACCTGGCCGATGACCTTGCCGTCCTTGTCGGTCATTTTGATTTCCTGGACCGCCTCGATACCGAGAGATCGCAATCGTTCGTTGATCAGGTTGATCTTTTCATGAAATGTTGCTGCCATTGTTGTTCCTCCTGTGGGTAGTGGGAATGAAACAACAATGCCCCAAAGGGAGCAGAGATCGTTTCGCTCCCGTTTTATGGGTGTGGTGGTGTTGGGCTATGTATGCAGATAAGAGCTATGGACCTGAAGCTTCAGGACTCAAAGTAGTATTGCAGCGAAGTCCATGAAAAATATAAAGATAGGTTTGGAAATTGATTGCGGTTGAAAAAGCAAAAAGAGATGCAATAGATAAACAGAGAAGGGATTCAATTGATTGATTAAATTGCCGGTTGCGTAGATTTCCAGTTCAAACAAGGGCGTTCGCCACCGCGATTAAACTCCTCTGCTTGGAAACACTCCACAACTCTCAAGCCTGTAATTCAAGAACACAAAGATATGTGTTCAGCTAAACCCTGGAAAGGGATATCTCATTGGGAAATGAGCCGGAATATTAATAGCTATCGTGCTACGAAAAATTGAAAAAGGCAAGGAGAAAAATCAATACTGTTTGGTGGGTATTTCCAAGGAGTCATAGATCTGCATGCTGGAAATGTGCATCGACCAGATACTCGAACTAGCCTGTTGCATGCCGTGGCATCATATGAAGAAAGCGCGTTATCCTGTATCACCTCCAGAAAGTGGAGCTGGTTGCAGAATTTTCAATTTTACGTCTAATTGATATAGACAAAAAGTACTTCTTGTACCGTTTTAACGTTGAAGGTTGGGCGAGTAACGCAAAGCAGAAAATTCACCTTGGCTGGGAGATTTGCTTTTTCATAAGCGAACCGCTACCATCAAGTTAACGATCTCAGGTTCGATTTCACTTCGGCCTAGGAGAGATGGGCAGATATCAGCCATATCAACCTCCTGCTCTCCAAACGGATGCACTGAGCAAAACCGATTATAGGGGGGGGACAAACAGGAACCAGACTATATGTCTTCTGCGCAAGGTGTATCGTCTGGTGAAAAGAAAATTCGAATCTGTAAGTCGCCCGCTCGGGCATTGCGGGGCTGAAAGGAAGGGGGATCAGACATTGATTCCCCTTTTTGACTTGATGGGTTTATCTGCAGAAAATTTTCTATCCTCTTCCACGACCGGCCCTCGCCAATCACAAGGCAATAAGCCATCCATATCTTTCATGACCTTTTTTTTCATGCAGTCCGGACAGATACTGTGGCATACTGGGCATCGGCCTGTCTTGAGACATAGGCCCCTAATTGCTCCCAGCATCCCTTGTCGTCGCGAATCTCCTTTCACGTCGCGGAGATCAACAGGATCCCCTCGCCAGGGGATGTTCAGTGAACAGTAGATCTCTTCAACTTTGAACAAGAATGAAATCTTGATATTGAAACTGGAAATCCTTACGTAATGGTGCCATCTGTCAATAATGGACACGAAAGGCTCAATATTATTGACACCTGTTTGTAATAGTTTTTCAAAAAGACAGCTCGTAGCTGATACGCTACCCCGTAATCATCACTCTACGTTGCCGTTCAATTGCAATATCTCAATTCAAATTCATTTCTTAAACAGGGTTATAGAATCGGCCTTTGCCCATAACCCGAAATGGCCATGGAGGCTCCTCTCGGCCTGATAATCGAACACATCCGCTCCATTGACCAAACATGAAGCCGAATTACCCGCTATTTTTACTTCCAACCCATACCATCGGTCCCTGAACACGGGCAGTTCATATCGGGCCCGTTCTACACGGTTATTGTTGACGAATTCAAAGAGAATGGCATTGTCTTCAAGGGCATTGATGCGGAAGACAAAATAATTGCCGATGTCCCGCAGGCCAAATACCAGCCCGCCTGCCTGATCGATGCTGCCATGAAGTGGCTTGATGTTGAAAGAGATCACACCATCATCCATCTCGCCGCTTTTGCTGATGGCCAGAGGAAAGTAGTAGTAGGCGCCGATGGTGTCGAGCAGTTCCTGATAAGATTTCCCTAGAGCCATGGACAACAGGCCGGAGACACCGGCGGCGAGTGTGCCCATCCCTTGCGAGCCGTCGACCATCCAGCAGACTTCCCCTTCTTCCTCAACCTGTCGCCAATGGCCGAGGTGGGTATAAAATTCCTGCAGCGGTATCTGTTCCTTTCGATTGAGTAGATCGTAATTGCCGGCCATGAACTCGGCGGCTACGGCATCGACATCCTCCTGGTTGGTGATCGCCATGTCGAGCAGACGGCTGCTGGCGAGGAGGCGTCCGAGCTGATCGAGCCGGTCCAGCATGTCGTCACGGCCATGGCGATTAAGTGTGGCTTCGAGCAGGTCACCCTGGATGGTCACCGTGCATCCTAAATCGCTCAGCACTTTCCCCAGGAACTGCAGGCGCAGGGTCTTGCCGAACAAGGAGCCGGCACCACCGGAAAACTGGAGGCTGAGGTAGTTCTGATCAGGTTCGTCGCCGCAGAAGGTGTCGAGCGTGGCGAAGTGGTAGCCGAACTTGGCAGAGAGATTGAGATAGTCGGTTCCGATCAGGGCGTAGCTGTCGCCGCCGGGTTCCGGGCCGAACTCCGAGGTTGCCGAGGCTGCCAGGCGGGTGAGGAACCGACTGCCGTCAAATTGTACGGTGCCATGCCAGTTGATGCCAGGATGGGTGAAGCCGCGCCAGAGGGCCTGGATCGGTGCTGAGGCGAAGTGGTCGGCAGTCACCACATCGCAGGTTGAGAGACCGGGTTTGAGGCCGCCACCGAGGTCGATCAGGTTGAGCACCAAGGGGATATGGGTGGTCAAGCGAATCGAAACCGCTTCTGATTCGGCTTCGGTCGATAGAGTGAACATTTCGCGTACCGCCTGTTCATGGGCGAAGCGGATGATGTCGTGGATCGAGGCACAATTCTCCGGCCGGAAAAAAGGAGCATTAGGATCTGTGAGATGGAGCGGTGAGATGAGGTCGAGGACGGCCCGCAGCATCCTGTGCACCGAGCTGTCCATGATCCGGCGCTTGACCGGATGATGATCGATCAACAATCCGCTAAAGACTGCCGGCCGTTCCTGAACAAAGAGGGTGATCTCGGTCTCCTTCTCCAAGAGCTCGACAGCCCCGGTGACATTCACTGCCATGGGCATTCCGAACTCCCGGGCCACTGAAGCCAGATGACAGGTGGTGCTGCCGACCTCGGTGATCAGGCCGTTGATGCGACCCATGATTTCGGCATAGCGCGGGGCGGCGGTTTTCGCCACCACGATGGCATGATCTGGTACTGACGAGAGATCGGTCCGGACGCCAACGATCTGCACCTTTCCGGCGGCAATACCTTGAGATGCGCACTGGCCACCTTGCAGTATGGGCGACACATTCGGTTCGGGAATCGGCTCAGTCGCCTTTATCGCTACCTGCAGGGGGCGGCTCTGGAGGATGACCAGCTGTCTTTGCCGGTCGATGGCCCACTCGATGTCCTGTGGACCGTCGAACAAGGCCTCCAGTCGGCTGCCCGCCTGGGCCAGACGGACCGCTTCCTCATCGCTGATCGCCAGTTGTTCCGCCTCGCCCGCCGCTACTTCGTGCTCCTCGATGCCGCTTTGGACTGCGTCCAGGCGCGCTGCCTTGATCGCGATCTCCCGACGAATGATTGTGCCACCTTCCCGATCGTAGACAAGACTGTCGGCGGTGACGTTGCCGCTGACCAGCATTTCACCCAGCCCATGGATGGCGCTGATCTGCATCGTATGCGCCTGGCCGTTGGCGGGATCGGCGGTGTAGAGCACGCCACTGGCCGCCACGTCGACCATGGCCAGGCCAAGCACGCACATCGGCGTCTCGGCGATGTCAATACCGGCCATCTGGCGATAGGTGATGGCCCTGGGTGAAAAGGAACTGGCCACCACTTCCCTGTAGGCATCGGCCAAACCATCACCGCTCACATTGAGCACCGAACGGTACTGACCGGCAAAGGACGCGTCGGAATCCTCCCGCACTGCGCTGCTGCGCATGGCCAGCCGGATACCGGGCCTGGTCAGCTGCTCGATGGCCCGGTAATGGGTCTGCATCGAGGCCACCAGTTCTTCGGGAACAGCGGCATTCAGGATCAGGTTGACGAGGCGGTCACTGACTTCAGCCAGCCGGGAGTCGCCGGGAGACAATTCTGCCAGCTCGTCGAGGATCAGCTGCTCGAGCCGGTTGGCCTTGAGAAAGAGCTCGTAGCCGCTGACGGTGACCACGAATCCCGGCGGTACCGGTAGATCGGTATCCCGGGCGATCCGCGCCAGACTGACCGCCTTGCCGCCGGCGTCACCGATGGCGGCAGCGGGTAAATCGGCCAGCGACACCACCGGCAGCAGATCGTGCCGGATCACCGGGGGACGGAAAACCTTCCGAATCTGCGCGTTGATGGCATCGGCCTGCTGATGCAGCGATGCATACCGACGCTCCGACAAGTCGTTCAACGCATCGATCAGTCCGCGTACCTGGCCGAACAGCTGCTCGTAGTGAAAGGCAATATCGGCGGCGGTGAAGGATTGCCCGCTGTAATAGAGCATCTCCAACTGGGCCAGGGCGCGCAGGGCGTTGCGGTTGCCGACGAGAAACTCCCTGAAGTACCCGAACTTTTTCACATGCATTCCAGAGGCTCCGGTCAAGGGAGTGCATCGGTCCTTCTGGGTGAACATCCGCAATAATCCTTTCATTGTCGTACTCCGTAGGGTTGAGCCGGTTGCAAATCTGATGAGGCTGTCATTTGCCGGTCGTTCAATACTAATTCTATTTTTACTTCTTGACAATGAAACATGTGTAACATATTTTCTGTTCACTATGAAAAACAAATGGATTCTCTTCTCATATTCGATTCCCGCCGCCAATGCCAAGGCGCGGATGCGGACCTGGCGGCGCATCTCGGCCACCGGCGCTGCACAGCTGAAGACCGGTCTCCAGATTCTGCCTCATCGTGAGGATCTGCAGGAGAATATCACCTGGCTGATCGGCGAGGTCACCGCCCTGGGAGGCGAGGCCATCGCTCTCCAGTGCGACCGGGTCGAAGGTATGACCGAACAGCAGATCGAGCAGTTGTTTCAGGCCCAGGTCGATCCCGAGTTTGAGCAGATCCAGGCCGAAGCCGGGGCGTTGCTTGCCACGGCGGACGTTATGGGGGAAGTCGGGGGCGCCAAGGAACTGTCGGCTGCCCTGCGCAAGCTGCGCAAACGATGCGAGGCGGTGCGGGGACGCGACTTTTTCCCCTCCGGAGCGGCAGCCAAGACCTTGAAGGTGCTCGACTCCATCTCGGAGCGGCTGCGCCGGCCGGAACAGGTCGGACTGCCGGCTGCCAGGCTCGATCGTTCTCAGTACCAGGGCAGAACCTGGGTCACCCGTGCCCGGCCCTATATCGACCGCTTGGGTTCTGCCTGGCTCATCGAGCGATTCATCGACCCCCAGGCCCGGTTTCGTTTTCTCCTTCCCGGGGAAACCGCGGACCTTCACCAGGGCGAACTGCCCTTTGACATGGCACTGGGCGACTTCACCCATCAGGGAGAGCTGATCACCTTCGAGGTCCTGCTGCGGGATTTTGCCCTGCACGACCAGGCCCTGGCCAAGATCAGCGAACTGGTCAAATGTATCGATGTCCAGGAGGGTGCGCTGCCCGAGGATGCCGCCCTGCTGAAGATCCTGCTCGACGGACTGGTCGGACTGACCGCCGACGACCATCAGCTCCTGGATCGCGCTACACTGCTCTTTGACGCCCTCCACGCGGGCTATGCCAAAACAGTTCAGGGAGAAGCACCATAAACCCGGTCGCTACTCAACCATAATTCAATTCATTCATAACTTTAACAAGGAGAACCATCATGCCTCCCTACGCAAAACATCTCGAAACCAGCGCTCAGCGAACCGGCAACGACCACCAGCAGATGCACGACTGGCTGGACAACCATCCCGACCACAAGGCGGCCCGCCACGACCTGGCCGCGCTCGCTGCAAACAGGGCCTATGTCAACGAGACCTGGGGCGAGGAAGCGGTCAGCGAGTTTTTTCTCCATGTTGCCGAGGATCTGCTGATGAAGGAAATCGCGATACTGCAGGGAGCAGGTTGTCCCGATGAAGCGGTGCAGCACAGCCTGGAGGTGGCGCGCAAGTCCCTGGAAATCGCCAGCCGGGTGAAGATCCCGCATAACAGACAGTTGCTGGCCCGCGGCGCGATTTTCCATGATCTGGGCAAGGCCAGAACCTACGGCATGGAGCACGGCGAGATCGGTGCCAAGATGGCCGAAGAACTGGGCCTGGAGGAGGAAATCCGCCAGATCATCCTCAAGCACATCCGGGGCGGGCTCACCGAGGCCGAGGCCAAGGAGCTGGGCTTGCCGGTTCGGGATTACACCCTGCGGACGCCGGAAGAGAAGATCGTCATCTATGCCGACCGGATGGTGGATATCTACACCGACGGCATTGTTCCGGATACGGACGAGAAGAAGGCGGAAGAGCACTATGCCGAGATTCTCCGGAACTACGAGAAGTACGGCAAGAATCCGACCACCCTGCAGCGCTACCTGACCCTGCATGGGGAAATCCAGGGCTGGATGGCCTGATGCACCTCTTCTCCGGAGCCAGCCGGTTCCGGGGACAGGGCAAATGACGCCATGCATATCGTCACCACGGACATCATTCTCCTCTTTGCCGCCAGAATCATCCGGCTGTTCGCCTACGGGTTCATCTCGGTTGTGCTGGCGCTTTATCTTTCCGCCACCGGTCTGAGTGCGTCCGGCGTCGGCGCCATTCTCAGCGCGACGCTGGCCGGCGATATCCTCGTCTCCCTCTGGGTGACCATGGTGGCCGACCGGATCGGTCGCAGGAACATGCTGCTCTTCGGTGCGGCCCTGATGATCCTGGCCGGCCTGGTCTTTCTTATCACCACCGATCCGGTCTGGATCACCCTGGCGGCAATCATCGGCATCGTCAGCCCCAGCGGCGGCGAGATCGGTCCGTTTCTCTCCATCGAACAGGCGGCGCTCTCCCAACTGGTCCCCGACGGCCGGCGCACCAGGGTCTTCGGCTGGTACAACCTCGCCGGGTCGTTCGCCACCGCCGCCGGCGCCCTGGCCGGCGGCTGGCTGGCCCAATGGCTGCAGACAATCGGCGGCTGGAGCGGGCTGGAGGCGTATCGGGTCATCATGGGTGGATATGCCGGTTGTGGCCTGGCACTGATGCTGTTCTTCATCTTTTTGTCCCGGCACGCGGAGGTGGCTCCGGTTGCGGAGACAGGCGGGGGGACAATCAAAAAAACCATGGGCCTGCACCGCTCAAAAGCGGTAGTATTCAGGCTCAGTTCCCTCTTTGCCCTCGATGCCTTTGCCGGCGGCTTCGTGGTCCAGAGCATGATCGCCTGGTGGCTCCATATCCGTTACGGGGTCGACGAGGGTATGCTCGGCACCCTGTTCTTCGGGGCCAACCTGCTGGCCGGGATATCGGCGCTGCTGGCCACCAGGCTGGCCGACAGGATCGGCCTGATCCGCACCATGGTCTACACCCACATTCCCTCGAACATCCTGCTCTGCCTGGTGCCGCTGATGCCCAATTTCTCGCTGGCCATCATCGTCCTGCTGCTCAGGGCCTCCATCTCCCAGATGGATGTGCCGGCGCGCCAGTCCTACACCATGGCGGTGGTCTCCCCGGACGAACGGTCGGCCGCCTCGGGCATCACCACGGTGGCCCGGTCGGTGGGCGCGGCCGTGGCGCCGCTGCTCGGTGGTCTGTTCATGGCCAATCCCCTGCTGTTTTCCGCGCCATTCTTTGTCGCTGGGGGTCTGAAGATCATCTACGATGTGATGCTGTACCAGCTCTTCAAGGATATGGAGGAGTAAACAGCCTCCTATGGGCTGATTTTCTCGGAAAGGTGACATCATGCCATTGTTCAAAAAGTGGAAAACCGGTGATGCCTGCCGGTTGCTGCCGGCCCTGGATGCAGAACAAACCAACCGGTATCGGCGGTTTCGCCGGCTTCTCGAACATAACCGGACCGCCCTGGCCCTGCAGGCCGACCTGGAACAGATCTACTACGACAACCGGCCGTTCGTGCCGCAGATGGTAGAAAAAAAGAGCCGGCAACTGCTGCTGGAGGTCGACGGCATGGTCAATGCCCTTTCGGGAATGACTGGCAAGGATTACGACCCGCTGTTCGGCGTGTTGCGCAGTATTGAGCGATCGGTGCATCATGAGTGGGCGGGGCTGCATCGGCACCCCACCGACAACCTGGTCATGCCGCTTGCCGACATCGGTCTGGAGCAGATGTCGGTGGTGGGGGCAAAGGCCGCCAATCTCGCTCATATCGGCAGGAATCTGCAGCTGCCGACGCCGCAGGGCTTCGCGGTGACCACCATCGCCTGCCATAAGTTTCTGCAGGAGACCGGACTTGCCGAGGAGATCGACAACCTGTTGGCAGATCTCGTCGATGACGATCCGGCACGTCTGGAAACCGTCAGTCATCATCTTGGTGAACGGATCCTGGCGACCCCGCTGCCCCAGGGTATCGACCAGGCCCTGCAGGCTGCTGCCGGCCATTTCTCGCCCGGTCAGCGATTTGCTGTCCGCAGTTCCGCCATCGGCGAGGATGGAGAAATCTCCTTTGCCGGCCAGTATACCTCGGTTCTCAAAGTTGCCGTCCCGGATCTATCCCATGCCTACCGGCAAGTCATCGCCAGCCTCTACTCCGCCTCTGCCCTCTCCTATCGCATACACCATGGGCTGGATGACCGGGAAACCCCGATGGGCGTTCTGATCCTGGCCATGGTGCAACCGCAATACAGCGGTGTACTCTACACTGCCGATCCCACCGGTGATGACCTTGACAGTATCAGAATCAGCGCCGTTGCCGGCCTTGGCGACCAGCTGGTCGGGGGTGACGCCTCGCCGGAGGAGATGTTCCGTCTCGACAAAAAGACCCTTGCTATCCTGGAAACCAGAGGGCTTGCAGATCCCGATCCATCAGGATTTCTGCGGGAACTGGCTGGTCATGCCCTGCGCATGGAAGAGCACTATCAACGACCGCTCGATATCGAATGGGCGGTCGATCAATCGGATCAGATTTTCATCCTGCAGGTTCGACCCTTGCTGGTGGTGACCGAAGAGGATCCCAAAAACGAAGAGCATGCCTTGGAATACCCCGATCACCCCCTACTTCTTCATGGCGGCAAGTGTGCCGCCGGAGGGGTGGTGAGCGGACGTGTCCTGCTCAAAACTGCAATTGAGCTGGGAAACAGCGCCCCGTCGCTTGAACCGGATACCATTCTCGTCGCCAGGACGGCCTCCACCACCTTTACTCCGTTGGTGAGTAAGGTTCGGGGCATCATCACCGACGTTGGCGGGACAGCCAGCCATCTCGCCTCGGTGGCCAGGGAGTTCGGAGTCCCTGCACTGTTCGACACCAAAACCGCGACCTCGATTCTGCAAGACGGTGAAGAGATCACCCTCTGGGCAAGCCAGGAACGAGTGTATCGGGGAACCGTGCAGGAACTCGTGCGGGGGATACATCAGGTCAAGCGCCCCATTTTTAACACGCCAGCCCATCTGCGCCTGCAGCGATTGCTCGATCTGATTTCGCCCCTCAACCTGACGGATCCCAACGCAGCCGATTTCTCACCGGAACATTGCCGGACCGTCCACGATATCATTCGTTATTGCCATGAGCTCTCGGTCCGCCAAATGTTCAACCTCGGCGAGACCATCGGCCACACCCGTAACGCAGTGCGGCTCAAGGTGAATATCCCGATCATCCTCTTTGCCCTCGACATGGGCGACGGCCTACGCCCCGGCCTGACCACCTGCGATGAAATCAATGCCCATGATGTTACCAGTGTACCGTTTACCGCCCTCTGGCGGGGCTTCAGTTATCCCGGCATCAACTGGAGCAGCGCCGTGGCCGTGGGCGCCCAGGGGTTCATGTCGCTGATGGCGGCAGGCGCGCGGCCGCAGGACAACAGCCGGCTCGGAGGCGCAAGCTACGCCATCCTCTCCGGCGACTATCTCAACCTCAATGTCCGTTTCGGTTATCATTTTGCCACGGTGGACGCCCTCTGCGGCGCCGACATCGAACACAATTACGTCACCCTGAGCTTTGCCGGCGGGGCCGGGACCTACCATGGCCGGTCGCTGCGCATCCAGTTTCTGGCCGATGTCCTGACCCGGCTCGGGTTCGAGATCACCATCAAGGGCGACATGATCGAGGCCTCGCTGATGCGTCTTGACCAGCCGGCAATGGAAACGGCACTCGATCAGTTGGGCCGGCTGCTGGGCACCAGCCGTTTGCTCGACATGGCCCTGAAGACGCCGGAACAGGTTGTGAACCTCACCGAATCGTTTTTCCAGGGCCGATATGATTTTCTCGAACCAGAACGCCCGGATGCACCAGCCAACTTCTTCCTGATCACCGGTGACTGGAAAAACAGCGATCCCGGCATGGAGCCCGGCATCCTTCAGGATGGCTCCCGTTTCGTCTCGTCGCTCTCCGTCAGTGTCACTCAGACCATGGCCCGGTTCATGGGCAAACGGTATCAGGAGTTTCTCGACAACATCGAGGCATACTGTTATTTCCCGCTGATCATCGCCAAGGAGAGCAGCATGGGCGACGGCAGCGCCGAGGTCTGGGCCAAGCCTGTGGCCGGTATCATCGATCAGGCCGCCGGACTGGCCTTCGCCATCCGGGACTGGGCCAATTATTTTGTCTTCCGGATCAATGCCCTTGAAGACAACGCCATCCTGTTCGAATTCAGAAACGGCAAACGATTCGAGCGGCAGTGTGTCGAAATACCTGTTCCCCACACTCAATGGCATCGGCTGCGCATCGAAATCCAAGGGCAGCAAATCCGTGCTCTGCTGAACGACCGGCAGATTCTGGAGTACCAGGCGGAACGCAGCTTGGCCGGCTATCTCGGCCTCTGGACCAAGGCTGATTCGGTAACCCTGTTCAAAGGGCTGACCATGCGACCCCGGGAAGGGCTTCTATGTCATCTCGCATAAGAAGTCAAAGTGTCATGGAAAATCTTTAATGTTCAGCATTTTGTCTCTTTTTACTGGCATTTCCGGTGTTGACCAAGATTGTTTCGGTGGCCGGACGGGCGGATCGAACTCATGGACTAGATGTTGATGGTGATTGCAAATACAACAGCAACGCAATCCATCAATTGTGAGGACACAAGACGGCGCGATAATCTCAATCTTCTTCTAACCCAAGAATGGGCTGAAAGATTGCGAGGGCAAGTCCGGGGAAGAAAGAAGCTGTCACTGGAAAGGCTCAATCACTATCGCCAAAATGCAGGTTAAGATACTTCCGAAGCGGATTCCGGCATATTGACGACTGCTGCGGCCACCTCTTCTATTTCAGTAAGTAACCACCGGCAAAGCCGGTGGCTTTAGATTGTGGACCGCTCAAAGCGGTATGTTAAAAAGATTTACTGACCACCATTCGGTGGTCACCTATTTAAAGAGCACTAACTGTTCGAGGCGATGATCTTCCTTTTCCTGGTCTCGGATATATCCTCGAACAACCTCCTCGTCGGTGCCTACAGTTGATACAAAATAGGCTCGTGCCCAAAAATGCATCCCATTGTAGTTCTTCTTCTGACCAAGGTAGGTACGCGCAATGTGTATTGCGCTTTTCCCTTTCATATACCCCACTACTTGGGAAACAGCATATTTCGGTGGTATTGAGATCAGCATGTGAATGTGATCCGGCTGGAGATGCCCTTCCAGCACTTTGCTCTCCTTCTGTCTAGCCAACTCGTGAAACATTTCACCAAGGTGCTTTCGCAACTGGCCATAAAGAGTTTCCTTGCGACATTTCGGTATCCACACCACGTGATACTTGCATTCCCACTTGGAGTGGCTTAGACATTGAGTGTTGTTCATGAAGCCTCCTTCTCGTAACTTTGACCGGTCCACGGGAACGGAGGCTTCTTCATTTTTCTGGAACTGTCAAACTGTTATAGTCCCCCGGCAAAGCCGGGGGTTTTCCTAATGGAAATAAGGTCTCGAGTTGCTCAACCAGAGTCCGGTGCCTGGCATCGTCCATTTCCGGCCTGCCATCGGTAATGATAAATTCGGCAAAAATCTCTTTTCGTTCCTGATCCGATAACCTCCCATCCAGCCACGGGAAGAGCACCTGGTCTTCTTTCTGGATATGCTCATGCAGCAGTGCGGCATATTCCAGCAAACGACAGGAGAGCAGAGCCGCATTTCCTTTGGCAAGAGCCTGTTGCATATCCTGAAAGAATTGCCGGCCTTTGCGATGCTCCTCGTAGAAAGCCCTGAAGATGTCTCCGCTGACATCGAAACGGGAAAAGAGAATATCCTCTTCCTTGCCGTGATGCCGCTGGTCGGCATAGAAACGGATGAACTCGAGCACACCTTCGATCGTCTGTCTTACCGTAGTCGAGTTCAGGTTAAGACCGGCAGTCAGGGTTGGGATCTGAGCCAACAGGCGAATGATGAGGCGGTGCTCATCGACGAGTACCTGCAAGGGGGCTGACAGGAGTGGGCGATCCTGTCTACCGCCGGCATGACGCGGCGGCATTGCAGGCGTTTCTCCTGAGTGAATCGCCGCTTCGATGCGGCGCGTCAATTCTTTCGCCGCTTCAGGGGAAAGCTTGTGAATCTCAAGAATATCCTTCAGCTCGCAAATGCCGACTCCGCATGAACCGCAGTTGATGCCGTATTCTTCGAGGATCCGCGCGATCTGAGGGAACTCTGCAATAATATCCTTTATGCCCCTCGACATATGCTGCTGCATGATGGACCTCCCTGCCGGTATCGCTATGGACGTTCACTGTCAATTTCTTCGGGTGAACTGGACGGAGCGGGTGGAAATAATTCAGGGACTCTCCGGCATCGCCAACCCGGCACTATGCCAGTGCATCCAGCAAATCGTGCATCACTGGCCTGATTGCGTCGAATCGCAGCGTGTTTCCCTCCAATGTCGGAGCGTCCTGAATGTAGCGACCAGGAACGATTTCCCCGACACAGTTGAGAATGAGTTGCCGGGCACTTTCCGGGGTTGTTTCCAGGTGAAATTGCAGTCCGACGATGCGGTCCTCCACGACAAAGGCCTGGTGTTCGCAGGCCGGGCTGCGCACCGTGTGGATCGCTCCCCGCGGCAGATCGAAGGTTTCGCCATGCCAGTGGAAGGCTTCGATGGAACGCGGAAAGACATCGAAAATTGCATTTCCCGCCGCCGCATCGGTCGTTTCCACCGGGAACCAGCCGATTTCCTTCTCTTTGTTTGCGTAGACAGAGGCGCCGAGAACCGAGGCGATCAACTGCGCCCCAAGACAGATCCCCAGCACATTCCTGCCCCGTTCAATTGCCTGCTCGACACATCGTTTTTCCGCCGACAGCCAGGGATGCTGCTTCTCGTCATGTACGCTCATCGGCCCACCCATGATGATCAGGAGGTCGAGGCCATCGGCAGCCGGGAAATCTTCACCTAGGTAGGTTCGTGTAGACGTCAGGTCATGGGCGTTTTGTTGGACCCAATCCTTGATGCTGCCCAGTCCTTCAAATGGCACATGCTGGATAGAATGAATACGCATGGTCGGATTCTCCAATTATCACGAGCGAGCAAGCTGTCAGCTGTAACAATCGACGTGCCTGGCTGCAATGCTGATCAGGGCAGCCTGCCGACCACGATCTGGGCTATAGCTTTCCCAGTTTCGAGTCCTGCGGTTTCAGAAGAGACCGTGATATCGATTACAAACTTGCCCCTGAGGACGTGCAGCGATTTGAATGTCGCATCCCAGAAGGCGTCATCGCCGATGCCGTCGACGGATTCCGGTTCGGCGGCACCATCCTTGATCATCGCGAAGGCGTCTTTCGCCTGGGCGTCCGGACCGGCAAAGTATTCCCCTTCAGCTCCGCTGGTTATGGTGACTGTTGCTAGGCTGTCGAGCGGCCGGTTGTTGAGGAGCGGCGAGCCGGGGGCGCCGTAGTAGCAGGTCAGGGTCGGCGGTGAGCTCTCAGGTACGGGCTCCAGAACGGAGGAGCCGGTGAGTTGTTCGACTTCAGCCTTGCTCAGCAACGTACAGGCGTCTCTGAGCGTCTCCGCTTCACTCAAGGCTTCGGAAGTCGGTGCACTCCACAGCAGCGCCATCGTCAGGACAAGAATGATGTGCGCTCCGGACCAGTGTGTTGCAGATGAACGTATGGCAGTCATGGTAATCTCCTCCTTTCGCGACGACACAAAAGCAACCCTCAGCCGATCTTGGCCAGGATTTCCCTGGCAATCCGGGCGGACTGCCGGTAGCAGCCCAGGCGGTCATGCCGCTCGACCCGTGCGAAGAAATCAGCCGTCCATTTCTGCAGATGGCCGAGGAGAAAGCCGAAGTGTTTCCTGTTCTCCTCGGCTTCATCGATTCTGTCAGACAGCCAGGCCAGGAATTCGGCCTCCACGGCAATATGGTCGGCCATCTCCTCGGGAACAAGTCCATGTTGCCGGTAGATATCGGCGACCTTCAGCGTCGACTCGCCCATCACCGTGCCTTCGAGGTAGACCGAACCGTACGGCGCACAGGGCACTTCCGGCATCGAGTTGACGAAGAGCCGGATATACTCGTTTTCCAGTGCAACGGGATCAAGTGCGCGCATCTCGGCGATCAGCGTCCGGGCATCTTCCGCCAGGCCCTGAGGGATCGGCGTCGATGCCCACTTACGATCAGGATAACTGAACAGCAGGGAAATAGTCTGCAGGCCGTTGTGGCGGTTGGCTTCAGGCATCACTGGTTCTCCCTGGCAAGGATCGGCAGCCGGGCGATGGCCAGCAGGACCAGAAAGACGGCGTAGGCCATGATGCCGATGAGGATGGCCACCTCGACCAGGGAGGGAAAGTAGGCATACTGGTCGAGAAAAGTCCCCATCCCCGGCAGGAACCGGCCCGAGGCGATCGGCAGGGACCAGTGGCTCTCCGGCAGGCCGAAGGGGGTCATCGTCATCGGGATATTGTTGTACGCTGCCGGCATGATCAGGAACCGGTGCACGAATACGCCCGCGATCAGCAGGGCCGAGCTTGCAAGCAGTCGCGGCAGCGAGCCGAGGATCTGCGGCCGCATCAGCAGCCAGGCGCCGAGCAGGGGGGCCGCCACCTCGAAGAGATGGGCGGGGCCGAAATCGCCCCAGGCGATATCCATGATCCGATGGGTCTCGGCATTGCCGTACCAGGAATGGATGACCAGGTCGTTGGCCATCAGGAAAAGATGGACGCAGGTCGCCATGAAGATGATCAGGCCGAGGGCACGGTAGGCCTCCTGGTATTTTTCGCCGGTGCCATAGGCCAGGGCCGCGGCCAGCAGGACGACGGTGGTGCCGACGGCGATGGCGACCGAGACGAAGTCCGGGGCCATCACCGGCGAAAACCACCAATCCCTGGCGCCCTGGGTGGAGAAGATCCAGGCCGTGACCACGTGGATGCCGATGGCAAAGAGCAGGGCCACCGGCGCGATCCGTTTTGCCCAGCGTTCCGAGAAGGCGTGGGGATCGTCTACCCTGATCGCCAGCCAGCCGAGTCTGCCGGTCAGTTCGGGCAGCATCAGGATATAGAGGTAGATCGCCGCGGCGGCGGCGTAGAGGTTGAGGACGATCACGTCCCAGACCAGCGGCGACATCCAGTTGGGATGCAGCAGCATGTTGTATAGCCGGATCGGCTTGCCGATGTCCGGCAGGACGATCAGCATCGCCGCGGTAACATTGGCGAAGGCGGTCAGGGCGCCGAGTTTGGCCAGCGGCTTGAGTTTCTTGACCCCGAACAGGTAGATCGACGAGGTCAGCACCAGGCCGCCGGCGGCATTGCCGACAAAAAAGGCCAGGCCGGAGATATAGAGCCCCCAGCTGTAGGAATTCTGCATGTTGGTGAGGATCAGGCCTTCCTTCAGCTGATAGATCCAGGCAGCGACGGCGACGAGAAAGAGCGCGCCGCTGAACACCAGGCCGAGTCGCATTTTCAGAGACATGGTCATACCTCCTTGGCCTTGGGCGGCAGGTAGAAGACGGTGGGCTTGGTGCCCTTTTCCGGCAGCAGGGTGAAGGCATTGCGGCTCTTGATCAACCTGCTGACGTCGCTGTCGGGATCATCGAGGTCGCCGACGAAACGCGCCTTGCCGGGGCATCCCCGGACACAGGCCGGCAGTTCTCCCTTATCGCGGTACTGGGCGCAGAAGGTGCATTTTTCGACGATGCCCTTCGGCCGCAGCGGGCTGTAGACCAGGCGCCCTTCGTGCCGGTGGTCCTCAGGGTAGCCGTAATGGTATTTCTCCTGGTATTCTGAGCGGGCATGCGCTTTCTCCGGGTCTTCCCAGTTGAACTGGCGGACTCCGTAGGGGCAGGCTGACATGCAGTAACGGCAGCCGATGCAGCGCTCGTAGTCGATCAGCACCGCCCCGTCCTCGGCATGGTAGGTGGCGCCAACCGGGCAGACCTTCTCGCAGGGGGCGTTCTCGCAATGCTGACAGTGCACCGGCAGGAAGAACTCGACCCCTAAGGCCGGCGGCGTGAGATGCCGGTGGCTGCCGGGGGTGAAGACCCGGTTCCACCAGGTCTGCGGCGGCTGGGCGTTGTGCTGCTTGCAGGCCACCATGCACGACCGGCAGCCGATACATTTCTCGAGATCGATCACCATTCCCATTTTCATGCGCTCATCCTCCTCACGTCCACCAGGCATTCGTTCCACACCGTGGTCGGCGACCACATGCCGGGGACGAAATAGATTTCATGCAGCGGTTTGATCCAGGGGAAGGTCAGCGTGTTGTATCCTTCCCCCGCCAGATAGCGCGACCACCAGCCTTCCTCGAAGATCGCCGTGCCGGCGCTGCAACCGGGATCGATTATGGCGTAGGCCCGGGTCTTGCCGCGATCGTTGTGGATCTGCACCAGGTCGCCGTCCTTGATGCCGCGCGCATCGGCATCGCCGGCGTTGAGGAAGACCTTGGCCTTGTTGTCCTGCAGCTCGAGGAGGATGCCGTTGTTGGAGTGGGTGGAATGCACCCGGTAAAGGGAATTCTTGGTGACGTAGCGCAGTTTGTAGAGTTCGCGAGCCTTCGGGTTGACCTTGTACTCGGTGTCGATGTAGGACTCCTTATGCACAGGCAGCTGTTCGCCTTCGGCGATGAACAAGTCCTCGTCCTTGTAGAATTCGATCCGGCCGCTGCGCAGGAACTGGCCGGTGGCCTTGATCGGGGCCGGATAACTGAGCGGCGGGAAGGGCTTGCGGTGGGCAACCTGTTCGTAAAACGGCACCTGACGGTCGCCCGGGGCCGGGGAGTGCAGACGCACCGGTCCCTTCTGCAGCATCGAGAGCGTTATGCCTTCGGTTTCCATGCCGCCGTTCGCCAGCAGCATCTCGATGACCTTGAGCGCCGCCTGGTTCTCATCAAGCTCCGGGAAGAAATGCTTTGCAAAGGCCGGATTCAGTCGTTTGGCCAGTTCGCGGAAGATCCACAGTTCGCTCCTGCTCTCGAACAGCGGCTTGATCGCCGGCTGCTGCAGCTGCAGGTAGGGGTGGAGGATGGTGGCGGTGAGATCATGCTTCTCGTACCAGGACGGGGCGGGGAAGACCACGTCGGACCACAGGCAGCTGGTGGTCATCTGGAAATCGGTGGTCATGATGAATTCCAGTTCGCCCGAGGCGGCCCGGTCTTTCAGGATGTTGCTCATGTTGTGCTGGTCGAAGGGGTTGCCCCAGGCCCCGACCATCGCCTTGATACCGTTCTTCGGGTAATTCGGCCCCTTGCCCTGCAGGAAATGGAGATAAGCCACCCAGTTGAGTTTGCCGTCCTCCGGGAACCACCAGCTCTTCAGGTCGAAGCGGATGCGGTACTGACCGGCATAGGTGGAGATGCCGGCCCCGCTCTTGCCGATGCTGCCGGTCAGCACCGGCAAAAGCGACAGAGCCCGGCCCTTGAGATCGCCGTTGTACCACTGGTAGTTGCTGGCCCCGTAGATGATATGGATCGGCGTATTGGTCGCGGCGTCGACGGCCACCCGTTCGATCTGCTTCGCCTCCAGTCCGGTGATCGATGCCACCGTGTCGAGATCGTAGTCGGCCAGCACTTTTTTGAGGGCGGTGAGAACCGTATGAACCTTGACGGAGCTGCCGTCCGCCAGCGTCACCTCAAACTCACCCTCGAGCTCGGCTGCAGTCGCCGCCAGGTTCTCGGGGTCGAGGATGCGGAAGCCGCCGCCGCTGCTGATCACGAAGAGCCGGCGGTAATCGGGAATGGTCCTGGTTGAAGCCTCCATTGCCAGATCGGCGACATCGCCGGCCAGCAGCCGTTTGCCGTTGTCCTGGCGGACCAGGATGGGAAAATCGGTGAAGTCGCGGAGAAACTCCGCATCGTAGAGTTGACGTTCGATGATGACCTTTGCCATGCCGAGCGCCAGGGCGGCATCGGTGTCGGCCTTGATCGGCAGCCACTCGTCGGCCTTGGCGGCGGTGCTGCAGAAATCGGGATCGACGACCACCACCCGACCCCTCCGCTTTGCTTCGATCAGGTGATGGGCATCGGGAAGGCGGGTCTGGATCACGTTCGAGCCGAAGATCATCGTGGTCCGGGCGTTGACCCATTCCAGCGATTCCAGTTCCTCGCTCTGGACTCCGAAGGTCATCGGCCAGAACATCGGCAGGTCGCCGTTCTGGTCATAGCCGTGGTGCATGGTCCAGCGGGCCAGACCGGTAAGGGCCACCAGCGCCCCCTTCTGGACATAGCCGGTGCCGGGTACCTGGATCGTGGCGGCAATCGCCTCCGGGCCATATTTGCCGGCGATCTCTTTGAGTTTTTCTGCGGCGTAGTCAAGGGCCTCGTCCCATGAGGCCCGCCGGAACTCGCCGCTGCCGCGGGCGCCGGTGCGGATCAGCGGGTATTTCAGCCGGTCCTTGCCGTATATCAGGTCCATCATCGACAATCCGCGCAGGCAGCCGCGCGGATTGTAGGAATCCTCGGGGTAGTCCGCCGCCTGGATCAGGGTGCTGATCCGGCCGTTGGTAACCCTGGCCTTGAAGCCGCAGGCCCCGGTGCAGTTCGGCGAACAGGTCGAGCGGACGAACTGCTCGATCTCCGCCGCCTGCGCCGGATCGTCCGAGAAATGGAAGAAACGCAGGCCCAGCGCCAGGGCACAGCCCGTGCTGACTGCTCCCCGCAAAAAATCACGTCTGTCGATTTTCATCTCGATATTCTCCTTTCCAGGTAGATACCACAAAAGTCATCTCCAACTTCGAGAACGCATGCACCATTTCCTCCATTCTACCAAAGAGAATTGGCAAGATACTTGATCTAAGTCAATCTTACTGCTCATTTATTTTGTTATGAATAATTCCTAATCTCCCGCAGCGCATCGATTAAAAGATACTTCAACCGGGTAGGTATGCAGGTATGGGGGTAGAGTCCCATTCGGCAATGAAGTGTTTGCCAAAGAAAGAGCGCCTCGAATTTCTGAAGATGGAACCGGACGGGATATGGCAACAAAGAGGTAGAAGCGGCATCGATATCGAACAGATCCTCAGCCAGGGCATGCTGCCGCCGGTGACGTGCTGCCAGGTGAATCCGGACAAAAGGAAGACCGTGGAAAACGCCGTTGAGATAGCCGAGCTATTGTTCTGGATCCCCATGGAAATACAAAGTGGCATAGCTGTAATTCGGGCGACCCGACCTGCAGATTGGTCCATGCTGACAAGAGGATATAAATACTATTTTTGCCGCTTCGGCCGGTATCCTTGGATATCCACTCCAAGCTGATGCCCATTTCCAGCTTCCGAGGTTTCGAGAAAGGAGATCGACATGTTCCAACTGCGCCGGCTTGACTTCAAAACATACTTGAAGATAAGATATTGTGTTAGGGATTCAATCGTCAATACAAGGAAGGGATTGATATGCCAGACCGGGAACAGGCAGATTGCCTGGGGGCGGGGCGTGTGGCCAAAAGGATGAAGCCGGGTGATTTCCTGGCGCCATCAGGCATTTTGCTGGTGAACACCTGAACCAATTCGGATTTATCCCAGTGTTGCTGCCCTATGAGAACATTGTTGTACGTATCTCAAAGGAGGATGCAGAATGCACATGAAGATGGCGGCAATCAGTTTAATGTCCATGGCAGTGCTGGGCTACACAGGGGGGGTGTTTGCCGGCGACCCCTGTGTCGACTGTCATACCACGATTTCCCCCGGCCAGGTCAAGGATTGGCAGGTCAGCAAGCATTCCGGCAGTGACGTGACCTGCTCGACCTGCCATGGCGACAAGCACATGAAGGCAGAAGACGCCAAACTGGCGCAGATGCCTGATGAAAAGGTGTGTGCTGAATGCCATGAAGATCAGTTTAACCAGTTTGCCAGCGGCAAGCATAATTACGGATGGACATCCCTGAATGCGATTCCGGCCACTCACTTCGCCCCGGACGAGCTCATCGAAGGCGGAAGAGGATGCGGCGGTTGCCACAACATGGGAATCAAAACCGAGGAGCAGAAAAAAGAGCTGCGAGACAAGGGGTATCGATACCAGACCAACTCCTGCGATGAATGCCATACCCGTCACGCCTTCTCTAAGAAAGAAGCAATGAATCCCAGGGCGTGTCAGCAATGCCACATGGGATACGACCATCCGCAATGGGAAATGTGGTCCAGTTCCAAACACGGGGCGCGCTACTACATCCAAAAAGAAGGTGATCTACCGAATGAGGCGGCCGCTCCGAGTTGCCAGCAATGTCATATGCCTGACGGGAATCATGCCAATCATACTGCCTGGGGGTTTCTCGGTGTGCGGCTGCCCCTGCCCGAGGACAAGCAGGCAGCTGCCGACAGGGTGACAATACTCAAGGCTCTTGGTGTGCTCAACCCTGAGACCGGCGAGGCTACACCGATCCTCGATGCCGTCAAGGCCGTCGACATGGTCAGGCTTGATCAGGAATCCTGGGAGAAGCATCGCAACACGATGATAAAGACCTGCGCGGGTTGCCATTCAGAAAAATATGCCAGGGAACAGCTGGAAATGGGCGATGCCATTTTGCAGAAATCGGACAGGCTCATGGCTGATGCCATTGGAACGGTTGCCGCGCTGTATAAGGAAGGCATTATCAAAAAGCCTGAAGGGTATCCCTTCAATTACCCCTTCCTGTTGACATTCATGCATACCAACGGTGCGAACTGGAATGAAAAGCTCGACGATCTCTCCTTCATCGACCAGGTTCTGGTGCAGATGTACATGAAGCATCGAATGCGTGCCTATCAGGCATTTTTCCATGTCAATCCAGATTACGCCTACTGGTACGGCTGGAATGAGATGACCAAGGATCTCGGGGAAATCAAGGAGTTGGCGAAAACTATGCGAGCAACGCATACTGAAAAAAAATAAACACACACCACGCAGAGTTTACGATTGATGTATTCCGCGCGTAGCGATCAAAAACGAGCACCAACATTTCTTCAATGAATGCAATACGGGCAGCAAAACAGGGCGAGCCTGCTCTCCAACTGGAGCAGGCTCGCCCTTGGCGGGAACCCCTTATAATATTGTCCGTTTGATTCGCTGAGAAGCACCCCTCCATCCCTGGTTCTCAGTCCAGGCTGATTGACCAGGCAGCACAGGACGTTCCGCTTTATCTCCGAAGAGAAGCAAGGTCTCCTACCTGCCGGCCATCATTGCAGCGATATCCTCTTGTACTGTGCCAATTGGCTTGATGTTAAAGTTATCGACAAGAACCTTGGCTACATTGGGTGACAGAAAGGCCGGCAGGGTCGGTCCGAGACGGATGCCTTTCACGCCAAGAAAGAGTAATGCAAGCAGCACCGCCACGGCCTTCTGCTCATACCAGGCAATATCGTAGGAAACGGGCAGCTCATTGATGTCGGCAAGGCCGAAAACCTCTTTCAGTTTGAGGGCAATAATTGCCAGGGAATAGGAATCATTGCACTGACCTGCATCAAGTACCCGGGGAATGCCGCCAATATCACCGAGATTGAGCTTGTTATAACGGAACTTGGCACAACCGGCGGTGAGAATGACCGTGTCCTTGGGAAGATTTTCAGCCACTTCGGTATAATAATTCCGCGAAGTATGACGGCCATCGCAGCCGGCCATGACTACAAAGCGCTTGATGGCTCCCGACTTGACCGCATCCACTACCTTATCGGCCAGGGCCAGAACCTGATGGTGGGCAAATCCACCGACGATGGAACCTGTTTCAATTTCCGTTGGAGGCTTACAGGCCTTGGCCTGGCTGATCATAGCCGAGAAATCCTTTGCTCCACCAGATGTCCTGAAAGGAATGTATTTTGCCCCATCATAACCGACAATTCCGGTAGTATAGAGACGATCAAGATAGGTGTTGTCCTTTTTGAGTGGTACCAGGCAGTTGGTGGTCAACAGCATCGGTCCGTTAAAAGATTCAAACTCGACATTCTGATGCCACCACGAGCCGCCGTAGTTTCCGACAAAGTGCGGGTATTTCTTGAAGGCAGGATAATAGTTGGCCGGTAACATTTCACCGTGGGTATAGACATCGACGCCGGTCCCCTCTGTCTGCTTGAGCAGTTCCTCCATGTCTTTCAAGTCATGGCCGCTGATGAGAATACCTGGATTCTTGCCCACGCCGATATTGACCTGGGTGATTTCCGGATGGCCATAGGTTGTGGTATTGGCCTCATCCAGCAGGGCCATCGTGGTTACTGCCATACTGCCGGCCTTCATAACCAGGGCAATCATCTCATCAACAGAGAGATCCTTGGTCGTTGAGGCCAGAGCTTCAAGCATGAAATCGTCGATCTCGCTCTTGCGAAAACCAAGGACTGCCGCATGTTCGGCATAGGCGGCAATGCCTTTGAGGCCGATGATCAAGAGTTCACGGAGGGAACGAACGTCTTCATGCGCCGTGCTCAGCACACCCACGGATTTGGCTTTCTCTGCAAATGTTGATGTCGCACCGGTCCAAGTGGCTGCATCCGGCAGAACGCCGTCAAAATCCTTGCCATTTTTGGCCTTATAGGCGGCCAGGAAGGCTGCCTTCAGTTTGTCGCGCCGAACCAGGCCATCCTCGACCATACTGACAAAACGTTCATTCGCCCAGTTGGCGTTAGTGATAGTTGCAAAAAGCCCTTGCAGGACGAAGTCATCATTGGAATGGTCCGGTTGCCCGAGTTCCTTGAGCTTTTCGCCGTATACGGCGATACCTCGCAGTACGAAAATAAGCAAATCCTGTAGATTGGCTGTTTCCTCCGGTTTGCCGCACACACCCTTGACGGTGCAGCCGGTGTTTTTTGCGGTTTCCTGACACTGGAAGCAAAACATGTAGATCCTCCTTTTGATGGTTGTTTGTCGAAATTACACTTCTTTTACTTAGCCAGCTGGCTGTTCATCACCCTTTTATGAATCTGCTACATCTTGAAGTTACTCTCTTTGTGTTTTGCGGCAATGGTGTCGGCCAATCGGTCAAGCGCGTCAAATTCATTTTGTGATGGGACACCTTTGCTCAGAATTGGGTCGAGCACTTCAACTTTGAGGTTCGGGATCATCCCTGCGAGAGATTCAACGACCTTGCCGCCCCATCCATACGAACCGACAATGGATAGATAACGTGCCTTGGGCCGCAGGGCATTCGCCAGAAAAGCGCAATATGCCGCCATCGGATGCGGTCCGGTCAGAACTGTGGGAGTTCCGATAACAATTGTTCCTGCATCCACCAGCGACATCGCGAGCTTGCCGATATCGGTAACGGGCAGGTTGAACAGCTCGACACGGACCTGCCGTTCGGTCAGGGATGCTGTCAGGTAATCGACCATTTTTCGAGTGCTGCCATGCATGGACACAAAGGGAAATGTCACGACGTTATGGGGAGGATTGATCGCCCAGTCCTGGTAGGCGTCGATGATCCAATCCGGCTTGTTGTAGATCTGACCGTGGCTTGGAGCAATCATGTCGATATCGTAAGGCACCAATTTCTCGATATTTTTCTGAATCACATTCCGGAAAGGCATCATGATCTCGGCAAAATATCGTTTTGCGGCCTCATACACGCGCCCCTGGTCGGTCACAAAAAGATCGCTGCTGGCAATGTGTGCGCCGAAGAAATCGCAACTGAAGAGGATCCGATCCTCTTCGAGGTAGGTCACCATTGTTTCCGGCCAGTGCACCCAGGGTGTAAAAATAAATTTCAGCGTCTTATCACCTAGAGAAAGTGACTCGCCGTCGGCAACCGTGATGAATTTTTCTTCGGCAATGTGCAGGAGATCGATAAGCATTGCCTTGGCTTTGGCACTTGTGACGACTTTTGCCTCGGGATACCGTGTAAGGACGTGGAGAATCGATCCGGAATGATCTTGTTCGGCATGTTGGGAGACCACATAATCCACCCGGGAAATCTCATCAAGTTGGGCCATCAGCAACTCGACCATTTCCGGTTCAACCGCATCGATCAGGACGGTTTTCTCGCTTCCTTGAATAAGGTATGCGTTATACGTCGTTCCGTCGGGGAGCGGGATCAAAGAGTCAAAAAGACGCCTATCCCAATCGATTGCCCCCATCCAATAAATATTGTTTTTTATTTCCCTCTTATGCATATGACTGCCTCCTTTTCTGATAATCGCTTGGTGCGTCAATCCTATCGTTGGCATCATTATCTACCGCGATGGTCGACTGCACAATTGGACTTTCAAGTCAGTAAACTGCTACCACCCTAATCACTGGAAAACCGGCGGCAAGCTCAATTGACCAAGTAAGTGGTCTTGGGTGCTCTGATAAGGATGCAGGTGTTGAGAGAACGTGCTGTTTTACCGGATAAACTTTCCCGGCGAACAATCCGATTTTTCGCCGGCCTTGGCTTTATGGTAACCGCGGCAGTATCTTTGCCGCCATCCCCATGGCGACATCAAGTCCGCCGGCTTCCGATGAGACCGAGATATCCAGACCTTTCGGCATGTCGCTGCTTCAACCTCCTCTTTTATCAACAGGGAGCACGCATCAATGGTGCCGTCTTGCATGTGGCTCGTGAAATCTGGTTTTTTCCCCAACTTCACGATACCATTCAATGGACAGGGATAATAGAGATCTTTCAATTCACTCGTGTCTCTAGGGTAACGCGGCCGATCTCCTCAACCATGGGCACAAGGAAACAAAAATTATTGCTGACAGCGTCATCCTTATGACGTTGAGACAGACAGGTAATACTTCAGGAAATTACCAGGAGGAAGAAGATGATAGCGAAGCCGCCTATTTACGTGGTGGCAGCGTTGGTAGCCATGGCGGCTGCGCACGCCTGCATGCCGATCGCGCGGATCTTCGTGTTACCGTGGAATCTTGTCGGGCTTGTTCCGCTGCTTGTCGGTGCGGCCCTCATTCTTCATGCCTTACTAGTCTTCGTCCGCAACAGGACGACCTCCAATCCTGACGGCGTTCCGGCGGCAATGGTCACAAGCGGTCCTTTCCGCGTTACGCGGAACCCGATGTATGTCGGAATTCTTCTAATGTTGTCGGGTATAGCCTGCCTGTTCGGCACGGTGGGACCCTGGTTCGCCGTCCCGGCGCTTGGTATGGTGTTCGATGTCATCTTTATCCGGCGGGAAGAAAAGCGGATGGAGACAATATTCGACGATGCCTACCGACGGTACAAGGCCAAGGTGCGCAGATGGATATAGGCAGGCTGTAACCTGAAAATTGGGAAGCGGGAAATTGATGGCGGTCGCTGGACAGCATCGCTTTCTGGGGCCGAGCCCTGGCTAAAAATCAATATTTTTGTTATCATCATTCAAATAATCTGCTGCATAATTGACTCAAATCAAACCAAGTCGCTCCTCTTTCACTTTGAATAAGCCAGGGCATGGATATCCCGGGCGAATGAAGAGGATTCGCCAATGATGGAGGACAACAACAGCTTTCTCAGTCCGCTGGATTAATCAATCCAGCCATAACAATCCGCTTCTCATACTGTGGAGTAGCTCTATGTCCAGTTCTGATACCGGCAATGAGCCGGAAAACGATGCTGTGCTGGAAAAGAATGCATTCCTATATCCCACCCCAATGCTTGCCGAATTGGAAAAGGGACCGTGGCCCAGTTTCATCCGTGGTATCAAGGAACTGACGGAACGAACCCGCAAGCCGATGCTCCGTGGCGTTCTCGATCAGCTTGAATATTCGTACCAGACCAAAACCGGCTACTGGGAGGGCGGACTGGTCACCGTGCGCGGCTACGGCAGCGGCGTTGTCACCCGCCGCTCGAAAATCGCCGACCGCTTTCCGGAAGCCCACGAATTTCACACTCTCCGGGTCCAACCGGCACCAGGACTCCACTACAACACCAGATTGCTGCGCGAGCTCTGCGACACCTGGGAGAAACATGGCTCCGGTATCATCGCCCTGCATGGGCAGACCGGCGATATCATGCTGCAGGGGATAAAGGAGGCGAGTGTCCAGGAGTGCTTTGATGAAATCAATCAGGCAGGCTGGGACCTCGGCGGCGCCGGCCCGGCCATGCGGACCGGTACCTCCTGCGTCGGGCCCGCCCGCTGCGAGCACGCCTGCTACGACACCTTGCGGGTGCACTACGACGTCCTAAGGCATTTCACCGGGGATATCCATCGCCCGTCCTACAATTATAAATTCAAGTTCAAGTTTTCCGGCTGCCCAAACGACTGCACCAACTCCATCTTCCGTTCGGACATGGCGGTCATCGGCATCTGGCGGGATACCATCCAGGTGGATTCCCTGGCACTGTCGGCCTGGATCGCCCGCAACGGCATGGAGTATCTGGTCAATAATGTCATCAACCGGTGTCCCACCCGGGCCATATCCTTGCTGGATTCGCTGCCGGTGATTGATAATGGCAATTGCGTCCATTGCATGCACTGCATCAATGTCATGACCGAAGCATTGTCCCCTGGCCGGGAGAGAGGCGTGGCCTTGCTGCTCGGCGGCAAAAACACCTTGAAGGTGGGGGCGATGGGCGGCACGGTGATCGTGCCGTTCATGAAAATGGAGACGGATGAAGACATCGCTGCCTTCATTGACCTCAGCCAGAGCATCATCGACTGGTGGACCGATAACGGCTTTGAGCACGAGAGGGTGGGCGAAACCATCGAACGGATCGGCCTCAAACACTTCCTCGACGGTGTCGGCCTGCCGGTCTCGGTCGACATGGTGACACGACCGCGCAGCAATCCGTATTACAAATCGGAATACTGAAATCGGTAAAACACTGAGATGGAGCAACAGATGAGCGACAAAATCCCCTGGAAGACCGTCGAGTCGGGTCCGCGTGATTACCGGGAGGCGCTGCATCCCGTGGTACAAAAGAATTATGGGGCCTGGAAATCTCATGTTATACCGAAGCCGGGGGTGTTGAAACACACGGCTTTCAGCGGAGATGTCCTCTATACGGTTCGGGCTGGAACTCCCAGGCAGGATTCCGTCGACCTGATTCGAAAGATCTGCGATATCGCCGACAAATATGCGGACGGGTATCTGAGGTTCACGATGCGCAATAATGTCGAGCTGATGACTGCCGACGAGAGCAATGTCGAGCCGATGATCAGGGCTCTTGAGGCCATCGGTTTACCCGTCGGGGGTATCGGACCGTGCATTACCAACATGGCCCACACCCAAGGCTGGCTGCATTGCGACATCCCGGCCACCGATGCCTCCGGGGTGGTGAAGTCGGTGATGGACAATCTCTACGAGTATTTCACCAACTGGCGTCTGCCCGCCAAGGTCCGGCTATCGACCTCCTGCTGTGCGATCAACTGCGGCGGCCAGACCGATATCGCCATTATCGTCAAACATACCCGCCCGCCGCGGGTGAACCATGAGATCCTCGCCACTACCTGTGAGCTGCCGAAAGTCGTCGCCCGCTGTCCGGTGGCGGCAATCCGGCCGACGGTGGTCAACGGTCGTCCGTCGCTGTTGGTGGACCCGGCCAAGTGCATGTATTGCGGCGCCTGTTTCGGGGCGTGTCCGGTTATGGAGATCAGCCATCCCGAGCATTCGAAAATCGGCGTCTGGGTGGGCGGCAAAAATTCCAACGCTCGGTCGAAGCCGGCCATGGGCTGTCTGGTGGCGCAGAACCTTCCCAACAACCCGCCGCGCTGGCCGGAGGTCAATGCGGTGGTGCGCCGGATCCTCGAGGTCTACGCCGGAGAAGGCAAACCGTGGGAACGGATCGGCGAATGGATTGACCGGGTTGGATGGAAACATTTTTTTGCGGCAACCGGTCTGGAGTTCGAAAAGGATATGATCGACAACTACCGCAATGCCCGGACCACCTTTAACCAGTCGGCGCATATCCGTTTTTAAAACCTGATCCCAAAGGTGGAACGGATGGAAAATGTATTCGAGAAATCACAGAGAATCCTTGATACCAGCCGGAACTGGCAGTATCCGCCGTTCAGCGAAGAGACGGGACTTACCCGCGTCGTCGCTTTCGGCGATCATAGCCACAAATGCCCCGTCTATCTCAGGCAGACTCCCCCCTGCACCGGTGCCTGTCCCGCCGGCAACCACATCCGCGCCTGGCTGACCACGGTCAAGCAGACCGAGCTGAAGAAGCGAAGCCGGCAGGAATCCTACGAACTGGCCTGGCACGAGGCCAGCAAAACCACCCCTTTCCCGGCGAGCTGCGGTCGGATCTGTCCCTTTCCCTGCGAAACCGCCTGCAATCGTAATCAAAAAGAAGGCCAGGGTGTCAATATCGCCGCCTTCGAACGATGGATCGGCGATTACGGCATCGCCCAAGGCCTTGCGCATAAAAAGCTGAGCACCGAAACCATGGCCGAAAAGATAGCCGTGGTCGGCGCAGGACCCGCGGGCCTCAGTTGCGCCTTCCAGCTGGCGCGACGGGGTTATCCGGTCACCGTTTTT